>NZ_NRRU01000153.1 GCF_016583785.1 Rubrivivax gelatinosus | reverse complement strand
CTGCACGGTCTCGAGGCGGCGCAGCTCGCGCAGGCGCGCCGCCTCGAGACCGTGCAGCGCCTGGTGATGCCGCCGCCGGCCGGCACCGCCAAGGACTGGGCCGCCTACCGCGCACGTTTCGTCGAGCCGCGCCGCATCGCCGCCGGGCTGGCCTTCTGGCAGCAGCACGAGGACGCGCTCGCACATGCCCAGGCGCGCTGGGGCGTGCCGCCGCAGATCGTGGTCGGCATCATCGGCGTAGAGACCTTCTACGGCCGCATCATGGGGCGCTTTCGCATCGTCGACGCGCTCGCGACGCTGGCCTTCGACTTCCCCGGCGGGCGCAGCGACCGCAGCCCCTTCTTCCGCCGCGAACTGGAGGAGTTCCTGGTCTGGGCGCAGCGCGAGGGGCTGGACGCGCAGCAGGTGCGCGGCTCCTTCGCCGGCGCCATCGGGCTGCCGCAGTTCATGCCCAGCAACCTGAACCGGCTGGCGGTCGACTTCGACGGCGACGGCCACGTCGACCTGGGCGGCAACGGCGTCGACGCCGTCGGCAGCGTCGCCAACTTCCTGGCCGCCCACGGCTGGCAGCCGGGGCTGGCGGCAACACATGCGGTGGCGCCGCCGGTGGACACGGCGGCGCGCGCGCGGCTGCTGGCGCCCGACATCGAACCCAGCTTCACGCCGGCCGAGTTCGCCGCCGCCGGAGCCGAACTCGACGCCGGCGGCCGCGCCCACGCCGGGCTGCTGGCGCTGGTCGAACTGCAGAACGGCGCCGCGGCGCCAAGCTACGTCGCCGGCACCGCCAACTTCCGCGTGCTCACGCGTTACAACGCCTCGTCCTACTACGCGATGGCGGTGCTGGCGCTGGGCGACGCGGTCGCCCAGGCGCGCGCGGCGACACTCGCCGCCGCGGCCGCCGACCCGGCGGCGAGCGCGGCGCCGAACTGAATCAGGCGGCCACCGGCACCAGGAAGTCGCGGCCGATGCCGGCGCCGAGGTCGTTGACGCGGTCCATGAACTGCGTCAGGTAGGCGTGCAGCCCGGTGGCGAGGATCTCGTCGATGCGCCCGTACTGCAGGTCGGCCTGCAGCCGGCCGGCGCGGCGCAGCGTCTCGGCGCTCTGCTGATTCGCCACCGGCTCGAGGTTGGCGACGACCTCGTTCATGCAGGCAGCCAGCGAGCGCGGCATGTCCGGGCGCAGGATCAGCAGCTCGGCGACACGTTCCGGGCGGATCACGTTGCGGTAGACCTTGCGGTAGATCTCGAAGCCGGAGACCGAGCGCAGGATCGCGCTCCAGTGATAGAAGTCGACCTCCTGCGTCTCCTTGACGTTGCCATTGCCGAAGTACTCGGAGGACAGCGCGTGGTACTTCACGTCGAGCAGGCGCGCGGTGTTGTCGGCGCGTTCGAGGAAGGTGCCGACACGCAGGAAGTGCATGGCCTCGTCCTGCAGCATGGTGCCGACGGTGACGCCGCGCGACAGGTGCGAGCGGTACTTGACCCACTCGAAGACGGTGCTCGGGTCGCGCTCGAAGCGGCCTTCCTTGAGCAGCCGGTTGAACTCGAGCCAGGTCTGGTTCTGCGTCTCCCAGACCTCGGTCGTCAGCGCACCGCGCACCGCACGCGCGTTCTCGCGCGCCGCGCGCAGGCAGCACAGGATGCTCGACGGGTTGGTCTCGTCGCGCACCATGAAGTCCATGACGTTGCGCGGCGTGAGCTCGCTGTACTTCTGCTGGAAGCTCCAGCTCAGCTCGCTGATCGACAGCAGCCCCTGCCAGCCCTGCTCGGCCATGTCGGCCGACTGCGGCAGCAGCGAGGTCTGGTAGTTGACGTCGAGCATGCGGGCGGTGTTCTCGGCGCGCTCCATGTAGCGCGCCATCCAGAACAAGTGGTCGGCGGTTCGAGAGAGCATCTTGTTCCTCCTGCGCGCGTCAGTCCTCGAGAACCCAGGTGTCCTTGGTACCCCCGCCCTGCGACGAGTTGACGACCAGCGACCCTTCCTTCAACGCCACGCGCGTCAGCCCGCCGGGCACCATCTGCACCGTCTTGCCCGACAGCACGAAAGGCCGCAGGTCGATGTGGCGCGGCGCGATGCCGCGCTCGACATAGGTCGGGCAGGTCGACAGCGCCAGCGTCGGCTGGGCGATGTAGTTGGACGGGTTGGCCAGCAGCTGGGCGCGGAAGGCCTCGATCTCGGCCTTGCTCGCCGCCGGGCCGACGAGCATGCCGTAGCCGCCGGCGCCGTGCACTTCCTTGACGACGAGTTCGCCCAGGTGCGCGAGCACGTGATCCAGGTCGCCGCGCTCGCGGCAGACCCAGGTCGGCACGTTGTGCAGGATGGGTTTTTCGCCGAGGTAGAACTCGACCATCTTGGGCACGTAGGGGTAGACGCTCTTGTCGTCGGCGATGCCGGTGCCGATGGCGTTGGCCAGCGTCACGTTGCCGGCGCGGTAGACGTCCAGCAGCCCGGCGCAGCCCAGCGTCGAGTCGGGGCGGAAGGCGCGCGGGTCGAGGAAGTCGTCGTCGACGCGGCGGTAGATCACGTCGACACGTTTCGGGCCCTGGGTCGTGCGCATGTAGACGAAGCCGTCGCGCACGAACAGGTCCTGGCCCTCGACCAGCTCGACGCCCATCTGCTGGGCGAGGAAGGCGTGTTCGAAGTAGGCGCTGTTGTACATGCCCGGCGTCAGCACGACGACGACCGGATCGTCGGCGGCACCCGGCGCCACCTCGCGCAGCGTCTCCAGCAGCAGGTCGGGATAGTGCGCGACCGGCTCGATGCGGTGGCTGGCGAAGAGCTCGGGGAAGAGCCGCATCATCATCTTGCGGTTCTCGAGCATGTAGCTCACGCCGCTGGGCACGCGCAGGTTGTCCTCGAGCACGTAGTAGGCGCCGCTGCCGTCGGCCTTGGCGGCACGCACGATGTCGATGCCGGAGATCAGCGAATAGACCTGGCCCGGCACGTCCACACCCATCATCTCGGGGCGGAACTGGCTGTTGCGCAGGATGAGGTCGGCGGGCACGACGCCGGCCTTCAGGATCTCCTGGCCGTGGTAGACGTCGTGCAGGAAGCGGTTGAGCGCGGTGACACGCTGCGCCAGGCCCGCCTCCAGCTCGCGCCACTCGGCGCCGGGGATCACGCGCGGGATGACGTCGAAGGGGATCAGGCGCTCGGTGCCGGCGCCGTCTTCGTCCTTGGCGCCATAGACCGCGAAGGTGATGCCGACGCGGCGGAAGATCATCTCCGCCTCGCTGCGGGCCGACTGCATTGCCTCGGGCGGCTGCTGCCGCAGCCAGCGTTCGTAGGTCCGGTAGTGCGACCGCACCGTGCCGTCGGCGGTGCTCATCTCGTCGAAGCTGGGCTTCATCGCTGGAATCGCTCCTCTTCAGCAGGGATTAGCAACAACCGGACCCACGAGCCGTGTGGTCACGCCCACGGCCAGGGTGTGGCGGCCGCCGCCGCGGATCACGCCGCGCAGCGGCGTGACGTCGCCGAAGTCGCGCCCGACGGCGACACGCACATGGCCGCTGCCGGGCACGAGGTCGTTGGTCGGGTCCAGGTCGAGCCAACCGCCGGCGACGCCGGGTGTGTCCGGACACCAGACCTGCACCCAGGCGTGCGAGGCGTCGGCGCCGACCATCGCCGTGCCGTCCTCGGGGCCGCGTGTCAGCAGGTAGCCGCTGACGTAACGCGCCGGCAGCCCGTGCATCCGCAAGGCGCCGGCCATCAGGTGGGCGAAGTCCTGGCAGACGCCGCGGCGCTGGGCGAAGGCCTGGGCCAGCGGCGTGTCGACCTCGGTGCTGCGGCTTTCGTAGTCGAAGTCGGCGTGCAGCCGGTGCATCAGCGCGATGGCCGCCTCGGCCACCGGACGCGCGGGCGTGAACACCGGTGCAGCCCAGTCGCGCAGCGCCTCCAGGCGCGGCACGAAAGGCGACGGCAGCGCGAACTCGCCCGCAGGCTCGAAGGGCGAACGGGCGACGTAGCGCAGGCGCGCCGCCAGCGCATCCCAGGCAGGTGAGCGTTCCGGCCGCAGCGCGGCAAAACGGGCTGCCAGCCGCACCCGGCTGGTCGAGCGCACCAGCAGCGCGGCATGCGGCCGCAGCAGCGTGAAGTGGCACTGCGGATTGCCGAAGGCGTCGCAGGAGTCGCGGCGCTGCTGCGGCGCCGGGGCGATCTCCAGCTCGTGGCCGAGCAGACGCTGCCCGGCGTCGTCCAACGGCTGCAGATGCGCCAGGTGATGCGCCAGCGTCACCGGCGCGGCGTAGTCGTAGCGCGTTTCGTGCACGACCTCGAGTTCGTTCACACGCGTTGGTCCTGTCCGTGGGCGAGGGTGAAGAAGCGCACGCCGATGTCGTCGGCCAGCGCCAACGCCGCCGCGCGCAGCGACACCGACAGCGCCAGCAGGCGCTCGACGATGACGGCGTCGCTGGCGCCGCGCAGCGACTCCAGCGTCAGCCCGGCGCCTGCGGCCGGCAGCCGCGCCAGCAGCGGCGCGACGCCGGCTTCGTCCAGCGGCAGCTTGCGCAGCTCGGTGCGCAGCCGGCGCAGCACGCCGGCGTAGGCGCGCGGGTTGGAGTCGTCCAGCACCAGCAGGTCGGCCAGCGCCAGCAGATCCTCGTGGCGCTGGTAGCGCGCGCGGAAGGTGATCGCGCTGTCGAAGAGTTCGAGCAGCAGGTCGACGCCGGCGGCGCTGCCCTGGGCGCCGTGCTGCAGCAGCGCCTCCAGGCTGGCACTCAGGCCGACCAGGCGCTCCAGCAACCGGCCGACGGCGAGCAGCCGCCAGCCGTGGTCGCGTGTCATGCGGTCGGTCTGCACGCCGGTGACGGCCGCCAGCCGCAGCGCCAGCCGGTCCAGCGCCGGCAGCACCTCGGGCAGCGGCGGCGGCCGCGTCGGCCCGGCGGCGAACACGGCTTCGAAGGCTTCGCTCATCGAGCGGATCAGCCCCCACTGCTCGGACGACAGGCGCTCGCGCAGCGCCTGCGACGCACGCTCGAGCGCACGCAGGTTGAAGGCGACGCTGAAGGCGCCAGCGGCGTTGCCCAGGCCGCCGAGCAGCACCCGCTCGAAGCGGGTGGCCGACTGCTCCAGCGTCGGCACGCCCGGCGGCGCCAGGCCGCTGGCCACCGCCATCGCCGACAGCGCACGCTGCACCGCCAGGTCGGCGTCGCTCTCGGCGTCGATCTGCAGCAGCGTCGCACGCGCCAGCCGCACCAGGTGTTCGGTGCGTTCGGTGTAGCGGCCGAGCCAGAACAGGTTCTCGCCGGTGCGGCTGGACACCGGGCGCCGGCGTGCGGCGATGTCGTCGACTTCCAGCCGCCGCGGCAGCATCGAGAAGGTGTCGACCGGGCCCTCGCTCAGCACCCAGGTGTCCAGGCTGGAGCCACCGCGCTGCATCGACACCGACGCGTCCTCGCGCCGCGAGACGCGGGTCATGCCGCCCGGCAGCACGTGCCAGCGGCCACCACCTTCGGCGATTGCATACACACGCACCATGGCGGGGCGCGGATGGAGCGCCGCGCCGCCCCAGATCGGAGCACGCGAGAAACGCAGCCGGCCCTGAATGGTCCAGGCGTCGGGGTCGGACGCGACACCCTGGGCCGAATCGTGGATCTGCGACGTGCGCCCGCCGTGCGGGAAGGTGCTGCGCACCATCTTGCCGGCCAGGCGCTCGCGCACGTCGTCCCAGGCCGCGGTTTCGCCGCACCACCAGGTCGGCAGTGCCGGCATGCGCAGGGGCTCGCCCAGCAGGCGTTCGCAGATGCCGGGCAGGAAACCCTGGACCGCCGGCGACTCGAGAAAGGCGCTGCCGAGCGCGTTGGCCATCACCACGGTGCCGGCACGCGCCGCCTGCAGCAGCCCCGGCACACCCAGCGTCGAGTCGGGGCGCAGCTCCAGCGGGTCGCACCAGTCGTCGTCCAGGCGGCGCAGCAGCGCGTGCACCGGCTCCAGCCCCTGCACCGTCTTCAGGTAGACACGTTCGTCGCGCACCGTCAGGTCGCCGCCTTCGACCAGCGGCAGGCCGAGGTAGCGCGCGAGGTAGGCGTGTTCGTAGTAGGTCTCGCTGTACGGCCCCGGCGTCAGCAGCGCGACCCGTGGCGCGCTGCCGCCCGAGACCTCGCGCGCCGCCGCTTCCACCGTGTCCAGCAGCCGCCGGTAGCTGGCCGCCAGGTGCTGCACACGCAGTTCGCGGAAGGCGTCGGGGAACTGGCGCGAGACCAGCAGCCGGTTGTGCAGCACATAGCCCAGGCCCGAGGGCCCCTGCGTGCGCTGGGCGACGACCCACCAGCGGCCGTCGGGGCCGCGCGCCAGGTCGAAGGCGACGATGTGCAGGCGCAGATTGCCCGGCGGCCGGGAGCCGATCATCGGCCGCAGATAACCCGGATGGCGCAGCAGCAGCGCCGGCGGCAGCAGGCCTTCGGCGAGCAGGCGGCGCGCGCCGTAGACGTCGTCGAGCACACGTTCGAGCAGCGCCGCACGCTGCGTCACGCCGGCTTCGATCTGGGCCCAGTCGGCGGGCTCGATCAGCAGCGGCAGCAGCTCCAGCGACCAGGGCCGCATCGGCGCGCCCTGGTCGTCGAAAACGTTGTGCGTGACGCCGTCCAGCCGGATCTGCTGCGCGATCTGCAGGATGCGCCGGTCCAGGTCGGCGGCGAGTTCGCCGCCGGCGGGCTCGGGCATCCAGTCGGCGAAACGGCGCCAGGCCGGGCGCACGCTGCCGTCGCCGGCACGCAACTCGTCCCAGACGCCGGGTTCGGCCGGCAGCGCACGTTCGGCCAGCGTCGCCAGCGCACCGCCGGCGGCGGCGTCGGGGTCGAAAGGCAGCGTGCTCTGGGAGGCGTTCACCGGCGCGATCGTGCCACGGCCGCGCTCAGCGGCGCAGATCGAGCGTGAACGGGAACTCCAGGCTGGGCGCCGCCGGCTCGACCTTCATCGTGCCGGGCGTGTGGCCGAAGCGGAAGAAACGCGCCAGGCGCCGGCTCTCGGCCTCGTAGGCGTTGATCGGGAAGGTCTCGTAGTTGCGGCCGCCCGGGTGCGCGACGTGGTAGCGGCAGCCGCCGATCGAACGCTCCAGCCAGCGGTCGACGATGTCCAGCGTCAGCGGCGTGTGCTGCGGAATCGTCGGGTGCAGCGCCGACGGCGGCGCCCAGGCGCGGTAGCGCACGCCGCAGACGTATTCACCGGCGCGCCCGGTGGGCTGCAACGGCACCGCGCGGCCGTTGACGGTGACGACATGGCGGTTGTCGTTCAGCCCGCTGGCCTTGAGCTCCAGCCGCTCCAGCGACGAATCGACGTAGCGCACCGTGGTGCCGGCCGCGCCTTCCTCGCCCATCACGTGCCAGGGTTCGAGCGCGCAGCGCAGCGACAGCTTCACGCCCAGCGCCGCGACCTCGCCGATCGCCGGGAAGCGGAACTCGAAGTGCGGCGCGAACCAGGCGGCGTCGAAGCCGAAACCGGCGCGGCCGAGTTCGGCGAGCACGTCGTCGAAGTCCATCTGCACGAAGGTCGGCAGCAGGAAACGGTCGTGCAGCGCCGTGCCCCAGCGGGTCAGCCGCGTGCTGCCGCGGCCGGTGTAGGGCTGGCGCCAGAACCAGGCGACGAGCGCCCGCAGCAGCAGCTGCTGCGCCAGGCTCATGCGCGCATGCGGCGGCATCTCGAAGGCGCGCAGCTCCAGCAGCCCCAGGCGGCCGGTCGGGCCGTCGGGCGAGTACAGCTTGTCGATGCAGAACTCGCTGCGGTGGGTGTTGCCGGTGACGTCGATCAGCAGGTTGCGCAAGCTGCGGTCGACCAGCCACGGCGGCACCGCGCCAGCGTCCTCGGCGATGCGACGCTCGAGCTCGGCCAGCGCGATCTCCAGCTCGTAGACCTGGTCGTTGCGCGCTTCGTCTATGCGCGGCGCCTGGCTGGTCGGGCCGATGAACAGGCCGCTGAACAGATAGCTCAGGCTCGGGTGGTTGTGCCAGTAGGCGAGCAGGCTGGCGAGCAGGTCGGGCCGGCGCAGGAACGGGCTGTCGGCCGGCGTCGCGCCGCCGAGCACGAAGTGGTTGCCGCCGCCGGTGCCGGTGTGGCGGCCGTCGAGCATGAACTTCTCGGTCGACAGCCGCGTGCGGTGCGCGGCGTCGTAGAGGAACTCGGTGTGGTCGACGAGTTCGGCCCAGTCCTTGGCGGGGTGGATGTTGACCTCGATGACGCCCGGGTCGGGCGTCACCGCCAACGTCTTCAGGCGCACGTCGCGCGGCGGCGGGTAGCCTTCGAGCACGACCTTGACGCCGAGTTCGGCGCAGGTGGCCTCGACCGCGGCGACGAGTTCGAGGTAGTCCTCCAGATGCTGCAGCGGCGGCATGAAGACGTAGAGCACGCCGCCGGCGCCGCCGCGTTCGGCCTCGGCCTTGGGGCCGTTGGCGCGCTGCGGGTCGCGCACTTCGACGCAGAGTGCGGTGCGGGTGATCCAGCCGGCCGACTCGTGGCGTTGCGGCCTGGCGTCGGGGTCCCGCGGGTGGGGCTGGACGGGGATGCGGGCGGCGGCTTGGTCTCCCTCTCCCGCGGCACGGAC
>NZ_NRRU01000152.1 GCF_016583785.1 Rubrivivax gelatinosus | reverse complement strand
GCGGGCGTCGATACGCCTCACGCGCTCGAACGAAAGTACCCGAGGGCGGCGATGTCGTGGGCGTGGTTCTGGGTATTTCCGCAATGGCCACCACGATGATCTACACCCACGTGCTGAAGATGGGCGGCGGCGCCGTGCGCAGTTCTTTGGACGCGCTGCCCGCCGCCAGACCGCCACAAAGCGGACCTCGATGAGGTTCTGCTCCTGGCCGCGAGGTGTCAGCCGCAGTTGTGCGTGAGATGCGACATTCGGAGCAAGTCGAAGCAATCGCCGATGTCTGCTATCGGCAGTGGACCCCGACTGCTGTTGTCGGCCAGGAGCGGCCGTCCGCTGTTACTGGCCGCGGTGGGCAAGGCCGCCAGCCATGCCAACCAGACGACGCTGTATCTGACTCCGCTGCACGGCCGAGCCGACACCCTGAAGCGGCTGATCGCCAACGTCGGCGCGGCCTTGCAGCACGTCAAGGCGACTGCGGAGCAGTTCAGGACCTCGACCGCTGGGGCTGCCTTGTGCGCTACATCAGCCGTATCGCACCGGTCACCGGGCCGCCGAGTCCCTGCCAGCACTTCAGACAACGGGGTAGGTGCCGGATCTATGTTGAAACGAGCTCTGCGCGATCGTTGGCAGAATGCACCAGCGCTGGCCATTATTCACAATGCCGGATTTCCGCTTGCTCTGGCGCTTCTCTCACGGCAAGATGCACGGTCCTTTTAGGCGCATGAACCGCATAAATCAGCGATGCCAGTCCAAGAAATACGGAAGCACGATGAATCCATCCAAACGTGACGGCTTTACCAGCAAATTCGGCGTGCTGGTCGCCACCCTCGGCTCTGCCGTCGGACTCGGCAATATCTGGAAGTTTCCCTCTCTCACCGGGGTCAACGGCGGCGCCGGTTTTCTTCTCGTCTATCTACTCGCCACGCTGATGGTCGGCCTGCCGCTGATGATGGCGGAGACGACGCTCGGCCGCGCCGCGCGAGCCAACGCCATTACGACATTCGACCGCCTGGCTCCGCGACAGCACGGGTGGAAACTCATCGGCTGGATGGGCTTTCTCTCTGCGCTGTTGATCATGGCATTCTATTCGGAAGTCGCAGGCTGGGTGTACGCTTACATTTTCAAGGCGATGAGCGGAGAAGTTCTGACCAGCGATCCGAAAATCGCCGGTGAAATCTTCGGCGCACTGGTTTCGAATCCGACTTCATCGCTGATCTGGCAGTGGGTTGTGCTCGGCATTACGGGCAGCATCATCATGCTGGGCGTGTCCAAGGGGATCGAAGCCGTGACGCGCAAGCTGATGCCAGTGCTATATATCCTGCTGCTGGTCCTCTGCGCGCGCAGCCTGACGCTGGAAGGCGCTGCGCGGGGACTGACCTTTCTGTTCAGCCCGGACTTTTCGAAGATCACGCCAGCGGTCGTGCTGACGGCGTTCGGCCTCGCCTTCTTCAAGCTTTCGCTCGGCATGGGAACGATGCTGACCTACGGCAGCTACTTCCGCGAGGATCAGAACATTCCTGCAACGACAACACGCGTCATGCTGGCCGACCTCTCGGTGTCGCTGCTGGCGGGCATCGCCATCTTCCCGGCGGTGTTCGCCTTCGGTTTCGAGCCGGCGGCCGGCCCGTCGCTGGTGTTCATGACCATTCCGGCAGTATTCACCGCCATGCCGGGCGGCATCGTCTTCATGACGATCTTCTTCATCCTGACGGCGATCGCCAGTGTCGGCGCCATCCTCTCGCTGCTTGAAGTGCCGGTTGCTATCCTCTCCGAGCGCTTCGGTATGGGCCGCAAGAAGGCTTCGACCTGCACGATCCTGGTCATTGCGCTGATCGGCGCGCCGGCGGCTCTCTCGCAAGGCGTGCTCGCGGAAACGAAGCTGTTCGGCATGAATCCTTTCGATCTCTTCGACTTCCTCAGTTCAAACGTTCTTCTGCCGTTGGGCGGCATCTTGATCTGCCTGTTCGTCGGCTGGGTGTACGGTTTGCCGGAACTCGAGAAGCGCTTGAGCAACGAGGGGACACTGGACAATCGCGGCCTGATTCGCGCAGTTTTCTTCCTCGTCCGCTACGTCGCACCACTCTCGATCGCCATCGTGCTCCTGCACGGCCTGAAGGTCTTCTAGCGGTAATGTCGTTACGTAGCCGCAATGTAGCGAGTTGCCCTGAATCAGTGCAGCTCGCCAGGGTGCTGGCCGGCTCAAACACGGGGCGCAACGCCTTCGTAAGGCGGCCTCGCGCCCCGACGTTTCAAGGCCGACCGCCGGTGGCGAAATGGCTGCTTCAGAGATGCCAAACGCGCAGAGTCGAAATCCGGGCGTCGGGCAGCTTTCGAGAACCGCGAACGGCAGCTGAGGGTCGCGAAGAGCGTGCCGTGCCAAGCAGGACCGGGCCGTTCGCGACCCGAGTCCGGATAGCGTCAATCGCATAACAGCGGACCGCAGTACGGCGTTCTCGTTGCAGGACAGCCCCTCCGCATCCCGTGCGGCGGGGCGCTTCAAACCCAGCCCTGCCTCCACACCCCGGGGTCGGTTAGGTCGCGCCAGTGCAGTTGCAGCACGCGCCGAGAGTGCACGGCCTCAAGCTCGACCTGTTCGATGCGCACAGCGGGTGGCTCGGGTTCGATCACCCGCACCACGACGAAGTGCTTCTCGCGGTTCACGGGCTGCACCGCTGTCCATTTGCTCAACAGCAGCTTCTTCGGGCTGAGGGGGGTGCGGCGTGCACTCACCGCCGATGGCGTCGTTGCATCGGGCATCGCGGCCGGGGCCGGTCCGGTCTTCAATTCGCGGCACCCCTGCGCAGATCGCGCTCTCTGGCTTCCAGTCGGGCGTCTTCGATCTCGCGCAGCACGGCGCCCAGGTCCACGGCGCCCGGCCGGGGTTCATACCGGCCTGTCAGCGGACTCTCGGGGCTCAGGCGGCCCGCGGCGTACAGGTCCCAGATCTCGGGGCCATGGCGCGTATCGCGCAGCTCCGGCACGTGCCGGCCGAAGAAGCTGCGCAGGTTGTCCACGTCGCGCATCAGCATGCGCGGGGCGTGGTTGTTGCCGGCGGCGTCTACCGCCTGCGGCAGGTCGATGATGACGGGTCCGTCCTGGCCCAGCAGGATGTTGAACTCCGACAGATCACCGTGCACGACGCCGGCGCACAGCATGCGAACCACCTCGCGCAGCAGCAGCGCGTGATGCTCGCGTGCAGCCGTGGGCGTATAGGTCACATCCGTTAGCCGCGGGGCAGCGTTGCCGTCGGCGTCTGACACCAGCTCCATCAGCAGCACACCTTCGAAGAAGTGGATAGGCTTGGGCACGCGCACGCCAGCTGCAGCCAGACGGAACAGTACGTCCACCTCGGCACGCTGCCAGGCGACTTCCTGCTGCTCGCGCCCGTATCGGGTGCCCTTGGCCATGGCACGCGCCTGGCGGCTGTTCTTCACCTTGCGGTTCTCGGTGTAGTCCACCGCCTGGCGAAAGCTGCGCTCGGTGGCGGCCTTGTAGACCTTGGCGGCACGGGTTTCATCGCCGCAGCGCACCACGAACACCTCGGCTTCCTTGCCGCTCTTGAGTTGCCGCAACACGCCGTCGATCAGGCCTTCGTCGATCAGAACTTGCAGGCGGGCCGGTGTCTTCATCGGTGCATTGTCGACGTTACCTGAGCTCACTCTTCAGGGCTTTGTGTGAGCGCTCAAGCGCAACGTCGCGGGCAGCTTGCGGCATGGCCCCCTGCACTCTCTTGAGCCGCCGCTCAGGTCGCCGGACCACTGCTGTGCAGCGGATGCCGCCGGAGGCCGCCGGGGTCGTCCTCACGATGAACCCCGTTTTGCGGTCATCCAATACAGCGCGGGCGCATCCGACTGAGCGACCGGCGTCCGGCGTCCGGCGTGCCGCGGACGTCGACGCCAACAGCCGGCGCGTGATCGCGACCGACCGCTTGCCAAACGCCTGAGTTCTCAGCGGCGCGCCTGCTGTGCCGCGGCCAGTTCATCCTCGAAGTCGCAACTGGCCACGCTGCGCAGGCCGTGCGCATCCAGGCTGTTCAGCAGCCCGGCCAGCGCCGCGATGAATGCGGGCTGGGCCATGTCCGCCGCCATCGGCTCGACCTCGAGGTAGACCGGCCAGCGCATGAAGTCGTCGTCGGCATCGGTGGCCTTCGAGCCGGGCTGGCCGTTGTCGAAGATATCGACCCTCAACCCGGCCACCTGCGCGCCGCGTCGCTCGAAGAGCTGGCCGGTGGCGGCGCTGATCGCGGCCTTCGCGGCGGCGCTGTCGGCGGCACCGGCCAGGTAGACCTTGCAGTAGAGACCGTCAGACATCGGCGGGCGTGATCAGGTGCCGGCAGGCTGCCGGCATCGAACATTGTGTGCGCCGTTCCGCCATCACCAGCCGAACCAGCCCGCCACACGCGAGAACACCCCGATCACGCCACCCTGGGCGTCGAACACCGGCGAGCCGCTGCTGCCCATCGAGCCGTCGAGGTCGCTGACGAAGCTGTCGTCGCCGCGCTGCGCGGTGACACGACCGAGGCTGCAGCGGCTGGATGGGCCGTGATGCCCCGGGGGTGGGCGCCGCTCACTCCAGTGCGTAGATCAGCACCGAGTAGGCCCCGACGTTCACCACCGCACTGGCGCCGAAGCCGTCGTAAGCCTCGTCCTCGGCGACCACCGACTGCGCCTCGTGGCCGTCGAAATCCGGGCCGTAGACCGGCGCGTCGGAGTTGAGCAGCAGCTTCCAGCTGCCCCCGGTGGGCATCCCGATGCGGTAGTCCGTGCGCGCCTCGTGGCCGAAGTTGACGACCACGACCACGTCGTCGCCGGGCCCGTGGTCCTGCCAGCGCTGGAATGCAAGCACGTTGGCTTCGTTGTTCAGGTGGTGCACGTGGATGTGCTGGCCCTGCAGGCCGCGCGTCCTGCCGCCGAGGTTGCGCCGCAGCGCGATCAGGTCGCGGTACAGGCGCAGGATGCCGCGGAACTGCTGGCTGTTGTCCCAGTCCAGCGGCACGTCGTCGCGAAACCAGCCGCCCTGCAGGAACTCCTGGCCCTGGAAGATCATCGGGATGCCCGGCGCCGTGAAGACCAGCGCGGCGGCGGCGGTCGAGCGCTTCTGCGCGTGCCAGCCGGTCGGCTCGTCCGGGTTGATGTCCGCCGGCACCCGGGCGCGGCCGTTGGCCACTTCGTCGTGCGACTCGGTGTAGATGACGCGCTGGAAGGCGTCGCCGTTGTAGCGCGTCTGCAGCGCGTCGCGCACGCGGTGCAGGTCGCGGTGTTCGTCGTTGGCGACGATCGCGGCCTCGCGGATCGGGTGCACGAAGGCCCCGTCCCATTGCGCGTGGAAGGCGGCACCGTGCTCGCCCACCTGGGTGATCTCGGGCAGGTGCTGCATGTCCTCGGCGATCAGGATGCGACCCGGGAACTGCTCGCGCACGGAGGTGTTGATCCAGCGCATCAGGCTCCAGCCGTCGGGGATGTCGTGGCCGTTGCCGCCGACGCTGCGCATGTAGGGCGTCATGTCGTAGCGCAGCCCGTCGAGGTGGAAGTCGCGCAGCCACGAGATCGCGTTGTCGTGGATGAAGCGGCGCACGGCCTCGCGGCCGTAGTCGGGGCGCGTGTCGCCCCAGGGCGTGGACGATCGGTCGTCGTTGTAGAAGTAGATGCCGCCCTTGTCGTTCTCGCTCCAGCCGTCGAAGCGCCACAGGTCCAGGTCGGACGGGCCGAAGTGGTTGTAGACGACGTCGAGCACCACCGCGAGGCCGCGCTGGTGGCAGGCTTTGACGAAGGTCTTGAAGGCATCGGGGCCGCCGTAGGCCGACTCCACGGCGAAGACGTGCGCCGGGTTGTAGCCCCAGGAGTAGTCGCCGGCGAACTCGGCCACCGGCATGACCTGCACGACGTTGACACCCAGCTTGACCAGGTGGTCGAGCTTGGCGAGCGCGAGCTCGAAAGTGCCCGGCTGGCCTTCGCCCTCGCGGGCGAAGAACGAGCCGATGTGCAGCTCGTAGATCACGAGTTCGTTGTGGCCGCCGATCTGCGGCTGGTCGTCGGCCCAGTCGAAGGCGGCGTGGTCGTAGATGACGCCGTTGCCGATGGACGACGTGACCTGGCGGGCGTACGGATCGATGCGCAAGAACTGCTGGCCCGCGTGGTGGATCACGTACTTGTACTCGTCGCCAGCGCGCGCCGACTCGACGAAGCCGTACCAGTAGCCGTCGGCCTCGGGCTGCAGCGCGTGCGTGTCGGGATCGAAGTCGTTGAAGTCGCCCGCCACGAACACCGCATCGGCGTGCGGTGCCCAGACACGGAAGGCGCAGCCCTCGGGTGTCGGCAAGGCGCCCATGCCGGCGACGACGGGGCGGACGGACTCTGCGGTGTGGCGGACGTTCATGCTTCGACTTTTTCTGGGCGAGAGGGTGGGCTCCAGGCCGGCGGTCCGGTTGATCGACGTGGGCGTTCTTCAGCCGGGTCCGGCTCGGAGAGCAGGGGGCGGCGAGCTGCTGCACATGGGCAGCGCGGGCTCGCCAGGTACCACCGGACGCGGCTGGGTTTGCCTAGGCCCGGTGAGCACGCGGCATGCTGAAGACAGGCTTCGAGGCCACCGGTCGGACAAGGGCGCGCCTGCGCGCAGGACAGCGCGCCTTTTGTCCTGCGATAGCTCCGGCGCGCGGCTCCGCAGCGCGCCTGGCGGGGATCAGGACACGCGGGGTTTGGAGGGAGTCGGGCTGCTGCGCCAGGACGTGCTGCACGCCGACGAGACGCCGGTGGCGATGCTCGAGCCCGGCCACGGCAAGACGCACCGCGCGTACCTGTGGAGCGACTGCACAACGGCGTTTGAGTCTGGTGCCGGCTTGCAGAACGACTGCCGTATCGCGGGCAGCCGCTGGCCTCGCAGCAGCAGAGCGGTTGCGGGACGGATTGCAAATCCGTCTGGGTGACTTCGCCGGACGCTTACGGAAAGCCGCCCCTCGGCAGGGCTCGGCGAGCGCGGCCCCCGGCAGAGGGCAGCAGCGCGCTAGCAAGTTCCCCGTCGCGGCGGGTGGCGGTCAGGCCCCCAGGCGGCACAGGCTCAGCAGCCCTGCCGTCGTGTAGGTCAGCAGCGGCCGGTAGGCCACGTCCAGCGCCTCGTCGTCGAGCTGGCCCTGCACCAGGCCATCGATGCGCCCGGCCCCCGAGAAGGCCGACACCATCAGCGCGATCGTGAAGTAGAACCCGCGCGTCAGATTCTTGCGCCCGGCGTCGGGCAGCACCTTGGAGAGCGCGTCGATGAACAGGTCGAGCGTCTCCTTCATGTGGTTCTCCAGCAGCGGCGAGTGCACGTCGGACTGGCAGATCTGCGCGATCAAGCGGGTGTAGCTTATCCAGCCCGGGCCACCACGTGCGGCCAGCTCCAGGTACGGCCGGATGAAGGCGACCAGCAGGTCCTCGACCGTAGGCGTGGCCTTGCGCTGCGCCAGCGCCGCCAGCGCTTCGCGGCGGCGTTCGTTGAGTACGTCGAGCCGGCGGTCGATCACCGCCTCGAACAGCGCGGCCTTAGTGCCGAAGTGATAGGACAGCAGGTTCAGGCGCACCCCGGCGGTGTCGGTAATCGCTCGTACCGAGACGCCGTCGTAGCCCTGTTCGGCGAACAAGGCTTCGGCAGCGTCGAGGATGCGCTCAGCCGTCGAAGAAAGCGGGTTTGACATAAATCAATAATAGCTAGGTCGACCGTCCTAAACTTTGCCTGCGTCGACAAGCTCCGTCAAGGGCGGGCCGACGAAGGGGATCGCCAGCGCGTCGAGAACACAGCATGGCCGCGCCCAAAAACCGAGGAAATGACGATGAAAGCAATTGCAAATCGAATTCAAGCGGCCGTGGTCGGCAAACAGGGATTGCGGCTGAGTCGCCGCAGCATGATGACGGGTTTGGCCTGCATCATATCGGCCCTGTTGCCGGTCGCGGCCGCGCAAGCTCAAACCCAGGCGCCGCTGTCCAAGTGGCTCGTCGGCACCTGGCTGCTGGAATCCTTCACGAGCACCGACGACAAGGGCGTCGTCACCGACGCCATGGGGCCCGGCGCCCAGGGATACCTCAGCTACAGCTCCGATGGCTGGATGTCCGTGCAGCTGGCCCGCGCCGGGCGCAAGCCCTTCGCCGTGCCTGACATGGACGGCGGCACGACCGAACAGACGGTCGAGGCGGCGCGCACCTACTTCGCCTATGCGGGCTGGTATGCGGTCGACGAGCAAAACCACATCGTTTATCACAACCTGCTTTTCAGCCTGATGCCGAATTGGGTCGGAAGCAAGCAGAAGCGGTATGTCCGGACCGAAGGCGACGACACCCTGGTCCTGTCCGGCGACCCGGTTCTGATCGGCGGCAAGGTTCAGGTCACGCAATTGCGCTGGCGCCGCCGGGCGGCTCCCGCGAAATAACCCGATAACCCCAGGAAAGATATTCGAAAATGTCGACGAATACTGTTTACATCGCCGCCGCGAAGCGCACCGCGATCGGCGTCCTGCTCGGCCAGTTCGGCCCCGTGCCGACCGTACAGTTGGGTGCCACGGCGCTGCGCGCGGCGGTGGCCTCGGCCAAGATCGACCCGGCCGCCATCGACGAGGTCTTCATGGGCAACGTGCTGACGGCCAACGTCGGCCAGGCCCCGGCGCGCCAGGCGATGATGGCGGCCGGCATCCC
>NZ_NRRU01000151.1 GCF_016583785.1 Rubrivivax gelatinosus | reverse complement strand
GCGCTGGCGGTGGCGCTCACCGCGGGCGCTGCCGGCACGGCGTGGCAGGCATCGCGCGCCGCCACCGAGCGCGACCGCGCGCTGGCGCTGGCCCGGCGCAGTGCGGCCCAGGCCGAGTTCTTCGAGGCGATGCTGACGCAGGCGGCGCAGGACGCGCGCCCGATCACCGTGCCGGTCCTGCTCGCCCGAAGCCGCGCGCTGGCGAGCGGGGCGACGGCCGGCGTCGCCGACGCGCCGGTGCTCGGCACGCTGGCCGCCATCCAGGTCTCGCTCGGCGACGTGGCCCAGGCGCGGTCGCTGCTGGCGGACGCCGAGGCGCGCCGCGCGGCAGCCGACCCGGCCGACCTCGACCTGCGGGCGCAGCTGTGGTGTCAGCAGGGCTACGTCGCGTCGCTGCTCGGCGAGCACGACGAGGCGCGTGCCCATTTCGCCGAAGCCGCCGCGCTGGATGTCAGCGCCGGGACCCGTGCCGACTGCCGCTTGCACGAGGCTTTCGTGGCCCAGAACCGCAGCGACGCCGCCGGCGCGATGGCGGCGGCGCAGGACGCGGTCGCGCTGCTCGATCGCTGGCCCGCCGCGACTCCGGTGCAGCGCGCGACGGCGCTCGGCAACGTCGCGTTCGGGCACCACCTCAACGGCCGCCCCGCCGAGGCCGACGCCGCGTTCGCCCTGGCGATCGAGCGCCTGCGCGCGTTCGGCCGCGGCGACACGCCGGTCGTCGTCACGCTGCTGAACAACCGCGGCATTGCCGCGTTCGCCGCCGGCGACGTTCGCCATGCCGATCGTGCCTACACCGAAGCGCTGCAGCTGGCCGAACGTCTGGCGCCGGGCGCGTGGCCGCCGTCCTACCTGCTGCACAACCGGGCGCTGGTCGCGTTCGACCTCGGGCGTCTCGACGAGGCCGAGCAGGGCATGCAACGCGCGCTGGCCGCCGCCGAGGCTGCCGACAACCGGGAGAACGCGACGGGGGCACAGATCAAGCTGGCCCTGGTGCTGCTCGAGCGAGGCGACGTCGCCGGGGCAAGGCGTTTGCGCGACGCGGTCGTCCTGCGCCTCGGACAGAACGCGCCAACCGACACGATGGCGGCGATCTCGCTGCGCCAGTTCGCGCTGCGCGAGGCGCTCGCGCAAGGGCGCTGGCAGGACGCTCGCGCCGGTGCCGACGAACTCATCGCGTTTTTCGACCGGCGCGGCATGCCCGTGGGCCCGGTCGTGAAGTTTCTGCGCCAGCGCGCCGAGGCCGGCTCAGCGCTAGGCGACTTCGACGGCGCCGCGTCCGATCTCGCACGCGCGCTGGCGCTGGCCCGTCGCCTGCAGGGCGACCTGCCGGCCTCCAGCCACGTCGGCCGGGTGCTCGCCGCGTACCAGCGGCTGCACGCGGCGCGTGGTGATGCCGACGCGGCGCGAGCCGTGGCCGTCGAGGCCGGGCGCCAGCTCGCCGCGGCGCTCGGCCCGGATCACCCCGAAGCCGTCGCGATGCTTGCGGCCGGCGCCGCGCCGCCAGCAGGCACGCTGCGCCGCTGACTCCGGCGCGCTGCATCCTTTCACTCGCCACCGCCGCCGGCGGGGAGTTGGTGCTTCCTTAACAACTTCTTGACATACGTCTTTTGATACTGCGCGCACGTTCAATCATTGGGAATCGGCGTGTTTCAACGTCTGACGGCCGTGCGTTTGAATCCGGTGCAACTGACCTGGGTGGCCGCACTGTTCTTTGCCACCATCGGCAATTTCGCGCTCTGGCAAACGCTTTGGGCCAAAGTCGAAGTCGACAGCCTGCACAGCCTGCTGTTCTTCATCAGCCTGCCGGTATTTCTCTTCTGCATCCTCAACCTGCTGCTGACGCCGGTGCTGGCCTTGCCGTATCTGCGCAAGCCGCTGCTGGCGCTGCTGCTCGTCATCAGCGCCGGCTGCCATTACTTCATGCTCGAGTACGGCGTGCTGATCGATCGCAGCATGGTGCAGAACTTCTTCGAGACCAACCAGGCCGAGCTCGCGTCGTACTTTTCCATCCCCTTGCTCCTCGCCATTTTCGGGCTCGGCGTGTTGCCGGCTGCCGCGTTGGTTGCTCTGCGGGCGAAAGAGAGCGGCCGCCCCTTGCAAATCGTGCTCTGGTGGCTCGGCAATGTACTGGTGACGTTGGCGGTGCTGGTCGCCGTGACCTTGGTTTTCTACAAGGATTACGCCTCGCTGCTGCGCAACAACCGGCAGATCAGGGATCAGGTGCTGCCTTTGAACTTTGTGCGCAGCGCCAACGGCTATCTGCAACGCAAGTACAGCGCGAAGTCGCAGCCGCTGCGAGCGGTGGCCGAAGATGCAGCACGCACGGTTGCCGCCGTCGACGGGCGACCAAAACTCGTGATTGCGGTGGTGGGCGAGACCGCGCGGGCGCGGAATTTCCAGCTCAATGGTTATCCGCGCGCGACCAACCCGTCGCTCGCGCCGCGCCAGGACGTCATCAGCTTCAAACACGTCTCGTCCTGTGGCACGGCCACTGCCATTTCGCTGCCCTGCATGTTCTCGCGGATGCCGCGTGCGCAATACGACGAGGTGCGGGCCGCGACCGAAGACAACCTCGTCGACATCCTGCAGCGCACCGGCGTGCAGATCCTCTGGCGCAACAACAACAATGGCGGCTGCAAAGGCGTGTGCGAGCGTGTGCCGACCGACGACATGCCGACGCTGAAAATTGCCGAGGAATGTGTCAATCGGGACGGAACCTGTTATGACGAGGTGCTGCTGCATCAACTCGGCGCGCGCATCGATGCGATGCGCGGCGATGCCTTGATCGTGCTGCACCAGATGGGCAGTCATGGCCCGACCTATTTCGAACGGTACCCGACGGAAACCAAGGTCTTCAGCCCCATCTGCGACAGCAACCAGATCCAGAAGTGCAGCAACGAAGCGCTGGTCAATACTTACGACAACACGCTGGTCTACACCGACCGGATGCTGGGCAAGACTATTGAGCTGTTGCGCCGCTATTCAGGGCAGCGTGACGTCGCCATGATCTACGTCTCCGATCACGGCGAGTCGCTGGGAGAGCGTGGCATCTACCTGCACGGCACGCCTTACATCATGGCGCCGGACGAGCAAACCCAGGTGCCGATGCTCATGTGGTTCTCGCCGGAATTCTCCCGGAGTGCCCGCCTGAATCTCTCCTGTCTGCGCGCCAACGCGGACAGCAGAAGCTATAGCCACGACAACTTCTATCACTCCATGCTGGGTCTCTTCGACGTTCGAAGCAGCGTCTACCGGCCCGAGCTGGACCTGTTTTCAGCGTGTCGTGAGCCGGTTCGGAGATTTTCGTCGGCCGTGACGCCGGAGAACGGCTGAAACCTGCACGGCGCGAATGGACCGACGGCACCGGGGCAGGATCTGCTCGCCGCTCGTGGCTATGCAGCGTGCTGCATTCTCAGCGTAAAGCGGCAACCTTTTTCCGAGCTTTCGACCACCATCTTCCAGCCCAGATGCTCCACGATGCGTTGCACGATGGACAGGCCAAGACCTTCGCCGCTGTGACGTGCACTCGGTAGGAACCGCTGGAACTGCTGCGGGTCGATGCTGGGCGGCAGCCCCGGGCCGGTGTCGGAGATGACCAGCGTGGTGCCATGCAGCGCAATGCGCACTTCGCCTTCGTCCGTGTACTGGCAGGCATTGCGCAGCAGGTTCCAGACCACACTGCGTGCCAGTTCGGCATGGGTGTGCACGTGGCTGTCCTGTGGCGCATCCAGGACGAGTGCCACCGGCTTGCTGTCCAGCCAGGGGCGACAGCGCGTCATGCATTCCTCGATCAAGGGGCGCAGAGGCACGTCGGCCCGGGTCAAGGTCTGTGGGTCGCGCGAAAGCAGCAGCAGGCAAGCCAACTGGCGTTGCATTTCCTGCGTGGTGCGCACGATGCGCTCGCCGCTGGACCGCAGGTGACTGTCGGCGGGCAGTTGATGCACGATGGTTTCCGCCGCGCCGGCAATGATCGCCAGCGGCGTGCGCAGTTCATGGCTGGCATCCCCGGCAAAGCACCGTTCGCGCTGCAGAAACTGCTCCAGTTCCTCGCTGTGTTGCGCAAACGCGCGCGCCAGCACGCCGATCTCGTCGCGTGCATCCTGGTAGGGAAACGGCATCTGTTTGCGCTGCACGGCTTCGGCCAGCCGTGTGATGGGCGCGGTGACGCGCGCCGAAGTCTGCCGCCCGATCCAGAACGCGCACAGAATGCACAGCAGGATGACCAGCAGCGCGTAGCCGTCGATCACGTGCTCCAGATACTCGTATGGCTCGCCGTCCTGCAGCAGGTAGTAGCGTTGATCGTTCAGGTCGAACACCAGCAGGTGCCAGACCTCGGGTTCTTTCACGCTGTGGTAGCCCGGCGCGTACCGGCGCAGGGCATCGGGCACGGTCTGCGCGTCGTAGAGCCGGCTGCCGTCGGGTATGGTGGGATTGATGCCCTTGGCAATATCCGCTTCCAGCCGCTGCACCTCCTGGCGCAGGCTTTTCGAGATCACATACGCTCTCAAATCGTCGTAGTCGAGCTGTTCCGCCGCGACCACGAACGCCATGACCGCCACCATCAGCAGGACGAAAGACACCGTGATGCGTGTCTTCAGCGTCATGTGGCGGTAAGCGGACTTCATGGTGCTGATGCTTTTCCTCGTGCGCTCACTGCCGGCGCAGCCTTCGGGGGCTGGTGCAGGCGCCAGCCCACGCCATGCACCGTTTCTATGAGCGCGGATGTGAAGTTTTTGTCAACCTGCTGGCGCAAGTCATGAATGTGTGTACGCAAGGCACCACTTTCAGGCGGTTCGTCGGCCCAGAGCAGGTATTCCATCTCCTGCTTTTTGACGACCGCCGGCGCCGCGCGCATCAGGCACAGCAGCAACTTGTGCGTGGTGGGCGTCAGGCTGATGGTCCGGCCCTGACGCCATGCCTGTGGTGCGCGGGTGTCCACCTGCAGGTCTTCCCAGACGAGCGTGCCCTGCACCTGGCGGCCCTGAGCGCGGCGCACCAGGGCCTTGATGCGGGCGTCCAGTTCCTTCAGTGAAAAGGGCTTGATGAGGTAATCGTCGGCGCCCAGGGCAAAACCCTCGACGCGGTCTTCGACCGGGTCGCGTGCCGTCAGCATCAGCACCGGCACGGGATTCTGAAACTCCTCGCGGAGTTTGCGGCACAGCGTCATGCCGTCCAGGCGCGGCAGCATCAGGTCCAGCAGAATGGCGTCGTAATCATTCTGCGTGGCCATGCGCAGGCCGGCGGCGCCGTCACGTGCATCGTCCAGCACATAACCCAGCGGCTCGAAGAAACCGTACAGGTTGGCCACCAGATCGGGGTTGTCTTCGATAATGAGCAGGCGTGTCATAGGTAATTGGCATGCTGGATTCGATGACACCAGCCATCGACGAGGCCCCCGGCATTCATTCGTCTCAACGCCTCTTCTTGTCGGTGCCGATGGAGTATTGGCGACCCGCGCCGAATGGATATCGAACCGGGGGGGGAGTTGTCGCCGGCAGCGCCATCCGAGGATAAGTCTAGTCGTTCGTGCCTGCCGTTTTTCGCAGGCGTCCTGGCGGGCATCGTCGACGAACACCGCGCTCGATTCCGGGTCGAGCCGATCGGCCACTCGCTGCACGAAGCCGCCAAGTCCGGGGACCCGGCGGCTTCTTCCATCCGGGCGCCTGCCGGCTAGCCGGCGCTGGCGTTGTGACCCGGTCCCGGACTCAGCGGCACGACCAGCACGTCGTGCGGCGTCGCGCGCAGCACGCTGCGGGCCACGCTGCCGAGCAGCACGTCCAGCCACGGCGCCTCGGTCGAGCGGCCGATCACGATCAGCGCGTCGCCGGTGTCGGGCTGGCGCAGGAGGATCTCGGCCGCGACATCGTCGCCTAGTGCCAGCGTCGGCTTGACGCGCGTGGCCTGCGGTCCCAGGGACTGCACGACGCGCTGCAGGGCCGCGGCGTGGCGCCGCAGGTCCATTTCCAGTCCGGGCTGGGCGACATGGCCGAAACGAGCCTTGCCCGGGCGCGCCTGGCGCAGCACGTGCAGCAGCTCGACCTCGGCTTCGCCGGCCACCGTGCAGGCCCAGCGCGCCAGGCATTCGGGCTGCGTCAGCAGGTCGACCGCCGCCAGCACCTGCCGGTACGGGCGCCAGCCGGCCTCGTTGACGACCAGCAGCGGCACCGGCAGCCGGCCCGCCAGCGCCGCGGCCGCGCCTCCGCGCCATGCCGCCAGCAGGCCCGACGCGCGCCGCTGGTGCGTCACCACCAGTTCGCCCGGCCTCAGTGCGGCGCGCAGCTCGGACAGCCGCGCCGGCGTGTCGCCGACCTCGATCGGCAGCTGGTACAGGCGTGCGATGCGGCGCGCCTTCCAGCGCAGCCGCGGCAACTGCTCGGCCGACACGGCATCGCCCAGCGCGCCGAAAGCCAGCAGCCGCAGGCGCGCGCCATGGGCCGCGGCGAGCCCGGCGGCGCGCCGCAGTGCGGTGTCCGACGCGTCGGACAGGTCGCCCAGCACGGTGATGAAGGGCAGCGCCAGCGGCAGGAGCGCCGGCGAAGCGGAAGCAGACGTGCCCGCGCCTTCGATCGGGCAGGGGGCGGGATCGAGCGCGCTGAAGCGGCGCCCGGCGTTATCGACGGCATGCATGGCCAAGGCTCACGACGACGCGGCCGCAGGGCCGCGGGACGCACGCTGCTGCCCGGCGATAAAGGTGTGCGGAAGGGGGAAGAGCTGGGGCTATCGCCGGGCCCGGGAGAGTGCCTCCGCGGCCCAGGGCTCCCGGACGCGGCAACTGCGCGCCGTGGGCACGACGCGCCCGCCAGCGGCGCGCGCGGATGCGGCGGTGGCGGGGGCGCGTGCGGGTGAGACCATGGGCCCAGTATCGGCCGGGGCGGCGGCAGCGGCAACCAAGCCCGCTTGGCGCGTGCCGGATTGGGCCGTTCGATCCGCCTTCAGCCCCTTGCCGGCACCAGCCCGGCCTCGGCCGCCAGGCGCTCCACCGTCCAGCCTCGGCCGAGCAGCATCAGCCGCGTGTAGAGATCGTCGCGCAGCGCGGCGTCGAGGTCGCCGTCCAGGTCGCGCAGCACCCGGTCGCGCAGGTGCACGCAGTGCAGCGGGTAGTCGGCTGCCAGCCGGCGCCACAGCGCGTGGGCGCCGCCGGACTGGCGCACTCCGGTGAGCAGGCACATGCCGGCGTCCAGGCTGCGCCGGTAGACGGCGCTGGCCAGGCCGCGGCGGCGGTATGCGGCGCGATACCGGGAGTGCGGCGAGCGCAGGTGGCGGTCGGCGCGCGCGTCGAGTTCGATCAGGCGGTTGAACACCGTGCAGCCGGCGAGCCGGCGCCGCAGCACGTCCTCGACGTAGACGTAGAGCTCGCCGTCGGCCTCGCGCCAGTGCAGCCGGAAGCCCGGCAGCGCCAGGGGCTCGCAGGCGATGCCGTGCAGCACGTCGCCCGGCCGCGCCAGCCGGCGCTGCAGCACGTCCAGTTCGTCTTCGAGCCGGGCGTCTTCGCGGTCGACGTCGATGCGCAGTTCCAGCCCCCGCATGCGCCACGGCGACGGCCATGCGGCGCTGCTCATGCGCCCTCCGGCGTCGGCTGCCACAGACCGCTGCATAGCTGGCCCGGCCGGGTGCGCGAGACCACGCGGCCGCAGGACGGCCAGGCTTCGCGGCGCACGCTGGAGCCGGCGTGCACGCCGTAGCCGGCGCCGCTGCGCACCTCGCCGCCGCTGACGACACACTCGCCGGCGCGGATCGCGCCGTCGGCGGCGATGTCGGCGCCGGCGACCACGCCCCAGCCGGCGTCGATGTGCAGCCCGCTGCTCACGCCGCCGGCGGCCTGGATGCCGTGGCCGGCGCGCAGCCCTTCGCCGCAGGCGATGGCGCCGCCGACGCGCAGGCTCTTGCCCAGGTCGGCGCGGCCGGACACCTCGAGATCACCGTCGACGACGGCGCTGCCGCCGACCGTCAGCGCGCCGCAGCGCAGGTCGCCGCGCACGCGCAGCTCGTGGCTGCAGGCGAGGCCGTCTTGCGCCTCGACGCTCCAGCCGGCGAAGAGGTCGCCGCCGCAGCGCAGCCGCCCGCAGCGCAGGCCGGCGCCGGAGCGCAGGTCGCCGTCCACCGTCAGCGTCGTGCCGGCGCGTACGCCGCCGCCGACCGTGAGCGCGCCGCCGACACGCAGCAGCGTGTCGACCTCGACCTCGTACCGGACCTGCAGCGAGCCGGGAAAGACCAAGGCCTCGGCCGACACCCGCTCGAGCACGCGCACGGCGTCGATCGGGCCGAAGCGGTCGATCAGCCAGCAGGCGTCGGCCGCGCGGCCGTCGTCGACCAGCGCGTCGACCACCTGCAGGTACTCGGCGGCGCTGCTGAAGCGCCGGGCGAACCAGCGGTAGCCGCTGGTACAGGAACGTTTGGCCCTGAGGGCCGTGGTGGAGATTTCCATCGTGCACGAACTCGCGACTAGCCGGCGCGGCAGGCCGCGCGGCGAACGGGGAGGTCGGGAGGCGGTGCGCCGCACGGCTGGCGTGCGGCGGGAATGTGGCGCGGCACGCGCCCCACGACCTGCGGTTTCGGTGCAGGGCAGCGCCCTGCCGACCCGCCGTGCGTGGACTTCAGGCCGCTACGAGGGCCCGAGGTCCGCGCACGGCCTCGGAGGGCACGGCCGCAGACCCGTAGGAGCGCAGCGCCGCCGAGTACCTGCAGGTGGTCGACGCGCTGGTCGACGACGGC
>NZ_NRRU01000150.1 GCF_016583785.1 Rubrivivax gelatinosus | reverse complement strand
GCCATACAGCGGCGCGGCGGGGGCGGCCCGGGGCTTCTTCTTCGCGGCGGCGTGTTTCGCCGTGGCGGGTTTGCGGGCGGGTTTTTCGGCCGCCAGCGCCGCGGGCGGCGCGGCCAGGGCCAGAGCGATCAGTGCGATGCTCGCGAGGGCGGACTTCGGGGCGGGCATCGGGCCATTATGGGCGGCCGGCTGCGCGCAAGGCCCTGGCGAAACCGGGCCACCAGCGCCGCGACGGCGCCGCGACACCTTCGCCGTAACGCAGCCGGTCCAGCGTTTCCAGTTCCAGTGCCAGCGCCTCGCCGCGCCCGCCCAGGCGGGCGCGTACGCGCTCGGCGCGCGCACGCGGTCCGTGCTGCGGGCCGACCTCGACACCGCGCGCTGCCAGCGCGCGCTGCACGCGCGCCTGCAGCCGCTGCCAGGGGTCCTGGCGGTGGCGGTCCCAGAAGGCCCAGCCGGCACCGGCGGCGGACGCGGCCGCCGCCAGCAGCACCAGTGCGCGCGCCAGGTCCTCCCAGTCGGGCGACTCGACACCCAGCGCTCGCAGCAGCTCGAACTGGCGCGTGCGCGAGTAGTTCAGCACCAGCTGGTTCCAGCGGTTGTCCAGCAACTCCCAGGCAGTGCGCAGGCGCGCCGCCAGCGCCGGGTCGACGTTGCCGATCGCGCCGGCGACGAAACCCGGCTGCGGCGCCAGGCTGCGCCCGCGCTGCACGCGTTCGGGTGCGACCGCGGCGGTCGGGTCGGCGCGCACCCAGCCGACGCCGCGCTGCCAGTACTCGGCCCAGGCGTGGGCGTTGCTCTGGCGCACGATCCACCAGCCGTCGACCGGCGCCGGGTCGGTGCCCTGGTAACCGGTGACGATGCGCGCCGGCACGCCCATCGCGCGCATCGCGACGACGAAGGCGGCGGCGAAGTGTTCGCAGAAACCCAGCTTGCGATCGAGCCAGAACTCGTCGATCGCGTCGCGGCCATAGGGGCCGGGCTCGAGCGTGTAGCCGTAGCCGCCCGCGCCGACCTCGCGCAGCAGCGCCGCGGCCAGCACCCCAGCGTCGGCCCCGCTGTACTCGGGCCGTGCCCGCAGCGCCCGCGCCCAGGCCAGCGTGCGCGGGTTGAACCCGGGCGGCAGTTCGAGGTTCTCGGCCACCAGCGGCGGCGTCGCGCGCGGGCCGATGCGGTGCCCGGGCCAGGCCGTGGCGCTCAGGCGCACGCGGTCGGTGAGCGGGCGGTCGAGCTGCCACTGCAGGTCCTGGCGAAGGCGCACATTCCAGCCCTCCAGAACCGGTGCGGCGTCGGCGCGTGCCGGAGTCAGTTCCAGCAGTGGCAGCAGCGGCAGCCGGCTGGGCTCGAGCGTCATCTCGTAGCGCACCGGCGCACCCAGCAGCTCGACACGCGTCGCGCCGCCCAGGTTCTCGGGCACACGCTCCCAGGTGCGGCCGTCGAAACGCCCGAGCACCGGGCCGCGCAGGTACATCGCCTCGGGTGGTGGCGCGGCGCCGTCCGGGAACCGCAGCCGCAGCGCGATCGAGTCGTCGTTGGCGACCTCGGCAATGGCACCCAGGCGCATCGTGCCCGACAGCCCGGTGCGGCCGGCGGCGTCCTGCGGCAGGCCCCAGAGCGGGCCGACGCGCGGGAACAGCAGGAACAGCACCACCATGATCGGCGCGCCCAGCAGCGCCGCGCGTGCCGCCAGCGCGCCGGCCTGCCGCAGCGGCGGCCGGCCCACCGGCATGTGCGCCAGCACCAGCGCCGTCAGCAGGCCCCAGACCGACAGCAGCATCGACAGCGCCACCGGCAGGCTCTGCGAGTACAGGAAGTTGGTCAGCACGAGGAAGAAGCCGAGGAAGAAGACGACGAGCGCGTCGCGGCGCGCACGCAGCTCCAGCGTCTTGAGCGTCATCAGCACGACGATCAGCGTGACGCCGGCGTCCTTGCCCAGCAGCGTGCGCTCGCTCCAGAAAGTCAGCGCACCGGCGGCGACGAGCAGCGCGACCAGCACCAGCCGCCCCGGCAGCGGCCGGCTCGTCAGTGCCAGCCAGGCGCGCCAGCCGAGGATCAGCGCCGCCATCGCGCCACACCAGGCCGGCACCTGCGCCAGGTGCGGCGCCAACGTCCAGGCGATGACGGCGAGCAGGAACAAGGTGTCGCGCGCCTCGCGCGGCAGGCGCTGCAGGCGCGAGGCCAGGCGGTTCAGCGCCATGTCGCGAGCCGGTCGAGCGCGCTGCGGCGCTGCGTGTCGCCGCTGCCCGGCGCCAGTTCCTGGCCCGGCAGGCGCAGGCCCCAGACCAGACCGGCGTGTTCGCAGGCCTGCACCCAGGCGGCCAGGCAGGAGACGCGGCGCTCGCTGTCGCCGCCGGTGTCGGCCCAGTCCAGCCAGAGTTCGCGCTGTCCTTCGCTGCGGCCTTCGCGGCTGACCAGTTCGCCGGTCTGAGCGACCTTTTTCCAGACCACCTGGCGCAGCGAGTCGCCGCGGCGGTAGTGGCGCACGCCGTCGAACTCGTGGCCGGCGTGCGCGCTGGCCGGCGCGCGCTGCCCGCCCGGCTGCGCCGTGGCCGGCGGCAGCGCCGGTGCCGGTGCCAGCGGCCGCGGCCAGGCCAGGGCGCGCGCCGCCGGCCGCCACACCGTCCAGGCGCGGAACAGGCCGAAGGGGAACACCGTCTCGGCAACGATCAGCGGCAGCGGGTGCCAGCCGCGCTGCGCCGGCACCACCGACAGCTGCACGGCGGCCTGCGCGCCGGCGGCGACGTCGCACCAGGCGAAGCCGGCGCCGCTGCCGTCGCGCACGCGCCAGCGCAGCGCGATGCCGTGGCGGCTGCGGCGCCCGGGGTTGGTCAGCACGATCTCGACCGCGGCCGGCTCGCCGGCGAAACCGGGCCGCGGCGCTTTCAGGTGCAGCGTCAGCCCGCGCAGCGTGCCGTGCGTCATGTGCATCGAGACGCTGCCGGCGCCGGCAAGCAGGAAGGTCAGCACGTAGCCCAGGTTGAGCTGGTAGTTGATCGAGGCCAGCAGCATCGCCAGCAGCGTCGCGGCGAAGGTGATGCCGGCATGCGTGGGCACGATGTAGACGCTGCGCTGCGTCAGCGCCCAGGCGTCGGTGGCCGGCAGCCGGCGCTCGAGCCAGCGCTCGAAAGCGGCGCGGGCGGCTGCGATCACGGGATCGGGGTGGCCTCGACGAGCGCGCGCACCTGCTCGATGGCACCGCGGCCGGCGCCGGCCACCGGCTGCAGCCGGTGCGCGATCGCCTGCGGCAGCAGCGCCTGCAGGTCTTCGGGGGCGACCCAGTCGCGCCCGGCCATCAGCGCGCGTGCCCGGGCCACACGCAGCACCGCGATGCCGGCGCGCGGCGACAGGCCCTGCACGAACCAGCGCCCCGAACGCGTGGCCGCGATCAGCGCCTGCAGATAGTCCAGCAGCGGCTCGCTGACCTTGACGCGCAGCACCGCCTGCTGCGCCGTGAGCAGGTCATCGGGGCGCATCACCGGCTCCAGGCGCGCCGTCAGGTCGCGCCGGTCGCCGCCGGCAAGCAGCGCGCGTTCGCTGGCGCGGTCGGGGTAGCCGAGCGTGATGCGCAGCAGGAAGCGGTCGAGCTGGCTCTCGGGCAGCGGGTAGGTGCCGAGCTGGTCGCTCGGGTTCTGCGTCGCGATGACGAAGAAGGGCCGCGGCAGGGCACGCGTCTGGCCGTCGATCGAGACCTGGTGCTCCTCCATCGCCTCGAGCAGCGCGCTCTGGGTCTTGGGGCCGGCGCGGTTGATCTCGTCGGCCAGCAGCACCTGCGCGAACACCGGCCCGGGGTGGAAGACGAAGCTGTCGCCCTGGCGCTCGAAGACGCTGACACCGATCAGGTCGCTGGGCATCAGGTCGGCGGTGAACTGCGCGCGCGAAAACGACAGGCCCAGCGACACCGCCAGCGCGTGCGCCAGCGTCGTCTTGCCGACGCCCGGGACGTCCTCGATCAGCAGGTGTCCGGCGGCCAGCAGGCAGGCCACGCTGTCTTCTATCTGCGGCCTTTTGCCGACGATGATCGTGCTAATCTGGTCGACCAGCCTGGAGATCTGGCGCGCAAGGCTCGAGTCCATGCGCGGGACCATAACCCGAAACAACAACGCCGACCCATGACGACCGCGTTCTACAGCCATGCCGAGTGCCGAATGCACGACATGGGGCCGGGGCACCCCGAGTGCCCGCAGCGCCTGGACGCGATCTCCGACCACCTGCTGGCCACCGGGCTGGACGTCGCGCTCGACTTCCGCGACGCACCGCAGGCCACGCTCGAACAGATCGAACGCGCGCACAGCGCCGGCTACGTGCTGCAACTGCAGGACGCGCTGCTGCAGATCCAGGAAAGCGGCCAGCCGCGTGCGCTCGACCACGACACCATCGCCTGCCCCGACACCTGGCGCGCCGCGCTGCGTGCCGCCGGCGCCTGCATCGCCGCGACCGACGACGTCATCGACGGCCGCGCGCGCAACGCCTTCTGCGCGGTGCGCCCGCCGGGCCACCACGCGACGCGCGACGAGACCATGGGTTTCTGCTTCTTCAACAACGTCGCGATCGCGGCGCGCCACGCGCTCGACGTGCGCGGCCTGAAGCGGGTGGCGATCATCGACTTCGACGTGCACCACGGCAACGGCACCGAGGACATCGTCGCCGGCGACGAGCGCATCCTGATGTGCAGCTTCTTCCAGCACCCGCTGTACCCGTACAGCGGCGCCGTGCCCAAGGGCGAGAACATGGTCAACGTGCCGATCCCGCCGTACACGCGCGGCGGCGAGCTGCGCGAGACGCTGATGGCGATGTGGATGCCGCGGCTCGAGGAGTTCGCGCCGCAGATGGTCTTCATCTCCGCGGGTTTCGACGGCCACCGCGAGGACGACATGGGCCAGCTCGGCCTGGTCGAGGCCGACTTCGAGTGGATCACGCGCCAGGTCGTCGGCGTCGCCGAGCGCAGCGCCGGCGCGCGCGTGGTCTCGGTGCTGGAAGGCGGCTACAACCTGAGCGCGCTGGCGCGCAGCGTCGCGGCTCATCTGCGGGTGCTGGCCGACGTCTGATGGTGCGCTCCGCAACGGCCGACCGGCTCGGCCAGATCTTCGACTCGCTGCGGGCTCCCGGTGCCCTGATCGAACTGGGCATCGTCGTGCTCTGCCTGGCGCTGGCCTGGCTGCTGGTGCGCGCGATCGCCAGCCGCGTGCAGCACGACGGCTCCATCTGGCTCGGACGGCGCGGCGTCGACGGCGTGCTGTTCCCGGTGCTGGCGCTGCTGTTCGCGGTCGCCGGCGAATGGATACTCGGCGACGCCGTGCCGCGCGCGGTGTTCCGCCTGGCGGTGCCGGTGCTGATGTCGCTGGTGCTGATCCGGCTCACGGTGCGGGTGCTGCAGCAGGCCTTCCCGAAATCGCAGCTGATGCGCGTCGTCGAGCGCAGCGTCTCCTGGATCGCCTGGATCGGCGCGGTGCTGTGGATCACCGGCGTGCTGCCGCTGGCGATGGCCGAGCTCGACGCGATCACGTGGAAGGTGGGCAGCGTCAAGCTGTCGGTGGGCAGCGTCATCGAGGCGATCTTCAACACCTCGATCGTGCTGGTGCTGACGCTGTGGATCTCGCAGGTGCTCGAGCAGCGGCTGCTCAAGGGCGCGGGCGACAACCTGTCGGTGCGCAAGATGGCGTCGAACCTGCTGCGTTCGCTGCTGCTGTTCGTCGGTCTGGTGCTGGCGCTGTCGGCCGCCGGCATCGACCTGACGGCGCTCGGCGTGCTCGGCGGCGCGATCGGCGTCGGCCTGGGTTTCGGCCTGCAGAAGCTGGCGGCCAACTACGTCAGCGGCTTCGTCATCCTGGCCGAGCGCAGCGTGCGCATCGGCGACATGGTCACGGTCGATGGCTTTGCCGGGCGCATCACCGACATCAACACGCGCTACACCGTGATCCGCGCGCTCGACGGCCGCGAGTCCATCGTCCCGAACGAGATGATGATCGTGCAGCGTGTCGAGAACTCGTCGCTGGCCGACGCGCGCGTGGCGCTGTCGACCGTCGTCCAGGTGGGTTACGAGACCGATGTCGAGGCGCTGATGCCCAAGCTCGTCGCCGCGGTCGCCGCGGTGCCGCGTGTGCTTGCCGACCCGGGGCCGGCCGTGACGCTCAGCGCCTTCGCCTCCGACGGCCTGGAGCTGACGATAGGCTTCTGGATCGACGACCCGCACAACGGCGCCGGCAACGTGCGCTCGGCGGTCAACCTGGCGCTGCTGCGCACGCTCAACGCCGAGGGCGTCGAGATCCCGTTCCCGCAGCGTGTCGTGCGCCAGGTCGGCGACGCCGCGGCCGACTGATCAGGGCTGGCGCCCGATCGCCATGGCCAGCCGCGCCCAGCGCGGCGCCGGCACCGGCTCGCGCACCACGCCCAGCAGCGCTTCGACGGCCTGCGGCGGCGCCTTGGCGCGCAGCTCGGCAAACAGGATCGCCAGCTCGGGCACGCTGAGCGCCATCGCCATCCAGCGCAGCACCAGCGCCATCTCCTGCGGCGGGATCGTCGCCATCAGGCGCTCGTGCAGCTCGAGCAGTTCGTCGTCGCGGTACAGCGCCCACAGCGCGGCGTTGTTGTGCGTCTCCTCGACCTGCATGTGCAGCAGGTTCTCGCCGACGAAGACCGCGAGGTGGCGGTAAAGCCGCAGTGCCAGCGCCGCGCGCTGACCGGGCGCGGCGCTGCGCAGCGCGTGCGCCTCGTCCTCGAGGTTGGCGATCGCCTCCAAGTGGCCGACGTGGTCCTCGGTGGTGTCGGCGGCGCCACCCGGGCGGCGCGCCTCGATCGCGGTGTGGATGAAGTCGTTCTCGTGCTGCACGTGGCCGCGCAGCGTGGCCAGCAGCAGCTCGACCTGGTCGCAGACCTCGGCGCGTTCGCCGGCATCGGCTACGTCCATCGCGCCGACGGCGGCGACGGTGTGGTGCATGAACTCGCGCAGCGCCTTGTGGATGAAGACGTAGATGTCGAAGCGCGTTGCCGGCACGGCGGCGGCGGCGTAGGGGTTGCCCGGCTGGGCGGAGACGGTATCCATTGCAGTTCCTCGTTGGCGCCAGCGCCCTGCGGCCGGCGTGGAACCGAAGTCTGGGCATCGGCCCCTGCGCTGCCATCGCCCGCTGGAGCCATCGCTGCCGCCGCGACGGGCCAGCAGCCGGCGGCCTCAGGCGCGCTGCACGGCGTACCAGGCCGCGGCCTGGCCGCGCGAGGCGGCGCCCAGCTTGTCGAGGATGTTGGCGACGTGGCGCTTGACGGTGTGCGGGCTCAGGTCCAGAGCGCGCGCGATCAGCTTGTTGCTGTCGCCGGCGGCGATGCGCTCCAGCACCTCCCACTCGCGCGCGCTCAGGCCGCCGGGCAGCGCGGCCGCCGGTGCCGCCACCGGCGCGAAGGCGCGGCCGAGCCAGCCGCCGAGCACGCTGACGGCCTCGTCGGGCAGCGCGCCGGTCCAGTCGGCGGCAGCCAGGGCCTCGATCGCCGGGCGGGCGAACAGCGCCGCGCCGGGGCCGGCGCCACCGGCCACGCGGTGCACGGCGGTCGCCAGCTCCGCGGCCGCGCTCTCGCGCCGGCCCCGGTTCAGCAGCGCCGCGGCGCGGTACAGCCGCACCTCGACGGCGTGGCCCAGGCGGTCGATGGCTTCCTCGCATTCGAGCGCGCGGCTCCAGCATTCGATGGCCGCGTCGGCGTGGCCCGTCAGCCGCTGGACGTGGCCGGCCAGGGCCTCGATCTGGCTCGCCTGCGCTGCGGCGGCGAAGCCGTCGGCAGACGGATGGCCCTGGAGCCATTCGAAGTGGCGCACCAGGCGCTCGCGGTCGTCGAAGCGGGCGGCGACACGCGCCGCGTGCAGCCGCAGCACCCACAGCGAGGCCGGGCCACGCGCCTGCGGGTGTTCGTCGACCAGGCGCTCGGCTGCCGCCAGCGCCGGCTCGCGTTCGCCGCGCAGCGCGTGCACGAAGGCCGCCAGCAGCTGCGCGCTGCCGGCGACGTTGGCCGGCTCGCCGAGCCAGCGGCAGTCTTCCAGCACCGCGGCCAGTTCCTGCTCGGCGGCGGCGAGGTCGGCGCGCTGCCAGGCGTGGTGCCAGCCGGCCTGCAAACGCGCCAGCGCACGCAGCGGCAGCGGCCGGTCGCCGGCCACGCGCAACGCACCGCGCACGTAGCGCTGCAGCGCGGCTTCGGTGCCGGGCAGGCCGTTGAGCCGCGGCAGCGGGTGCGCGCGGTACCAGAGCGAGGCGTCGTCGCAGCTCTCCAGCAGTACGACCAGCTCGTCGAGCAGCGGCCCCAGCCGGTGCAGCGAGCCCAGGTCCAGCGCGTGCCAGGTGCAGGCCACGAGCACGACGACGCGCGTGTCGCGCGACATCGCCTCGCGCCGCAGCGGCCCGAGGCGCGCCGCGCTCTCGACGTGGCGGCCGAGCGCGTTCAGCGCCAGCGACTGATGCGCCACCGCGGCACGCGCGCGGTCGGCCTCGCCACGTTCGGCCCAGCCGCGCTCGGCGGCGCGCATCGATTGCAGCATCGCCGGGAAGTCCCAGCGCGCCCAGGCGAGCAGGCCGCGCACCTCGTGCAGCGCCGGCGAGCTGGCGGCAAAGCTCTCCGGGAACAGCGCCAGCAGGTGGGCTACGGTGGCCGGCGCGCCGTCGGTCAGCAGCGTCGGCGCCTGCGCCAGCAGCGCCGTGGCGGCGCCGTCGACGTCGCCGGCATGCAGCAGCATCGGCAGCTGGCGCGCCGGGTCGCTCTCGCCGGCGGCGGCGGCGCGCCACAGTGCGGGCCATTCGTCGGGCCGCTCCAGCCGCAGGCGTTCGAGCAGCGTCTCGCGGAACAGGTCGTGCA
>NZ_NRRU01000149.1 GCF_016583785.1 Rubrivivax gelatinosus | reverse complement strand
CCCGCGGCAGCGCCGGCCGCACCCGGCGTCGTCGTCGACGACCCGGCGGTGGCCGCAGCCTTCGGCCTGGTCGAAGCCGCGGTGCGGCTGAAGGCGACGATCCTGATCCAGGGCGAGACCGGCAGCGGCAAGGAGCTGCTGGCGCGCCATGCGCATGCTGCCAGCGGCCGGCGCGGCCCTTTCGTCGCGGTGAACTGCGGCGCCTTGCCCGACGGGCTGGTCGAGGCCGAACTCTTCGGCCACGTCGGCGGCGCCTACACCGGCGCGCGCCGCGAAGGCAGCGTCGGCCTGATCGCCAGCGCCGACGGCGGCACGCTGCTGCTCGACGAGATCGGCGAGCTGCCGCTGGCGCAGCAGGCGGCGCTGCTGCGCTTCCTGGACGACGCGCTGGTGCGCCCGGTGGGTGGCACCACGAGCCGGCGTGTCGACGTGCAGCTGCTCGCCGCCACGCATGTGGCGCTGGACGAGGCGGTGGCGGCGCGGCGTTTCCGCGCCGACCTGCTGTACCGGCTGGACACGGTGCGGGTGGAACTGCCGCCGCTGCGCCGGCGCGCCGACTTCGCCGCCGCGGTGCGCAGCGTGCTCGCTGCGCTGGACGGCGCCTCGCGCATCGACGACGCCGCCATCGACTGGCTGGCGCGCCACGAGTGGCCGGGCAACTTCCGCGAGCTGCGCTCGCTGCTGACACGCGCGCTGCTGCGCCGCGGCGGCGGGCGCCTGGGCCTGGCCGACGTGCAGCCGCTGCTGCCGCCGCCGGCGCCGGCCGCGGCCTCGGCGCTGCAGCAGGAAGCGCGCGACCTCGTGCGCCGGGCCTTCGAGCGCAGCGGCAACGTCAGCCGCACCGCGCGTGAACTCGGGATCTCGCGCACCACCGTCTACCGTCACCTGCGTGCGCCGCTGGGGCGTTGACGGCGGCCGCGGCTACCGCTTGTTGCAAGCTGGTCACCTTTCTTGACGTCGGGCGAACGCGGGGTAAAGGCGGGCTGCAATCGTTCCGGTCGTCGAAAGCACAACGGAGAACACACGATGAAACTCGACCCTGTCCTGCCGCTGGCCGCCGCGCTCGTGTTCGCGACGCTGGCCGGCACCGCGTCCGCGCGTGAACGTGCGGTGCAGCGCGACGTCGTGCGCGAGCGCGGCCACGTGCAGTCCACCGTCACCGGCGCCGACGGCCGCACACTGACGCGCGAGACCACGCGTGCCGACGGCGACAAGACCAGCACCGTGACCGGCCCGAACGGCCAGACCGTCAGCCGCGAGGTCGACCGCACGGGCAACGACAAGTCCGTCACCGTGACCGGCGCCGACGGCAAGACCGCGACGCGGGACGTCACGCGCGAAAACGGCGACAAGACCAGCACCGTGACCGGCCCCGACGGCAAGACCGCCTCGCGCGCGGTCGACCGCAGCGCCGACGGCCGCACGATCACCGTGACCGGCGCCGACGGCAAGACGTCGACCCGCACCGCGCCGCGGCGCCAGCGGCCCTGAACGAGCGCCCGCGCCTGCGGCAGGCGTGCAACGCCTTCCGGCGTTGCATGTCCGGCCTCAGCCCGATCGCGTGAAATCGCGCCCGGGCCTTCGGCAGGCGTGCAACGCCTTCCGGCGTTGCATGTCCGGCCTCAGCCGTGCGCCGCTTCGAATTCCTTCATGTAGGCGACCAGCGCCTGCACGCCTTCGATCGGCATCGCGTTGTAGATCGACGCGCGCATGCCGCCGACGATGCGGTGGCCCTTCAGTTGCACCAGCCCGCGTTCGTCGGCGCCCTTCAGGAAGGCGGCGTCGAGCGCGCTGTCGTGCAGGCGGAACGGCACGTTCATCCACGAGCGGCAGTCGCGCTCGATCGGGCTGGCGTAGAAGCCGGTGCTGTCGAGGAAGTCGTAGAGCAGCGCGGCCTTGGTGCGGTTGTGTTCGGCCATCGCCGTCAGCCCGCCGCGCGCCTTGATCCAGTTGAACACCAGACCGGCGATGTAGATCGCGTAGGTGGGCGGGGTGTTGTACATCGAGCCGTGTTCGGCCACGACCTGGTAGTCGAAGGCGGTCGGCGTGCAGGGCATCGCACCGCCGAGCAGGTCTTCGCGCACGATGATGATCGTCAGCCCGGCCGGGCCGATGTTCTTTTGCGCGCCGGCGTAGATCAGGCCGAAGCGCGAGACGTCGATCGGCCGCGACAGGATGTCGCTGGACATGTCGACCACCAGCGGCACTTCGCCGACCTCGGGGAAGGCGTGGTACTGCACGCCGCCGATGGTCTCGTTGGAGCAGATGTGCACGTAGGCGGCGTCGGGGTCGAGCTGCCAGCTCGAACGCGCCGGGATCGCCACCGAGCCGCCTTCGGCGTTGCTGGCGACGACGTTGACGCGGCCGTAGCGGCGCGCCTCGGCCATCGAGCGCCGGCTCCATTCGCCGGTGTCGACGTAGTCGGCGCTGGCGTGGCCGCGCAGCATGTTCATCGGCACGATCGCGTTCTCGGCGATCGCGCCGCCCTGCATGAACAGCAGCTTGTAGTTCGCCGGCACCGCCAGCAGCTCGCGCAGCAGCGTCTCGGCTTCCTCGGCGATGGCCGTGAAGTGTTTGCCGCGATGGCTCATCTCCATCACCGACATGCCCGAGCCGTGCCAGTCCAGCATCTCGTCGGCTGCCTGGCGCAGCACCGGTTCGGGCAGGGCGGCGGGGCCGGCGCTGAAGTTGTAGACGCGGCGCATCGGGCGGATCTCCTGGCAGTGGCTCGAAGCCGGGATTATCCCGGCCCCGGCCCGGCCCCGGTGTGATCTGCGGCGCAGGGCCGGCGTTCAGCCGCGGTGACGGCGGAGTGTCGAACGCGTGCCGGGCCGCGCGCTGGCCCACACCCCGTGTTCGCGGTGGGCGCGGGCACGGGTTTTGGCTTGAGATTGGTCAATATGCGACGGCTCCGCGGTCCTAGACTCGATCACGAGCCCCGGCCTCGGGGCACACAGAGGAAGCCAGATGTTTCAGCACCTGCTCGTGCCGGTCGACGGCACCGAACTCTCCGAAAAGGCCGCGCAGACCGCGATCGATCTGGCGCAGAAGCTGGGCGCGGCGATGACCGCGTTCGTCGCCGAGCCGATGCCGCCGCTGCCCAACATGGGCAGCAGCCCGTCGGTCTACAAGCGCGACGCTGACGCCCACATGTCGCGCACCGAGCAGCACGCGCGCCAGGTGCTGGCACGCATCGGCGAGCGTGCCGAGGCGCAGGGCGTCAAGTACCAGGGCAAGTTCCTGCGTACCGACGGTGTCGACGAAGCCATCATCGCCGCCGCCGTCGAGTTCGACTGCGACCTGATCGTGATGGCCACGCACGGCCGCGGCGTCTTCGGGGAGCTGCTCTTCGGCTCGCACACGAAGAACGTGCTGTCGCGCTGCAAGCTGCCGGTGCTGGTGCTGCACTGAGCCTGGGGGGCGGGGCCGCGAGGCCTCGCGCGCCGGGCGCGGGACCGGGGGCGATGTCACGCCCGAGGGCTGATGCCCCCCGGAGCCGCATCCCCGGCCAGCCGGTCGAGCGGGCTGCGCACCGCGAAGCCGCCCAGCCGCAGCACGTGGGTGTAGATCATCGTCGTCGAGACGTCGGCGTGGCCCAGCAACTCCTGCACCGTGCGGATGTCGCTGCCGGACTGCAGCAGGTGGGTCGCGAAGCTGTGGCGCAGCGTGTGCGGCGTGGCCGGCTTGGCGATGCCGGCGGCGCGCAGCGCGCGGCCGAAGGCGCGCTGGAAGGTGCCCGGGTAGAGGTGGTGGCGCCGCACGACGCCGCTGCGCGGGTCCACCGAATGGCTGGCCTGCGGGAAGACCCAGAACCAGGCCCAGCTGGAGCCGGCGCGCTGGTACTTGCGTTCAAGCGCGTCGGGCAGCGCCACGCCGGCGCGTCCGGCCGCCGCATCCCCGGCCCAGACCGCATGCACGGAACGCAGCTGCCCGCGCAGCGGCGTCTCCAGCGTCGCCGGCAACATCACGACCCGGTCCTTGCCGCCCTTGCCGGCGCGCACGACGATCGCGCGCTGGGCGAAGTCGATGTCCTTGACGCGCAACTGCAGCGCCTCGGTGATGCGCAGGCCGGTGCCGTACAGCAGCTCGGCCAGCAGGCGGTGGGTGCCGTCCAGCCGGCCGAGCACGGCGGCCACCTCGTCGGGAGCCAGCACCACCGGCAGGCGGCGCTTGGGCACCGGGCGGCCGATCTCGTTCATCCAGGGCAGCGACTGGCCCAGCACCTTGCCGTAGAGGAACAGCAGCGCGGACAGCGCCTGACGGTGACTGGAGACCGACAGGCCGCGGTCGGCGGCCAGGTGGCACAGGAAGGCCGCGACCTCGGGCCCGGCCATCGTCGCCGGGTGCCGCAGGCCGTGGAAGCGGATGAAGGCCTTGGTCCAGTGCACATAGGCCTGCTCGGTGCGCAGGCTGTAATGGCAGGTGCGCAGGGCGTCGCGCAGCTGATCCAGCAGGCGGCGAGGCGGTCCCGGTGCAGTGCCGACCGACGTGGTCGCTGGCGCTTCGGGTGCAGCGACTGATGCAGGACAAGCATTCGGCGGCGGCATCTGGCCTCCCTTGGCAAGCTGGCGCACGCCACGCAGAATGACCTGTAACCGACGCCGCTTTCGTCGTCACTTTTACGCCGCTGCCGGGCTCGGTCAACAGGGAGAAAAGTGTGATCCGACAAGCACTTGAGGTGCCCCGGCCGGGGGCTGTTACGCAGGCGTGGGGTGTGATAAGCGGCGTTTGGGCGCCGTCTACAACACGTTCATCCTGCAATTCCGCTATTTCGCAAAACCCGCCAATATAGCGCGTAATGCCCCAGTTCATGAAGCCCGAAAAATCTGCTAGCTTGCGCTGCGATGTGGGGGCGGCCACACAAGTGAACTTGAGCGGACGCCCCCACATCGCAGCGTGAACGTAACGCAGATGATCCGAGTTCCTCGACCAGCGCCTCGCATAAGTTCGCCGCATGTGCGGCCCGCGAAATTACAGGATGAACTGGTCGTCCGATCGGAAATCGCGCTTCGCGCGATTCCGATCAACTCCAAACGTTAAGGCTCACTGATGGTTCTCCTTGCGCTTACTCCTGTCGGTCTCGTGGAAGCAATGCGAGTGCGCGGAGACACTGCGGATGCAGTGTGGTGTGGCTCCGACGCCATTTCGGATGCCGACTATGCCGCCCTCGAAGACGTCAACGTGTCTCGGTTCATCTACCCACTACAGGGGGAGCCAGGCGATGTGCTGGCCGGAGCGATCCACACGATTGAGGAACACCATCCAGGCGAAACCGTGTGGGTTGAGCGATGCGCGTGAGCCTTAACCTGTCATTGGAGCGGACCGCCTTCGGCGTCCGCTCACTTTCACGTTAGCCGTCAGATGCAAGAACTCGCGCATATTCAAAGTTGGTACGCATCGCAATGCGATGGCGACTGGGAGCACTCATATGGCTTGCGGATCGAGACGCTAGACAACCCGGGCTGGCACGTCACGATTGACCTCCACGACACAGAACTAGCGGCACGAAGCTTTTCGCCAGTCGAGCGTCGCGCTGGGGAGTTTGACTGGGTGCTCTGCAAGGTTGAGGCGGGGCAGTTCGTTGGAGCGGGAGGTGCCGGAAATCTCGCGGATCTCCTCGCAGTGTTTCTGTCTTGGGCGGAGGCCTGATGGCTAACGCTGCTTTGCAGCGGACCTGCGCCAGCTGCGCTGGCTGGTCCGCTGAAATTGAACGTTAGGTGCCAAAGGCGATGACACCAGCTCTCTGTACGTCAATCGCGGCGCGGCTCTTCCCGTACCGCTGGTGGTCTTTTGCATGCTCTGTGTTCGCGGTCTGCGCCTATGTTCTCGTTCTTGCGTTCACCCCTTCGGTCCCCTTTGCGGCGGTGGGTGGCTCCGTTCTCGGGCCGTTGGTCACTGTTTCGTGGGCGCTACTCTGTGTGTGCGTGTGGTTTCACCCAGCGCGCGGCAATCTCCAGGCGAGTAGCCGGCTTGTTGGTCGTCTTCCGAGGTCGTTGCAGGCTGCGGTCCGGTGGTACGCGGCGTTGTTTCTTTCGCTATTCGTGTTTGCCGGTGCCGTGGCTTGGCCCATCTTCTCTGCAGCTTGGCTCATGCTGTGATGGCACCGAACCCCTCCTTCAAGCGGACGCCTGACGGCGCCGCCGCTTAAGTCAAACGTTATGCAACGGCTAATTTCAGGGCTAGTTCGATTCAGTGCGGCGGGTCGCCGGCAGCGGCGGCGCCTGACAGCGGCCAGGCTCTTGCAGGGTACGCGGGCATCGGCGCGCCGGCCCGCGGGGCGCGGCCGAGCCAGGTGCGCTGCCGTAACGGCCGCGGGCCGGTGGGGGCGCTGGAACATGGGTAAGCATCGGCCGCGGAGTAACGACCAACGCCGCCGCCCTTGCTGCGTGCGGGCCTTGCGGGTGTCGCGGTGCTTTCCTCCGCGCACAACCACCGCGGCTCCGTCGTTGGGGCTTTGCATAACAAGCCGTTCAACCGGGCTGCCTGCGGCAGCCGGTTATCGGCAACGTTGAACCTCATGAAAGATACCGTCGCAGGCCACGTTCACGCCTTTGCACCTCGTGAGTGGCCATTCGACGACCCTAGTAACGTCGTCGCATTCACGAACCATCGAGTTATGCGCGAGGGGCATCCAGTCCTGCTGGTGAGCCACGATCAAGATGGCGATTGGCAGTTTCTCTGCGGCAGTGAGGACCTCGGTGAATGTCTAGTCGTTTGTCTGGGGTGCGCCTTCGAACGAGACCGGACAGTAGGGCTGGTCGGAGATCTTCCGATCGGCTGGCGCGCATGGCGCGATTCGGTGGAGGATTGCTGGCATCGAGAGCCATGCGAGGCCGAGTCGACATGAGGTTCAACCTTTCGCTGCAGCGGACGGCTTCGCCGCCCGCTGAGCTTTGACGTTAGAGCGCAACAAATGCTATCGCGCACTGCAATCCTGACTCTAGCCCTGCTGTCGACGGGCGCGCAAGCACAGTCGCCTTCGGATCCGCCCTGTCAGTATTCAGCTACCCAGCCCATCTCCTTCGCCTCGCCCACATCCAAAGATCGCCTCACCGTGAACATCGGTCCGGGTGCGTGTCATTCGGCGATGCTGTCCTTTGTTGTCGTCTCTGCAAAAGGAAAGACGCTGTATAGGTACGTCGCACCATTCAAGAAGCACACCGCGACGCAGTGGGATGAGCCAAGTCTTCCGGAAGAGGCGCGCCAGTTCGTCAAAGACGTCGCATCGCAGGCGCTTGTGCGACAGGATCAACGCCCGAAGGCCGAATCACAAGACGAGGCAGAGGAAGGTGAGCTCGCACTGGCAGTGCCGAAAGCTGTCCTCAACCGGCTTGTCTCAAGCGGTCAGCCCATGCTCTATCACCCAACGTACTACGAGGGTGGGCAGTACGTTATGTTTGACCCCGTTACTCGCACCGCTCGAGTTGTAGCGGTGTGGGGTGTGTAGGAGTCGCATGAATGCGCTCTAGCTGGTCATTCCAGCGGACGCCAGACGGCGCCGCTGAATTCAGACGTTAGGCCTCAGACAGCCCGCCATCACATGTCCTGCATACTCCGAGTATCCGGCTCTACGCTAGACGTAGACGCGCTACTCATACATCCTTCGCTATCCATTCAGCGCTATTGGCGAAAGGGGCAAACCTATGTGATTGACCCCAAGCGTCACCACACAGATTCCGGCATTCAAGTCGTGGCAAGCGATGCCGAAATCACAGAACTAACGCTACAGGTAGCACAGGCCACCAACTTTCTTAGAGAGAACGGCGCAGCGATTGCCGTCCTCACAAGGACACCCGGCGTAGAGTCGGCAGAACTGTACTTCGGAGTCGCGCTACTCGAAGGCAATGTAGCAGTGATGTTCGAAGCACCTCGAGAGCTCGTAAGCCTCGCTGCTACTGCAGGTCTTGGCATCAACGTGTCAACCTACCTCACGAGCGCTGATGACGAAGCTGAGGCCTAACCCCTCGGTCGACCGGAGCACCAACGGCAGGCCACCAAGCCCGGCCCGGTGGTACGCGGTACATTTTCACCCGCCCGGGCTTGGCGCCCTGCCGTTGTCGGCCGGTTACCTCGAACGTTAGGTTCTCGCATCACCAATCAGCAAAGGAGCAAAACATGAAAGAGCAGCTTGCTTCGCTCGAAGGTGAGCAAATCCTGAAGGAGCTTGAGCGAAAACGAATAGCCGAAGAAACCATCGCTCAGCCTCTCCAAAAGATGTATGCACCTCAAGCGCTGATTACTGCCGCTGCAGTAGCCTTGGGGTCATTTGCGGTTTCAGATCTCTCTTCCAAATATGCAGGCGGCCTCATCATTGGCTTGCTAGCTGGCGTCGCTGGCCTACTCTTCGAGACGTGGTTAGTCAGGCGAAGGTTAGAAGCGGCAATCGAATTGCTGAAAATCCATTCACGTCAAATTAGTCGGGAGCGGCCGTGAAAACGAACCTAACCCGTCGTTCAACGGGACGGCCTCCGGCAGCCCGTTAACTCCAACGTTAAGGCTCACTGATGGTTTTCCTTGCGCTTACTCCTGTCGGTCTCGTGGAAGCAATGCGAGTGCGCGGAGACACTGCGGATGCAGTGTGGTGTGGCTCCGACGCCATTTCGGATGCCGACTATGCCGCCCTCGAAGACGTCAACGTGTCTCGGTTCATCTACCCACTACAGGGGGAGCCAGGCGATGTGCTGGCCGGAGCGATCCACACGATTGAGGAACACCATCCAGGCGAAACCGTGTGGGTTGAGCGATGCGCGTGAGCCTTAACCTGTCATTGGAGCGGACCGCCTTCGGCGTCCGCTCACTTTCACGTTGGGCATCATGACCTACGTCGGTCCACGGCCACTGTCGCCTGCTGAACTCGCGGTACTGAAAACAGTACTTGCTGTGGCGCCGACACCTCACACGCCGGCACTGCATGAGCTTCCCCTTGAAANCGGCCCGAAACTATCGTTCCTTGGGAGCGTGGGCGCGAAGTCACTGAGGCCGAGCAATGATGCCCAACTAATCATTGCAGCGGGCCTGCGCCAGCTGCGCTGGCTGGTCCGCTGAATTCAAACGTTATGGCACACCAGATGGGAGCGCGTTCAAATCGTATGGCCGGCCAGCTTGGCCGTTTTTCCCAGCAATACAGTCGCAAGGCGCAGCGCAACACCGAACCGAACGACCGAAAGTACTCACGCGAAGTCGAAGCGGAAATGAAGCGTCTGCCACCGGATGTTCTCTCTGAGCTTCTGTCTGGTGAGTCCGAAGACCTAGTTCCCTCAGCGGTACACAAGAAGCCCCGGGCGGTTGATCCTTTCTCCAAGTACAGAAAGCGTAGCCCATGAGCCTCCGCTCCTTCACTCAAATTCAGGGACGATTTTCAACCGTACCTCCGCCATTGCAGCTCGTGGTCCGGGGCAGAGCACCAACCCGGTGTTCCGCCTCGCGCCGGCTTCCAGGTCGAGCGTGCAGCGCCGCGGCCGTGTGCCCTAACCCCTCCGTCAAGGGGACCTGCCTGCGGCAGGCTCCTTACGTCGAACGTTAGGCGTCACACAAACCACTCCAGCCCGCGATGGATTACCTTTCTTTCGGAAATTTGATCATCTTCTGCTCTTTCCTAGTTGGAGCATGGCTAGGCGTGAAAGTCTGGAGCTCCAAGGATCCGGCATTCTTCAAGATCGTTTTGACTGCACTACTCTTTTTGCCTGTGGTCGGACCGCTTGTGGTCTTCTGGATCTGCAATTTCCCTGACAGACTTCATCCCGATGTGCAGGCTCGCTATCCAAAGCAAGTCAACCACTATGGCCGGTGGAAGACCGAAAGCCAGAAGTCGAAAGACAAGAACCATTGAGCACGGTAAATTTGCCACTGTCAGCTTGGGCACCCGACCGTAGAGAATCAGCGTGGTTATAAGGCTCTCGATTCGATTTAGTCGGTCAGACCATGTATGGAGCACGAATACAGTGACGCCTAACCATTCGCTCAACCGGACCCATTGCGGCATGCGGCTAAAGGCCCGCCATTTCATTCTGGGCCTTTAGCCACATACCGCAACGGTCCGGTTAGCTCAAACGTTAGGCAGCACCAAAACCAAAACCCGTCTTCGCCCATCCGCGACCAACTTGTCACAGTTCACATTGCCATCACCATCTCATGTTTCATACCGATTTCGTCGCCACCGTTAATCGGGCCGGTCTCGTAGGCGTGAGCGCCGGCAAGGACCGCGCAACTCCGCTTGAGATCTGGGTCGTTGCCGTAGGCAATCGCCTATTTGCCCGCTCCTGGGGCCTGTCGGAGAGAAGTTGGTATTCCACTTTTCTCAGCGGCGCACATGGGTTCCTGGAATGCGAAGGTCAGCGAGTCCAGGTCAGCGGGCGAGAGCCGCTGGACCTTCAAACCATCTCTCCGCTCATCGACGCGGAGTACCTTCGGAAGTACGACCGAGGTGAAAACTCAAAATATGCTCGCGGCATCCTTGGCCAGCAGCATATACAGCGCACCCTTGAGTTCATTCCCTTGGTCGGGTAACCGTCGCACGCTGGCACGGCCGCCAGTGCTGCCTAACCCCTCGCTCAACCGGAGCGCCAACGGCAGGCCACCAGGCCCTGTCTGGTGGTACGCGGTACATTTTCACCAGTCCGGGCCTGGCGTCCTCCCGTCGTCGCCCGGTTAGCTCGAACGTTAGGCCGCACACCGTGAGTCACAGCGCTTCGCTCATCGCAGTTGCATCCATCGCGCTGGTGGGATGTGGCCAGAAGTTACCTCCACCGGCGGTTGCGGACCCACTGATTGGATGTTGGCGTGGGCAGGACTACCAGCCCGTACTGAAGACTCGAACCGAGTGGTTCATGGATCGGAGGGCAGATGGGACGTTTGTCATTGAGTTCACGCCCATTCCGAACGATTCCGGAAGCAGGCCGCAGACTGAGGACGGAATCTGGACGCACTCCAATGGAGCCTACAAGACCATCACACTGCGGGTGAATGGAAAGCCCGTCAACACTGGGGACGAGCACTATTCAGATGTGTACGAAGTAGTGTCTTTGGATGGTGGGGTCCTCAAGTACCACCACAAGAGAATGAACGTGACCTTCCAGTCCGAGAAGGTGTCCTGTGGCAGAAGTGTGGCCTAACCCCTCGCTCGAGAGCGGACTATCCACGGCAGGCCGTCTTGCCCGCGCCATGCGCCGCGGGCATGATGCACGGCGCGGGCAAGCCGTCCTGCCGCGGCCAGCCACTCAGCTCGAACGTTAGGCCGCACCACAATGCCTCGTCGCACGCTTCTGCAGTTCCTTCTGGCACTCACCGCCGGTTGCCTCCTGCTCTGGCTAGCCATCTTCATCGTCGGTGTGCTCGCCGCACTTCCAACACCAAGCGTACTTCGGCCCCTGGTTCAAGGCAGGAATTGGCTCGCAGTCACACTGCATTCGGTGCTGCTGGTTCACATCCCCATGGCGTTCATCGCGGGAAGTTTTGCGCTGGCCGTCTTTCGGCTCCTTCGAACTCGTGGCCTTCCACCAGTCGTTGGGTTAACAGCTCCTTGGCTTCTCTACTGCCTCTTCGAAGCCTTCAACTTCTACCAAGAGGCGCAGTTCCCTTCCTCACAGAAGCTGGCTCTCCTGCTTGCCTGGTACACGTGGTTTGGTCGGCTCTCGGTTCCGCTGGGCATTTGGGCAGCAAGCAAACTTCCCGTCGCACGCGCTGCCAGTGCGGCCTAACCCTTCGGTGAAAGGGACCGTCAACGGCATGCCACCAGGCCCGAGCTGCGGCGCGGTACATTCTCCGCAGCCCGGGCCTGGCGCCACGCCGTCGTCGGCCCCTTACCTCAAACGTTAAGGCTCACTGATGGTTTTCCTTGCGCTTACTCCTGTCGGTCTCGTGGAAGCATTGCGAGTGCGCGGAGACAGTGCGGATGCAGTGTGGTGTGGCTCCGACGTCATCTCGCAAGCCGACTATGCCGCCCTCGAAGACGTCAACGTGTCTCGGTTAATCTACCCACTACAGGGGGAGCCGGGCGATGTGCTGGCCGGAGCGATCGACACGATTGAGGAACACCATCCAGGCGAAACCGTGTGGGTTGAGCGATGCGCGTGAGCCTTAACCTGTCATTGGAGCGGACCGCCTTCGGCGTCCGCTCACTTTCACGTTGAACCTCATGAAAGATACCGTCGCAGGCCACGTTCACGCCTTTGCGCCTCGTGAGTGGCCATTCGACGACCCTAGTAACGTCGTCGCATTCACGAACCATCGAGTTATGCGCGAGGGGCATCCAGTCCTGCTGGTGAGCCACGATCAAGATGGCGATTGGCAGTTTCTCTGCG
>NZ_NRRU01000148.1 GCF_016583785.1 Rubrivivax gelatinosus | reverse complement strand
GCCGCCCCAGCCGCCGAGCGCGCCGCCGGCCAGGCCCGAGGCCGAGCGCCCGGTGTTCGTGCCGACCTGGTTGCCGTCGGCGCGGAAGGCCTGGCCGACCTGGATCGCGTCGATCACCAGCCCGACCGGGCGGGCGACACGGCCGACGCCTTCGAGCAACTGTCCGGAACGCCGCAGCGCCTGGTTGGCGCGCAGCGCGTCGGCGTCGAGTGCGACCTGGGCGCGGATGTCGCCGTCGACCGCGACACGCCCGACCTTGCTCTCGATCTCCAGCCGCTGGGCCTGGCGCGGATCGGCCGCCGGAATGTCGACCGCGACGTCGACGCGGCGTGCGCCGCCGTTGGCCGGTACCTCCGTCTGCGTGGTGTAGCCGGCGGCGCGCCAGCGGTCGGCGATCGCGTCGCGTGCCAGCGCGCCATTGGTGTTGTTGGCCACCGCCGCCGGCACGCCCGCGCTGGGCCCCAGCGAGCCCGGCGGCACCGGGTTGACCTGCGGCGAGATCTGGATGCCGTTGCGGTCGAGCAGTTCGCGCAGCCCGCTCGTGAAACCGTCGCGCCCGGTCCAGGCGCTGGTCGTCGATTCCCACTGCTTGACGAGGATCGGGTTGTCGACCAGCACCTGCCGCCCGGCCTGCAGCATCCCCTGGCCGGCGCCCCACAGGCCACCGGGGGCCTGCAAGCCGCCGTCGGCGGCGGCGACGACATCGGCGTTGAAGCGTGCGAGTTCGCCGACCCGGCCTTGCGCCGTCAGCTCGTCCTCGATCGCCGCATAGGCCTGCGCGGCGCGGCCCGGATCCTGGCGCGCGGCGTCGGCGACCCAGGCGCCGAGGCGCGCGGTGTCCAGGCTGCCGCTGCGCGGATCGCGTGCCGCGCCGATCAGCTCGCGGGCCGGGCTGGAGGTCTCGACACGCGAAGCGGCGCCGGCGGCGTCGCTGCGCGAGACGGAATCGGTGGCGTTCATCGGGCGGCCCTCCTGCGGCTGAGGCCCGATTCGATGCCGCGGGCCGCCGCGTCGCCAGCCGGGAGCGCTCCCAGGCTGGGGCCGATCCCAGGGTCAGGGCCGCAGCTGCCGCGCCGCCACCGCGGCGTGCGCGCGGCCCTGCGGCGTGTCGGGCGCCGGCGGGCTCAGTTTGAGCGCGTGTGCCAGGCGCGGCGCGTCGATGCGCGCACCGGCACGCAGCAGGGCGTCGGCGACGATCCAGTTGCCCATGCCGGTGGCGAGCAGCAGCGGCAGGCTGCCGTCCTCGGTCGGCAGGTCGGCGCGTGCGCCGGCCTGCAGCAGCGCCAGCGCCAGATCGGTGTTGCCTTCGCGGATCGCAACCGACAGAAAGGTCTCGCCCTGCACCGGCAGCCGCGCATCGGGCGACACGCCGGCCTTCAGCAGCACCGGCAGCAGCTGCGGGTCGCGCGCCCGCGCGACGGCGTTGAGCAGCGACATGCCATTGGCCAGCGAGCGTGTCGGGTCGGCGCCCAGCGCCAGCAGGTGGGCGACGACGTCGGCGCGCACCGGGCGCACATAGGCGACGTAGGCCAGCAGCGGCGTCACGTCCTGCTCGCCGGGGGTGTCGACGGCGTAGCCCGCGCGCACCTGGGCCGTCATCGCGGCCAGGTCGCCGCTCTCGGCCAGGCGCAGGAAAAGACGGCTGGCCTCGTCGGCGAAACGGGCCTGGGCGCGGTCGCGCTGGTCGGTGGCGCCGAAGACGGCGGAAACGTCGATGAACACGGGTTCTTCCTTCGGTGCGGCGGCCGGCGAGCAGGCGGCGAAACCCAGGGCCGCGAAGCCCGTGGCCAGCGCCACGCCGACGCCGCTAGGGCGCCGGTGCACGATGCCGCAGGACTTCCGCCAAACCATGTTGTTGCGTGCCGAACCGGCCTCCCTCGGCGATCGTGCCCGGGTTCCAGCTGTCCAGGCGCGCGCCGAGGTACACACGCGCCAGCGGGTTGCCCAGGTCCACGGAGCTGCCGACCGACGCCGGGAACTGGCGCAGCCGGTCCAGCCCCAGCACGTCGGCATAACGTGTCGGCACCGGCCCTCCGTTCAGGAAGCTCATGATGTCACCGGTCGTGCGGTAGTTGGTGACCTGGCCGTCGGCGAAGTGCAGCGAGTAGCCTTCGCGCGTCTCGTCGGCGACGCCGGCGGCGTTGAAGGTCGTGGCCGGCACGCCGGCCCGGCCGGCGGCCGTGGCCGCCAGGCCGCCGCCCAGCGAGTGGCCGGTGGTCTCCAGGTGGCCGGCGGGCACGACGCGCGCCACCTCCATCGCCGCGATCGCTGCCGCCGAGTGCTGCAGCGAGCCCAGCCCCAGGCCCTGAGCCAGGTTGTCGTCGGCGTCGCCCGCGCGCGCCAGTGCCCAGTCGTCGGTGCCGCGGAAGGCCAGCACCCAGCCGCCGTCGTCCAGGCGGAACAGCGCCGCCTCGAAGCCGATCGCCGGCTTGTGCAGCAGCGCCGGGTCCAGCCCCAGCGCCTGCAGCTGCGCGTCGCCCAGGCGGGTGGCGCCCGCCGGCGCGCTGCTGCGGTCGTAGACGGCCTGCGACAGCTCGGCCATGCGCGTGGCGTGCGCGTCCATCGGCGTGGCGCGGAACACGAGGTCGGCGGCCTGAACGTCGCCCGGGGCCACGGCGCGCACTGCGGCGTCGAACACGCGGTCGCCCAGCGCGCGCACGGCCGTGCCGTCGGCGCCGACGGCGAAGCCTTGTTCCATGCGCGCGGCGGTCTGCATCAGCGCGCGGAACGTGGTGTGGTCCGACGAGGCCGTGTGCCAGCTGTTGACCAGGCCCCAGTCCTGCTCGGTGTCGGTGGCTGCGAGCATCACGGCGTCGAGTGCACCGGGCTCGCGCGCCAGGGTCTCGAAGGCGGCCCGCGCCGAGGCCGGGTCGTCGCCGAACGAGGCCACCACCGAAGCGATCGCACGCGCCTCGGCGTCGCCTAGGCGGCGCTGACCGTCGAACTCGAGCAGGCCGCCGACCGCATGCTGCGGCTTGTCGGTCGTCTGGCCGGCCAGCGCCTGGACGTAGGCCAGCTTGGCTTGCGGCGAGGCGTGGCGGGCCACCGCCGCGCCCAGCTCGGTCACCGGCTGGAAGCCGCCGCTGGCGGCCTCGGTGCCGGCCAGGGCCTGCGACAGCGCGGCCAGCGAGTCGCCGTCCAGGCTTCGCGCCATGGCCTGGAAGAAGTCGGCGCGCTGGTCCGCCGTCAGCCCAGGGCCGATCCAGGAGCGGTCCATCACCTCGTGCGCCAGCGTGACGAGGCCACCCGAAGCCGTCATCCGGTCGACGACGGCGTCGGCGTCGTGCGCTGGCAGTGCGCCGATCAGCCCGGCGGCCTGGCGCACCTCGTCGCGGCTCACCCAGCCCAGGCCCGAGGCGTCGAGCAGGCGGTCAAGCTGGCGCAGCGTCGCGTCCACCACCGGCGAGGGCGGCGGCGACGGCCCGCGTGCGGGTTGTCGGCCGATGTCGTTCATGCGCGGTCCTCCGATCGCGGCGCAGCTTAGGAAGCCGGCGCGGCGCTGCCCACCTGGGATCGTGACTAGGGGGCGGCCGTCAGCGCAGCACCAGCCCCTCGTCGCTCAGCGTGAGCCGATCGACGTCGCCCTTCAGGAACTGCTGCAGGTAGCCCCGCGCTGCGTCGCGGCTGCTTTTCGCGAGCGCGGCGTCGGGTTTGGCCTTCAGCCCCATCTGCGTCGTCGCCATGAACATGCCGGTGATGGCCAGCTGTTCATAGGCCTCGCGCCGCTCGTGCGCGGGCACTGAGGCGAAGCCCGGCTGCGAGGCGATCACCCGGCGCATCTGCCAGGCGGGCCGGCATCCGGCTCGCGCCGTCGGCCGTGGTGAGCAGGCTGGCGACGGCCTCGCGGCTCGGCGTGGATGGGCTCCGGCCGGCTGGCGACCGGCGTTGCGCTGACGCGCGTTCTCGACGATGCGGTACTGGATCGACTGGTAGTGCCAGGACGAGTCCAGCACGCCGAGGTTGCCGATGTTGTACATCGGGCCCTAGGCCGTCGCGAAAGCCGGCCAGGCCAGCGCGAGGCAGGCAGCGGCGTTCGCGCACCAGCGGCGGCAGGGGAACCGAGGCCTGGGCGCTCCTGGAGCGTTCAGCGCTGGGACAGGCCGTCGGCCGTGATCTGCAGGCGGTCGAGGTCGCCCGGGATCACGGTCGAGAGGTAGCGGCGTGCGGCGCCCATGCTGCGTTCGCGCAAGCCTTCGTCGGGCTGCTGCGCCAGCGCCATTTGGGTGGCGGCCATGAACATGCCGACGATGGCCAGTTGCTCGTAGGTGCGGCGCATTTCGTGCGCATCGATGCGGCGGTAGGCCGGGTCGCGGCCGATGTGCTCGCGCATCTGCCGCACGAGCGCGGCGAAATGTTCATCGGGGAAATCCTGCTGCCGCATCGCCATCATGTTGCCGGCGATGAAGGCGGCGAGTGCGCCGCCGATGTCTCCGCGCCGGATGGAAAAGCGGTCCTCGATCTCGCCGTACTTCTGCAAGAGCGTCGCGAACAGCTGCGCCACACGTTCCCGCTCGGCCGCTGGGTAGGCCTGTGCGAGCTCACGTGCGGCGGTACTGCGCGGTCGTTCGACGGTCGGCAGCGGCTTGGACGCGGTCGATCCCGACTTCCCCGCGCGCTCGGCGATCTTGGTCTGGATGCGGCTGAGCTTGTACGAGAAGTCCAGCGCCGCGAGGTTGCCGACGTCGTAGACGCCCCAGTAGGCGTGCGCCACGCGCGGCAGCGATGACAGCAGCAGCACCGAGACCAGAACGACCATCCGGATCGACATCGCAACTCCTTGCCGTACGACAGACGCAAAGAAAGCGGCGCCTCGCGAGGCGCCGCTTTGCTGGAGCGCCCGATGCTACGACTTGCGGGCGGCCTGCGCGAGCGAGTTGCCGATGCTGTCCACGACGCTCTTCATCGTGTTGGTCAGCATTTCGAACTCCTTGCCCGTGGCGTTCAGGCTGGCCTGGGCCGCCTGCATGTCGGCCGCGTTTTCCTTCTGGCCCTGCGTGTCGTCGCTGTCGATCTCGACGCGCGAGAGGTCCTTGATCTCCTTGGACAGGTCGATCATCTTGGCCGACTTCTGCGACATCGCCTCGGCCATCGACAAGGCGATGACTTCGAGCCAGCTGCTGGCGGTCTTCTTCTTCGAGCCGGTGCTGTCGCTGCCTTCCTTGATGTTGTCGACCACCTTGTCGACGAACTGCTGGGTGAAGTCCGTGCCCCAGGCTTGCGCCGTGGCGCCCGCCTTGTCGGCCACGAACTGATCGACCTGCGGATCCGTCGCCTTCTGGTTCGACGCCACCGCCTGGTTGACGAAGTTCTTGGCCAGATCGGCGACGAACTTGGGCAGCCCGAACTGCTGCTGCAGGATGTCGATGCCGGCATTCAGCGCCTGGCCGAGGGTCTGGGTGAAGAGATTGCTCAGGGACATCGCGATCTGCAGCGGCGGGAAAGCCAGGCTGACGACATTCATCACCAGGCCGAGGATGTTGCCGCCGCCGAAGACGCTGTTCAGTGCTCCGCTCATGGGATTTGCTCCGGTCGAAGTTGAGAATTTCGGACCCGGACATCGACACCGCCCGGCCCTGCTTCATCGCCGCGGCAGGGGCCCGATGGCCGCTGCTGCACGATGGCTCGCATTCCATCGCCGCGCTGCGGGGCCGCAAAGCTGGGATCGCTCCTAGGCGTCGGCCACCAGGCCGGGGCAGGCGGCCGTTTCGTTAACGCCCTGTTGCCGATGCGACGCTCCTCTTTCAAGCCACTACCGTTTCGGGATTGCCCGTGTCACGCACACCAAGCAGAGTCAGCCGCGTTTTTGTGCCGATTCAAACTCCATTTGACAGAACTTGCGAGGACATTCGATGAGCGAAAGCCGGGCATGGCGAAAGGTACTTCAAGGCCGCGGGCGCCTGCGATATCTGGCGGGAGGTGTCGTGGTGATGGCGCTCCTGCACCTGGTCAGCTGCGGTGGCGGAGGAGGCGGCGGCGGGGACGATCCGGACAACGGCTCCGGCGGTGAGGTCACCGCGTCGGGCTTGCTGTGGCACGACTACTTCGGCCTCGACGCGGTGAACGGCTTGCAAGTCTCCGACTTGTCGGGGGCGAAGACGGTGCGCCTGTCCGAAGTGGAGACCGCCGTGCCGACCCCCGACGGCCAGCACTTCATCACCTACGAGTACGACCTGAACGACGACTTCTCGACGGTGTCGATCTACACCCGCGCCGGGCAGCGCGTCGATGCGGCCACCTTCGACGGCTACGTCCGGCGCGTGCGGCCGTCGCCCGTGCAACTGGGCCGCATGATCCTCACCTGGTCGCCCAGCGCCGGTGGCGTCGATTCGGATCAGGTCGTGCTCATCGCGATCGACTTCAACGGCCGCGTCACGCTGGCCACCTATCCGGGTGTCCAGGCGGCGGCCGACTGGCTGCCCGACGGACGTGTTCTCCACCTCGGTGCCGACGGCCGCTTGCGCATCGGCACGCCGGCGCTGCCGGACACCGCGGTCGCGCAGCTCAGCGTCAGCGGCCGCACGCCGGCGGGCCTCTGGGTCGACCCCGCGGGCCAGCGCGTCATCACGCGCTGGAACGTGCTCTGGGAGGATGGCGGCGTCAGGTCGACCGACCTCTGGATCTCCGCGGCCGACGGCAGCGGCCTCGAGCAGCTCACCGACACCGGACTGACCTCGTACGCGGTGTGGTCCCCCGATGGCGCCTTCTTCGCCTTCGACATGGACCCGGCGAACGGCTGCACCTCGACCGGTTGCTCGGGCACCCCGATCGGCGGCTGCGATCTCTACGTCGCCCCATCAACGTCCCGCCGCGTCGGCGCGGGGGCGGCGTCGTTCACCGTCACCGACGGGGACGGGCGCCGCGAGGCGCTGGGCTGCGACCTGCGGGGCTGGACCCGGTGACGTGCACCCGTTCGTGCCCGGGCCGGGCACGGCCTTCGTGGAACTTGGCCTTGTCGGTAGTTTCGATGCTGTGCTGCGCGCCCGCCGCGGCGCAGATCCACATCCCGCCTACACCGGCACGCCACTGATGATCACCGGCGGCGTGCTGAACCAGCAGCTCCTGCAGGCCTCGGTGCCCGGCGCGCGGCCCGCCGCGGACAGCGGCTTCCCGCCGCTCGTCGAGCAGTCGCGCCGGATACTCGCTGCCTTGCCGCAGTTGCGCGTGGCCACCGCCCCGGCCCGCCAGGACACCTACGAGCAGCTGTCGATCCTGGGCATGTTCATGGCCACGACCCGAATGGCGCTGGACCGCCAGCCCGACCGTGTCGCGGTGGCGAATCTCGAACAGGCGGCCAAGCGCTATCTCGAGCAGTTCCTGGCGGTCGATGCCGAGCGTGTGCAACTCGGCCCCGAGGGGCTGAGACTGAACTGAAACCTGGACCGGTGGCGATTCCGGCCTTGGCCGGCCAGCCGTCCCGGATCCGCCAAACAGGAGCGTGCTGATGTCCCAGGAGCGTGCCCGCGCGCGGGCCTCGAAGGCGGCGGGCGATGCGCCACGCTGCGGCTCGGCGGCCTGGCTGGGCGGTATGGTTCTCGTGTGGGGGGCGGCGCTCGCCGCTCCACCCGCCGCGGCGCAGTCCTACAGCCCGGGCTACGCCTATGTCGGCGCGCCGATGTCCAACTTCCTGTCCTCCAGCTACCTGACGCAGACGCTGGTCAACGACCTGCACACGCCGCAGCGCCTGCAGGCGGCGACGAAAGCCGCGCGCGAGCCCGACTCGGCCTCGGCGCTGCTGGTGCCCACCCGCGGCCCGGCGACGATGCCGGCCAAGCTGGCGGCCCACTACCCGGCGGCGCGGCAGGCGCAGGCCAAGGCGCTGTTCGAGGACCTGCTGGTGCGCTACCGCGGCATCGAGAAGCAGTTCGGCATCCCGCGCGGCGACCTGGGCGGCGCGCTCGCCTCGTTCCTCGTCGCCAGCTGGATGGGGCTGCACAACCGCTCGTTCCCCGACGAGCGTTTCCCGCCGGTGGTGGCACAGATGCGCTCGCTGCTGGCGTCACAGCCCGAACTCGCCGACGCGCCGATGCTCGACCGGCGCGAGATGTACGAGCAGATGGCCATCCTCGGCATGCTGATGGCCGGCACGCAGATGGCGCTGCAGCAGCAGCCCGACGCCGCCACCGAGCAGCGCCTGCGCGAGGCCGCGCGCGGCTATCTGCGCCAGTTCTTCAAGGCCGATGCCGAGCGCGTCGGCTTCGGGCCGGGCGGCCTGCGCCTGGAGTAATACGCGCCGCCCCGGCGCGTCAGGCCACCAGCGTGTCGGCGACGTCGACGCTGCGCGACACCGCCATGCGCAGCAGGTGCATCGCGTTGCGCGCCTGCATGCGCTCCATCAGGCACTTGCGGTGGAACTCCACCGTCTTGCCGCTGAGGCCGATCTCCCAGGCGATCTGCTTGCTCAGCTTGCCGGCGACGATGCCCTGCAGCACCTGGCGCTGGCGCGGCGACAGCGACTCCAGGCGGCGCTGGTACTCGCGCCGGCTGCTGTCGCCCGGGTCGGGCTCGGCCATCTGCATCAGGCCCGGCGCGGCTACGTCCGGCGGCTGCAGCGTGAACACCGACGCCACCTGGCAGCGCGCCCAGGCCGACTCGGCGAGCGCGAAGGCACGCTCCAGCGCCTGCTCCAGCGCGTCGTCGGCGAACGGCTTCTCCAGCATCGTCACCGCGCCTTTCTGCATCGCCGCCACCGCCAGCGGCACGTCGCCGTGCCCGGTCATGTAGACCACCGGCAGCGGTGGCGCCGACGGGGGCGCGGCCGGGGTTTCGGCGGCGAGGTCCGGGCGCAGCGTCAGGCCGCGGTCGGCGAGGCGGTCGTGCAGGTCCAGGCCGCTCAGGCCCGGCATGCGCACGTCCAGCAGCAGGCAGGCGCGGTGCAGTTCATCGGGGCGCTCGGCGGCCAGGCGGTCGAGCGCGTCCAGCGCGGCCTGGGCGTCGCCGAAGTCGTGCACGCGGTAGCCGGCGCCGCTCAGCCACCACTGGGCGCTGCTGCGGAACTCGGCGTTGTCGTCGACGAGGTAGACGGTGCGGGCAGGGCGTGGGGTCATGGTCGGGCTCCGGGCAGTGTGTCGGGGTGGCGCGCGGTGGCCGGCGCGTCCTCGCGCTCGGCGCGCGCGGCGGCGGCGCGGCGGCAGTCGGCCTGCGTGCGCCGGCAGGCTTCGTCGGCGGC
>NZ_NRRU01000147.1 GCF_016583785.1 Rubrivivax gelatinosus | reverse complement strand
CCGTGCCGCGGCAGACGAGGCCGGCGCGGCGCCGGCCTCGTCTGCCGCGGCACGGGCGGCAGCCAGCGCGTCGCGGTAGGCGGCAGCGGCGTCTTGGCCGGCGACGACGGCGCGCGCCGCGCCCTGCATCGCCTGCACCTGCTGCAGCAGCGGCAACAACTGGCGGGCGAGCGCGAGCGCGTCGCGTTCGGCGGCTGCCGCCTCGGCACGCTGCAGTTCGCCGCGCACCAGGGCCGTGCCCAGCACCAGCGGCGGCGCCAGCAGCACGGCGCAGATCAGCGCCGCCTTGGCGCGCAGCCGCAGGCGGCGGAACAGGTGCAGGCCGGGCGACCAGATGCCGGCACGGACAGGGTTCGGGCCGGCCGAAGGCGGCGCGGCGGAATTCGGGAGCGGGGACATGGATTCCGGCCGGAAGCCGGCGATCAACACAACTCCACCAATATCGGCGGATACTCCAAAAGCGTTAAGGGAGGAAACACAAGAAACCAAGAAAAATATGCCCGCAGGCGTCATCAAAGCGTCACGAGATACTGCTATCCGGTTGCGCCATGACGGCAAGCCGCTGTCAGCAAAAGATAATTTCCGGTGGGCGCAGAGAATCATCAGGCGGGATGATTCCCCGCCACCGACGCCTCAGAGCGAGAAGTCGAACAGCCCGCGGCGCAGCAGCGCCGGGGTCGAGCCGGTCCAGCGCTTGAACGAGCGGCGGAAATTCGCCGCGTCGTGGAAACCCAGGTGCCGCGCCGCTGCCTCGTTGTCCAGCCCGCCGAAGCGGAACAGCCGCAGGCACTCGTGGTGGCGCACCAGGTCGAGTTCGGCCTGGTAGTGCGTGCCGTCCTGCGCCAGCCGGCGCTTGAAGGTCGCCGGGCTGAAGCCGAAGGCGGCCGCGGCCTCTTCCAGCGACGGCGGCTCGCAGACACGTTCCAGCAGCAGGTCGTAGAGCGCGGCCAGCAGCGAGCGCGGCATGGCTTCGGCGCCGGCCGCCTGCTCGGCGGCACGGCTGGCGGCCACCGCGCCGGGGTGGGTGGCGGCTGGCCAGGGCGTGTCCAGCCAGTGGGCGTCGATCAGCATCGCGTCGAGCTGGCAGCCGAAACGCAAGCCCGTGCCCAGGTGCACCTCGTGCTGCTCGGCGTGGCGCGCGGCGGCGCGGTTGAAGCAGAAGGTCCAGGGCAGCGGCTGGCCAGCGAGCCAGCGGCAGCAGGCGGCGAGCGCGCTCATCTGCATCTCGACCAGCGCCGGGCGCAAGGCGCCCAGGCGGCAGGCGTCGGTCCAGTACAGCACCGCCAGGCCGCCTTCGATGTGCAGCCGCGGCACCAGCAGCGGCGACAGCCGCGGCTGGAAACGCACCAGGCGCTCGACCGCGTCGCGCAGGCTGGCCGATTCGCGCAGCGCATGGCTGGCAGCGCCGTAGTGGCCGGGCAGCAGGTGGCGGCCCAGCACGAACGGCGCCTCGGCCGAGCCGAAGGCACGCAGCGCCGCGGCCAGCAGCTCGCGCCACTGCAGCAGCGTCAGCACCGCCGGCGGTGCGTCGCCCAGGCCGGCGGCGGTGCGGATCGCGGCCACGTCCAGGTCCTGCGCGCGCGCCAGCTCCAGCACCAGCGCCGGCTGGTGCGTGAACGGCACCGTGGCTGCCGTGTCCTCGCCCGCCGGTGCCGGCCGCAACGTCGCCATCTCAGCCGGCGGCCGGGTGCGCGGCGCGTGCCGCGGCCAGGTCCTGCGCCTCGAGCTCGCGGTTCAGGCGGGTCAGCAGCTGCGCATCGCCGTCGGCCAGCGCGACCACGCTGCGCATCGACAGCGCCAGCGGCTGCTCGGCGCCGCGGGCGTGGAAACGCATTGCCTCGACCATTGCCGCCAGGTGATGTGCGCGCCGGCGCGCCGGGCCGAGCTCGGCAGCGGGCATCAGCAGCACGAAACGCGCGCCGGCGTAGCGGCACAGCAGATCGCGCGGCGGCAGGTTCAGCAGCATCTGGTGGGCCACGGCCTGCAGCACGCGGTCGGCTTCGGCGCGGCCCTGTTCGCGCTCCAACTGGTCCCAGTGCGCCAGCTCGAGCATCGCCACCGCACACGGCTGCTGCGGCTGGGCGCCGCGTTCCAGCTCGATCTGGCGCCGCACATAGGCGGCGTCGGCCAGCTGCGTGATGCGGTCGTAGGCGCGGTGGTCGCGGAACACACGTTCGCGGCGCTCCAGCTGTTCGGTGAGGCTCGCCTGCTCCTGGCGCCACAGCACGAGGCCCCAGGTCAGCGCCAGCATGCCCGCGGGCGCCAGCGTCGACTCGATCCAGCCCAGCGGCAGCGCCGCCTGCGAGACGACGAAGAGCTCGTCCAGGCAGTCGGCGAAGGCGCCGAGCATGATCGCCGCCAGCCCGCCGGCCAGCCACATCGTCACCCGCCCGCCCGGGCGGCTGCCCAGCACCAGCCAGGCCCAGAGCCCGGCCATCAGCGCGGTGCCGCCTTCGCCGGCGATGTCCAGCCACTGCCAGCTCTCCACCGGCTTGGGCGGCGCGAAGGTGGCGAACAAGGCCAGCAGCACGGTCGCGGCGAGTGCGAGCATCGGTTGCAGGGAGCGGGGCGAGGTCGGCATCGGCGGCGAGGCTAGCCGCCGCCGATGACAGCCGTGCGTCAGCACGGGCGCATCCCCCCACCTGACGAGCGCAGGGTCGGCCAGCACGCAGGCGCTACAGCGGTCCCCCGAGAATGCCGGCGACCCAGACCACGATGCCCGCCGACCACCGACCGCTGTCCCGAAGCCTGGCCCGAGCGCTGCGGGCCCGTGGCATCGCCCGCCCCGGGCGCCCGTTCGGTTGGTTCGTGGACGCGATGGGCGCCGCTTCGCTGCGCCAGTTCTGGCAGCACTGGAACCCCCTGTACGGCGCGCTGCTGCAGACCCTGGTCTACCGGCCGCTGCGCCCACGACTGGGGCGCCAGGGCTCGCTACTGCTCACATTCGCCGCCAGCGGCTGGTTGCTGCACGACCTGCCGATCAACCTGCTCGTGCACGGCGCGACGCCGTCGCTGTGGTGGCCGCCGATCTGCACGGTGTCATTCGTGCTCTGCGGGCTGTTGGCGCAGATCGGCGAAGCGCTGGGCCTGCACTACGGCGCGTGGCCGTTTCCAGGGCGCGCGGCGGTCAACATCGCACAGATCCTGGCTTGCAGCGCAGCCGGCTCGGCGATCTGCATGCGCATCTGAAAGGCAGCGGCCGACCAAGGGCCGCCGTCCGTCCGTCAAGGCAACGAGTGCTGCGCGGCCGCCGGCTCGCAGGCCGCAGCCGGCGCCGGGCAGCCGGCGAGGCCGATCACCGGTACGCCCAAGTCCTGCGCGCCGCCGCCCGACAGCGTCGTGAAGCCCCGGGGGTCCGATCGGCTCACCGGCGCAGGCCCTTGCCACCACCGCCACCGCCCCCCGCGAGGCAGCCGCCCGGGGGCGCTATGGCTCGCCGGGGCCGGCGCTGCGGCCCGCAGGCCGGCGTCGCCGGCCAACCGTCACGGGACCGACACGCGCGCTGCCTACCGTGCGCCCCGAACCCCACCACCGCCATCGGCGCCAGCAGAGCGCCGCAGGCCCCTCAGGAGTCTTCCGTGTCCCATCACCTCCAGCGGCTGCAGACGCCGCGCACGCTGATCGCGCTCGCCGCGGCGGCCGCCCTGCCGGCATTCGCGCAGACCCAGCCGGTCGAGACCATCGTCATCACCGGCCAGGCGCTGGCCACCGACCGCGCGCTGAAGGACCAGGCCGCGGCTGACAACGTCGTCAGCGTGGTGCGCGACGACGGCATCGGCCGCCTGCCCGACAAGAACACCGCCGAGGCGCTGCAGCGTCTGCCCGGCGTGTCGATCGAGCGCGACCAGGGCGAAGGCCGCTACGTGCGCATCCGCGGCCTGGGCCCGGACCTGAACAGCGTCACCTTCAACGGCAGCCTGCTGCCCTCGCCCGAACGCGACCGGCGCGCGGTGATGCTGGACGTGCTGCCCTCGTCGCTGGTGCGGTCGCTGACCGTCAGCAAGACGCTGCTGCCCGAGCAGGACGCGAACTCGATCGGCGGCACCGTCGACGTGCAGACGGTCTCGGCCTTCGACCGCCCGGGGCGTTTCATCGCCGCCGATCTGGGCGCCTCGTACGAGACCAACACCGAGCGCAGCAGCCCCAACGGCTCGCTGCTGTGGAGCGACCGCTTCCTCGACGGCAAGCTGGGCCTGGCCGCGGGCTTCAGCCACGAGGTGCGCAAGTTCGGCTCGGACAACGTCGAGACCGGCGGCGCCTGGGACGGCGACGCGCTCGAGGAGTTCGAACGCCGCGACTACCGCATCACGCGTGAACGCACCGGCCTGGCGCTGAATGCCGAGTACCGCCCCGAGGCCGGCACCGAGTACCACGCCCGCTATCTGCACAGCCGCTTCAGCGACGACGAGCAGCGCCAGGCGCATTCGATCGAGTTCGACGAGGCCCAGACCCCGGGCACGCTGGGCGAGGCCGAATCGACGCGCGAGCTGAAGGACCGCAAGGAGACCCAGACCATCCGCTCGCTGGTGCTGGGCACGACGCAGAGCTTCGGCGACTGGAAGCTCAAGGCCGAGGCCGGCACCAGCCGCTCGAGCGAGGACACGCCGCTGCACATCGCCAAGGCCAAGTTCGAGGCCGAGGACAGCTTCGACGGCGTCGGCTACACCGGCCGCCTGCGCCCGCGCCTGATCGCGCCGGCCACGATAGACGACGCCGCGCTCTACAGCCTGGACAAGATCGAGGTCGAGAAAAGCCTGGTGAAGGACCGCGAACACAACCTGCGCCTGGACCTGGCGCGCGGCTTCGAAGTCGCCGGCGTCGACACCGAGATCAAGTTCGGCGCCAAGGCCAGCCGGCGCGAGAAGACCAGCGCCCAGACCACCTGGGTGCTGGAAGACTTCGACGAAGCGCCGTTCAACCTGAGCGACACCCAGCGCAGCCTGAGTGCCTTCAGCTCGGGCCGCGCCGACTACCCCTGGGGCAGCTTCGGCCCGCTGATCTCGGCCGGCCCGCTGAACGCGCTGGTGCGCGGCACCGATCTGGGCGACTTCGTCGACGAGCAGGAGTCGCGCGTCAACGACTTCAGCATCGACGAGGACGTCGACGCCGCCTATCTGCAGGCCGGCTTCGACCTCGGCCGCAGCCATGTCATCGCCGGGCTGCGCCACGAACGCACGCGCATGACGGCCGACGGCACCGGCGTCACCGACGGCGAGTTCGCGCCGATCCACGCACGCCGCAGCGACAGCCACTGGCTGCCGGGGCTGCACCTGCGCCACGATCTGGACGCACGCACCACGCTGCGCGCGGCCTGGTCGAACTCGGTCGTGCGCCCGAGCTTCGGCCAGATCGCCCCGGGTTACGTGATCGACGGCGACGAAGCGAGCTTCGGCAACCCCAAGCTGAAGCCGCTGCGCTCGGCCAACCTCGACCTCGGCGTCGAACGCGGGCTGGGTTATGCCAGCGTGGTCTCGGCCTACGTCTTCTACAAACGCATCCGCGACTTCTCGTACCAGACCGACGTCGCCGGCACCGGCGCCTGGGCCGACTTCGACGAGGCCATCACCTGGGCCAACGGCGACAAGGCGCGGGTCGCGGGGCTGGAGTTCGCGTACTCGAAGGCGCTGCGCGAGCTGCCGGCGCCGTGGAACGGCCTGGTCGTGGGCGCCAACGCCACCTTCTCCAGCTCGCGTGCCGACATCGCCGGCAGCGACGACGGCGCCAGCGTGTCGCGGGCGATCCCGCTGCCCAGCCAGTCCAAACGCGTGTTCAACGCCGTCGTCGGCTACGAACGCCCCGACTGGAGCCTGCGCCTGGCGGCCAACTACAAGTCGCGCTACCTGCTGGAGGTGGGCGACAACACCGACAAGGACCAGGACCTGTACGTGAAGGCGCAGACGCAGTGGGACCTGTCGGCCCGATACTCGCTGAGCCGCGACCTGTCGCTGGGCCTGGAGGCGCTGAACCTCACCGACCAGGCCTACGAGGTGACGACCGGCCGCACCGACCGCAACGCGCAGTACGAAACCTATGGCCGCACGGTCCGCCTGAGCCTGAAGTGGGTCTTGCAATGACGCGAGTAGCGCGACTGCCCCGATACCTGGCCGCCACGCTGGCGCTGGCCGCAGCCGCGGCGGCCCAGGCGGCACCACCGCCGCCGCCCGCGGCGCTGCAAGGTGCACGCGAAATCGCCGCGCTGCCCGACGGCGCCTGGCTGGCGCTGGACAAGAAGGCGCTGCGCCTGCTGGGCGCCGACGGCCGCGAGCACGCCCGCCTGGCGCTGCGCGGCCAGCAACTGGACACCCGGCCGGCGCCGCACGGCGCGCTCGCCGTCGTGCTCGACGCCGACACCCAGCGCACGCTGGCGCTGACGGTGGACACGCAGGCGATGACGCTGACGACACGCAGCGCGGTCGAGTCGCCCGCCTTCCCGGTCGAAGCCAGCTGCCTGTACCGAGACGGCCAGGGGCTGGACCACCTGTTCGTCGTCGCCGACGACGGCCTGGCCGAACAGTGGCTGCTGGGCACCGGCCCGGCGCGCCTGGTGCGCCGGCTGGCGCTGCCGCCGCAGACCCAGGCCTGCCGCGTCGACGACGCCGGCGGCTGGCTGTACGCGCAGGAAGAAGACGCCGGCGTCTGGGCCTACCGCGCCGAGGCCGAAGGCGCGTCGCGCCGGCGTGCGGTGGCGCTGGTCGGGCCGCTGGGCCCCCTGCGTGGCGGCGTGCAGGCGATGGCGCTGCTGCCCGGCGGGCTGGCAACCGTCGACGGCCGCGGCCGGCTGCAGCTCTGGCGCGAAAGCGATGGCCGCTGGCGCACCGCCGGCAAGCCGCAGCCCACCGGCGCCCGCGGCGGGATCGAGGCGCTGGCCGCGAGCGCCGACGCCAGCAGCCTGCTGCTGGCCTGGCGCGACGAAAAAGACGGCCGCTGGTCCAGCACCAGCCGGCCGTGGGCGCCGCCAGCCGCACGCACGCAACTGCCCGTCGTTCACGCCGTCGCCCAGACCGACCCGGTGCCCCGTTTCGGCGACGCCGCCGACGACCCGGCGATCTGGGTCCACCCCGGCGACGCCACGAAGTCGCTGGTGCTGGGCACGAACAAGAAGCAGGGCCTGTTCGTCTACGGCCTGGACGGCCGCCAGCGCCAGGCGCTGGAAGCCGGCCGGCTGAACAACGTCGACATTCGCCAGGGCCTGCGTTTCGGCGCGCTGACGCTGGACCTGGCGCTGGCGACGCAGCGCGACGAGAAGGCGCTGGCCGTGTTCACGATCGCCGCCGACGGGACGCTGGCCGACGCCGGGCGCGTGACCACCGGGCTGGACGATGTCTACGGCACCTGCCTGTACGCGCCGCAGGCCGGCGGGCTGGAGGCGCTGGTCAACGACAAGGACGGGCGCGTCGAGCGCATCCGCATCGAGGCCACGGCCGGCGCCGACGGCCGGCCGCAGTTCAGCGGCCGTGTCGTGCAGCGTTTCAGGCTGCAGACCCAGCCCGAGGGCTGCGTCGCCGACGACCAGACCGGGCGCCTGTTCATCGGCGAGGAGGACCGCGGCGTCTGGGCGCTGTCGCTGGCCGACACCGGGCCGGCGCCCAAGCTCGAGCTGGTGCTGAAGGTCGGCGGCCTGCTGCAGGCCGACGTCGAAGGGCTTGCGCTGTACCACGACCGCAAGGCCGGGCGCAGCTGGCTGGTCGTCAGCAGCCAGGGCAACGACAGCTACCTGGTGGCCGAAGCCGCGCCGCCGTGGCGCGTGCGGGGCGCCTTCCGCGTCGGGCTGAACGCTGAGGCCGGCATCGACGGTGCGTCCGAGACCGACGGGCTGGAGACCACCAGCGCGCCGCTGGGTGCCGCCCTGCCGCGCGGTGCGCTGGTCGTGCAGGACGGCCACAAGCGCCTGCCCGACGGCGCCCAGAACTTCAAGATCGTCGACTGGCGCGAGGTCGAGCGCGTGCTGGACCTGAACTGAGCAAGGCGCGGCCGATAATGGCCGCTGCCATGCGAGTGCTCATCGTTGAAGACGATCCCGACCTCGGCGACGCGCTGCGCGCCGGCCTGCGCCAGACCGGCCATGCCGTCGACCTGTTCGCCGACGGCACGCTGGCCGACGCCGCGTTGCGCGACGCGCCCTACGACGCCGTCGTGCTCGACCTGGGCCTGCCCGGAACCGACGGCGTGACCTGGCTGCGGCGCTGGCGCGAACGCGGCGTCGCGAGCCCGGTGCTGATCCTGACCGCACGCGACGGCATCGAGCAGCGCATCGAAGGCCTGGACAGCGGCGCCGACGACTACCTCGTCAAGCCGGTGGCGATCGCCGAGCTGGCGGCGCGGCTGCGTGCGATGGCGCGGCGTTCGGCCGGGCATGCGCAGTCGGTCTGGAAGCATGGCGCGCTGCGTTACGACCCTGCCACCAAGCAGGTGCAGTGGCGCGGCCAGGCGGTGGAGCTGCGCGGGCGCGAACTGGCGCTGCTGGAGGTGCTGCTGATGCACCCGCAGCGTGTGCTGTCCAAGGCGCAGCTGCAGGAAAAGCTCTACGACTGGGGCGGTGCCGAGCCCGAGAGCAACGCGCTGGAGGTGCACATCCACCACCTGCGCCGCAAGATAGACCCGGGCATCGTGCGCACCGTGCGCGGCGTCGGTTACGCGCTGGGCGCGGCCGACGGGGACGAGGCTTGAAACCCGCCCGCCGACCGCAGAGCCTGCAGCGCAGGCTGCTGGTGGCACTGCTGGTGGCCGCGCCGCTGCTGTGGGCCGTGACCGTCGGCGTCGCGACCAACAGCGCGCAGACCGAAGTCGACGAGATGTTCGACGGCGAGCTGATCCGCCTGGCCGGCACCGTGCACGGCGCGCTGTCGGGCATGGCGGCCAAGGGCGATCTGACCGAGATCGAACTCCAGCCCCCGGCCGCCGGCGGCACCGGCGCCGCCGAGCTGGAAGACATGGCGCTGGTCGCCTGGGACGCCGACGGCAAGCCGCTGCTCTACGACCAGCAGGGCGTGCGCCTGCCCTGGCGGCGCGACGCCAGCGGCTTCGTCGACATGACCATCGACGACATCGCCTGGCGCGTGTACTACCAGCAGGCCGCCGATGGCCGCTGGTGCGTGGCCGCCGCGCAGCGCCAGGAAGAGCGCGACGAGCTGATCTGGGGCCTGCTGTCGGGCCAGCTGGTGCCCTGGCTGCTGATGCTGCCGGCGCTGCTGCTGGCGCTGGCCTGGGCCTCGCGGCGCGCACTGGAGCCGGTGCGCCGCATCGCCGGCGAGCTGGAGGGCCGCGACGCCGACAGCCTGCGCCCGCTGCCGCCCGAGGAGACGCCGGCCGAGCTGCTGCCCATCGTCGGCGCGATGAACGCGCTGTTCGAACGCATCGAGGCCGCACGCGGGCGCGAGCGCCGCTTCACCGCCGACGCCGCGCACGAGCTGCGCACGCCGCTGGCGCTGCTGCGCGCGCAGTGGGACGTGGCCCGCAACACCGACGACCCGGCCGAACGCGACCACGCCGAACGCCGGCTGGAAGCCGGCATCGCCCGCATGGACCGGCTGGTGTCGCAGATGCTGGCGCTGTCGCGTGTCGAAGCCGCCGAGGGTCTACCCCGGCGCCGCCCGGTCGACTGGGCGCCCATCATCGGCCAGGTGATGAGCGACACGCTGCCGCTGGCCGAACGCCGCCACATCGAGCTGGGCTGCGACTGGCCCGAGCCCCCTGCCCGGCCGCTGCCGGTGGACGGCGACCCGGCGCTGCTGGAGATCCTGCTGCGCAACCTGGTCGACAACGCCACGC
>NZ_NRRU01000146.1 GCF_016583785.1 Rubrivivax gelatinosus | reverse complement strand
ACCAGGGGTCGCGGCCGGCTGCCGGCCGTGTCGAGCTCGACGGCCGCGACCCCTGGTCGCTGCCGCGCGCCGAGCTGCAGCGCCTGCGCGGCCGGCTCTTCCTGGCGCCGCAGACGCCGCCGCTGCCGCCGCGCCAGCGTGTCGTCACCGCGGTGCTGGCCGGCCGGTTGCCGGCGATGGGCACCTGGCAGAGCCTGGTGTCGCTGCTGCATCCGCAGGACATCCCGGCGGCCGAGGCGGCGCTGGCGCGTTTCGACCTCGCCGACAAACTCTTCGAGCGTGTCGACCGGCTCTCCGGCGGCGAACGCCAGCGTGTCGGCCTGGCGCGGGCGCTGCTGGCGCCGGCCACGCTGTGGCTGGTGGACGAGCCGCTGTCGGCGCTGGACCCCGCACGTTCGGCGCAGGCGCTGGCGGCGCTGCGCGACGAGGCTGCGGCACGCGGCGTGACGCTGATCGCGTCGCTGCACCAGGTCGACGCCGCGCTCGCGGCGTTCCCGCGCATCGTCGGCCTGCGCGACGGCCGGCTGGCTTTCGACCTGCCGGCGGCCGAGGTCACGCCGGCCCGGCTGCAGGCCTTGTACGCGGCGCGTGACGACGTCGCGCCGGTGATGGCGGAGTTGCCGGCCGTGCCGCCGCTGGTCGCCGGCCGATGCTGAACCCGGCGCGCCGCGACCCGGCCTGGGCCGGCCGCGTCTTCTGGAGTGGCGCCGCGCTGGTGCTGCTGTGGCCGCTGGTCGTGGCCACCGAGTTCCGGCCACAGCGCCTGTTCGAAGCCGACACGCTGGCCGTCACCGGGCGTTTCCTGGCCGACTTCTTCCCGCCGGCGCTGGCGCCGGATTTCCTGGCGCTGGTCGCACGTGCCACCTGGCGCACGGTCGCGATCGCCACCGCCGGCATCACGCTGGGGCTCGTGATCGCGGTGCCGGGCGCGCTGCTGACGGCGCGTGTGCTGTCGCTGTCGGCGCTGGCCGGGCCCATGGCCGTCGCGCCGCTGCTGCTGCGCCAGGCGCTGCGTGCCGTGCTCGTGGTGCTGCGCAGCGTGCCCGAGCTGGTCTGGGCGCTGGTCTTCGTGCGTGTCGTCGGCCTGGGGCCGACCGCCGGCGTGCTGGCGATCGCGCTGACCTATGGCGGCATGCTCGGCAAGGTCTACGCCGAGATCCTGGACAGCGGCGAGGCGGCGCCGGCGCAGGCGCTGATGCGCCAGGGCGCCGGCCGGCTGCAGGCTTTCTGCTACGGCCTGCTGCCGCAGAACGCTCACGAACTGGCCTCCTACACCGTCTACCGCTGGGAATGTGCGGTCCGTTCCTCGGTCGTGCTCGGTTTTGTCGGCGCCGGCGGCCTGGGGCAGGAGCTGGACGGCTCGATGAAGATGTTCGCCGGTGCCGAGGTGGCGACGATGCTTGCGGTCTTCGTCGCGCTGGTGGCGCTGGCCGACCGCGCCAGCGCGAGCATCCGCCGGGTGCTCGGATGACGCAGCGCCGCGCGCCCCGGCCCGATACCCGCAGCCTGTTGCTGCTGGCGGCGATCGTCGCGCTGGTCGTGGCCAGCTTCGCGACGCTGGACCTGCAGTGGCGTGTCTTCGCCTCGGCCGAGTCGCTGGCGGCGATGGCACGTTTCGGCGCCGAGTTCTTCCCGCCGGAGCTGGCCGCGCCCTTCGTCGCCAAGGTCGTGCGCGCCGCCGGCGAGACGCTGGCGATGTCGCTGCTGGGCACCGCGCTGGCAGCGCTGGCCGGTCTCGCGCTGGCGCTGCTGCGCCGTGGCCGCTGGCTGGGGCGCTGGCTGATGAACGGGCTGCGCGCGATCCCCGAACTCGTCTGGGCGACTCTGCTGCTGCTGGCCGCCGGCCTGGGGCCTATGACCGGCACGCTGGCGCTGGCGCTGCATACCGCGGGCGTGCTCGGGCGGCTGTTCGGCGAGGCCATCGAAAACGCGCCGCCGGGGCCGGCCGAGGCGCTGCGCGCCCAAGGCATCGACGGCTGGCGGGTGGCGGCCTACGCGACGCTGCCGCAGGTGCTGCCGCAGCTCGTCAGCTACACGCTGTACCGCTGGGAGAACAACATCCGCGCCGCCGCGGTGCTGGGCGTCGTCGGCGCCGGCGGGCTGGGGCAGATGCTGGCCTTCCATCTCGGCCTGTTCCAGATGGGGCGCACGGCCACCGTGCTGCTGGCGATGATCGTTCTGGTGCTCGTGGTCGACGCCGCCAGCGTGCTGGCGCGACGAATGCTGATGCGCTGAGCAGGAATGCACGGCCGTGCCCGCGGCCGCGGGGGGCAGGGCGGCAGGGGGTGCATGCCAGAATGCCCGACGATATGAAGATCCTGCTCACCGGTGCCGCCGGTTTCATCGGCATGACCACCGCGCTGCGCCTGCTCGAGCGTGGCGACGAGGTCGTCGGTCTCGACAACCTCAACGACTACTACGACGTCCGGCTCAAGCTCGACCGCCTGGCCCGGCTGCAGCCGCACCCGCAGTTCCGCTTCGCCAAGCTCGACGTCGCCGACCGCGCCGGCGTCGAGGCACTGTTCGCCGCCGAGCGTTTCGACCGCGTCATCCACCTCGCCGCCCAGGCCGGCGTGCGCTATTCGCTGCAGAACCCGCACGCCTACGTCGACAGCAACCTCCTCGGCTTCATCAACATCCTCGAGGGCTGCCGCCACAACCGGGTGCAGCACCTGGTCTACGCGTCCAGTTCCAGCGTCTACGGCGGCAACACCAAGATGCCGTTCTCCGAACACGACAGCGTCGACCACCCGGTCAGCCTGTACGCGGCGACGAAGAAGGCCAACGAGCTGATGGCGCACACCTACAGCCATCTCTACGGCCTGCCGACCACCGGGCTGCGCTTCTTCACCGTCTACGGGCCCTGGGGCCGGCCGGACATGGCGCTGTTCCTGTTCACCAAGGCCATCCTCGAGGGCCGGGCGATCGACGTCTTCAACCACGGCCGGATGAAGCGCGACTTCACCTACGTGGACGACATCGTCGAAGGCGTGATCCGGGTGCTGGACCGCACGGCCGAGGCCGACCCCGCCTACCGCCCCGAGGCCCCCGACGCCGGTACCAGCAACGTGCCCTACCGCGTCTTCAACATCGGCAACCACCAGCCGGTGGAGCTGATGGCGTTCATCGGCCACGTCGAGGCGGCGCTGGGCATCGAAGCGAAGAAGAACCTGCTGCCGATGCAGGACGGCGACGTGCCGGCCACCTATGCCGACGTGGACGCGCTCGCGGCCTGGACCGGTTTCGCGCCGGCGACCGACCTGCGCACCGGCATCGGCCGCTTCGTCGATTGGTACCGCGTCTGAGACGAGGCCGTCGGCTGGCCGGCCGCGGCGCTGGCCTGGGCCAGCATCTCGTGCACGTGGCGCACGGGGATCGCGTAGCTGATGCCCGACGGGAACTGGATCGCGTTCTCGCGCGTGCCACGCACCAGCACCATGTTGACGACGGCGACGACCTCGCCGGTCTCGGCGTCGAGCACCGGCCCGCCGCTGTTGCCGGGGTAGGCGGTGGCGTCGAGCTGGAAGATGTCGAACGCGCCTTCGCGCAGCTTCTGCAGCGCGCGCGGGTCGAGCTGGCGCGAGGTCGGCGCCGGCAGCGCGATCGCGGTGATCGCGGCGATGATGCCGCGGTGCGTCACCGGCGAATAACCCAGCGCGCCGGCGATCGGGAAGCCGATCAGCGCGATCGACATGCCTTCGCGCGCGGCCTCGGCGCCGCCCAGCGCCAGCGGCGGCAGCGGCGGGCCGTCGATCTTCAGCAGCACCAGGTCGTGCGCGCGGTCAGAGCCGACGAGCCGCGCCGGCCGCGACTCGGATACCTTGCCGCCACGCGGTACCAGCACCGCCAGCCGGTTCAGCGCCTCGACGTCGCTGGCCGGCGGCAGCACGTGCTGGTTGGTGACGATCAGCGTGCCGTCGCCGACGGCAAAACCGGAGCCGCGAAAAGCGAAACGCGGGCTGTCCACCGGGTTGAAGGTGCCGACGGCAACGATCCCCGGCTTGACCGCGGTGATGACGTCCGGCAGGCCGGCCTGCGCCGGCAGCACCAGCGCCAGCAGCGTGGCCGCGAGCCAGGCGCGGCAGCAGGCGGCGGGCCTCAAGCCGCGGGCCCCATCGGGCGAGGGCGTGCGTGCAGGAACGGGCCGGAGGGCATGGGCGTAAGCGAGGGGGGCGCGGACGGTACGGTCAGCATAGCACCGGCCCCGCTGCCGGCATCACGCGGGATCAGGCGGCGTGGCGGCGCGAACCGTCGGCTGCCGCCGCCGGCGGCTGGGTTTCGGCGGCCAGGTCGGCGTGCGTGCTGCCGGTTTCCAGCAGGCGCACGCAGCGCAGCCAGGCGGCGTCGGGCGCTTCGACCCGGAAGCCGTGGTAGTGACCGGCGGCGGTGGGCACCCGGCGCACGACCTCGGCGATGACGGTGGACTCGACCCCTTCGCCCAGCATCACCTTGAGCCAGCCGCGCGCGCCCGGCTGCAGGTCGTTCGGGCCGTGGGCCTGGAAACCGTGCTGCGAGAGTTCGACCACCTCCAGCGGCCGCGGCTGGTCGGCCAGCGTGAGCACCGCCGGGCATTTGAGCGAGTAGCGCGGATGCCGCCGCAGCACCGCGCCGCCGGCCTGCTGGCCGTGCGGCAGCGGCGGCAGCACCGCCGCGTACTCGGTGTTGTCGTAGATGCTGTGCAGCAGGCCCAGGCGGCGTTCGTCGAGCTGGGCGAAGCAGTCGGTGCGCTGGGTGAAGAAGTAGTCCAGCAGCGCCGGCGTCATCACCGGGTCGTTGGTCGTGAAATAGCGGCGCGAGGGCAGTCTGGCGTTGGCCAGCTTGGAGACGACGAAGTACTGGTGCAGGTCCTTGCGCGGCGGCCGGCCTTCGTAGCCGTGCTTGAACAGGGTCGGCACCTCGTGCAGGTCCAGCGTCGCACCGACGGCCGGGGCGCCGTTGGCGAAGTCGTAGTGATCGACCTCGGCCGCCTGCAGCCGGCGGAAGAACAGCAGCGACTCGTAGAGCTCGATCTTCGACGGGTTGACGGCGATGACGATGTGCCGGGTGTCGAAGTACTGCACGCAGTAGTCGTGCATGAACTTCATCATCGGGAACAGGATCTTGCCGCCTGTGGAACGGAACTTCGGGTGTACCGCCAGCGCCGAGATCTCGGCGATGCGGCCGGGCTGGGCCCGCACCGCGCTCAGGTCGAACACCGACTGCAGCGGAAAGCCGAACACGCCCTCGCGGATCATCGACAGCGTGCCGACGACCTCGCCTTCCCAGAACGCGGCGATCGTCGTCGTCGTCGGCAGCGCGTGGTAGGGCGTGACCCGCAGCCCCGAGGGGTGGGGCTTCATGAAGCCGCTGGCGACGTAGGCGTCGTGCAGCAGGCGAAAACACGCTTCGAGCTCCGGGCGCGTGTCGGCGATGCGGATCTGCAGCCGCTCGTCCGGGGCCGGGTCGCAGTCCACCATGCGGCGGAAGATCGCGTGCCGGCTCGACTCCGGCAGCAGCGACATCGCGGACCGCATGCCACCGTGAACCTTTGTGCGCAGGTTTGAGCTCATGGCATGGTTACGGCGTGCGACGCCGCAGCTTGAGGGGACGGCAACAGCTTGTCGCAATTGAGCGCCGCCGTGGATTCGTGCAGACCTGCACAAGAAGGGGGTCGGGAGGCGGCGCGACCACCGATTCAAGTGCCCGTTGCGAGGTGTTTCAGCCGGGGGTGGCGCACTACACTTCCTGCGGCCGACCCGATTCCGGGGTGGCCGCCTGCGCTGTATCCGAGGGAGGCGCCTTGAACGACACCCAACATCCCGCCGCATCACCCGATCCGGCCGCCGAGAAGACCGCGCCGGACGCCGCCGGTTTCTCCTCCCGTCGGCGCCGCCTGCTGAAGATCGCCAGCGGGGCCGCGCCGGCCTCGCTGCTGCTCGTCGGCCGGCCGGTGCACGCGACCTACAACTGCGTCTCGACCTCGGCCTGGGGGTCGGCGATGGCGTCCGCGAGCGCCTCGACGAGCAGTTCGCGTGTCACGCAGATCGATGGCTGGTCGCTCGCGCACTGGTGCAGCAATACCGCCTACGCCAACTTCGGCGCGCCCTGGGACAAGCTCTGCTCGGCGCCTGGCAAGTACCAGCACAAGGTCAGCAAGGCCCGCACGGACATGACTGTGGGCGAGAGTGGGGTTGCCACGCCGTCCGGCCTGTTGCCCAACGTCAATCTCGGCGAAGCGTTGGCCGGCACCTGCAAGGGCTCGACCGAGTTCACGCGGAACCTGCTCGTCGCGCTGCTGAATCAGAAGCTGCTGTACACCTCCAGCCTGTCGCCGACTCGCTGCACGCCGGCGCCGGACGTCAACCAGATGGCCTCCGGGTCCTACCGGCTGACCTCGGGCAAGTCCTGGGGCAAGTCCGAGATCAACGACTACGTCAAGAAGAACTACCTCTCGCGGCCGAACTGAGGCCGCGCCCGCCGTGCTCTGGTCGTTCGCGTCCCGGCCTGCGGCGCACCTGCGTACCTGGGACGACGACGCCAGCGGCATCGGCTACGACGAACGCAGCGGCGACACCTTCGTGCTGGGCGCGCTGGCACTCGAACTCATCGTGATGCTCCAGGAGCGCGGCCCGCTGGCTGCTGCCGCCATCGTCGAGGATCTTGCGCTGCGGCTGGGCACGGTGCAGCCCTCGCTGGCGGTCGATGTCGATGCCGAACTCGGGCATCTGGCGGCACGCGGTTTCGTCGAGTCGCTGCCCACTTGAAACTCTCGGAACTCGATCGGGCCTCGCTGTCGCGGCGCCTGCAGGGGGGCGGCCTGCGCCTGGACCTGCAGCCCTTCACCGCCTGCGTGCGTTCGCGGCTGCCGGCCGTCGCCGACGCGGTGGCGCTGCTGTACGCCGATTTCCCGCTCGCGCCCGACGACGGATTCGTCGACTTCCACCTCGAGATCCGGGCGCTGCCGCGCTGGCTGCCGTGGCGGCCGCGGCGCGCACGCTTCCTGTTCGACGGACTGCCGGCCTTCGTCAGCCTGCCCGCCGACCAGGCGCCGACGATGCTCGAATGGGGCCTGAACTGGTGCGTGGCGGCGCACGCCCACCAGTTCCTGGTCTGCCACGCCGCGGTGCTCGAACGCGACGGCCGGGCGCTGGTGCTGCCGGCGCCGCCGGGTTCGGGCAAGAGCACGCTGGCCGCCGTGCTGGCGCACCGCGGCTGGCGCCTGCTGTCCGACGAGCTGGCGCTGCTGGACCCGGCCACCGGCCTGGTACACGGCATGGCGCGGGCGGTGAACCTGAAGAACGCGTCGATCGCGCTCGTCTCCCGCTTCGTTCCCGAGGCGACGATGTCGCCGCCGGTGCCTGACACGCTCAAGGGCACGATCGCGCTGATGCCGCCGCCGGCCGACGCGGTGCGCCGCCGCGCCGAGCCGGCGCTGCCGGCCTGGGTCGTGCTGCCGCGCTGGCAGGCCGGGGCGACGGCGGCTTTCGAGCGCCTCGACCGTGCCGACGCGGCGCTGCTGCTGGCCGAACAGTCCTTCAACTATCACGTGCTCGGGCTCGACGGTTTCGACGCGCTGACGGCGATGGTCGGGCGTTGCAGCTGCCTGCGCTTTCGCTACGGCACGCTGGACGAACTGGTGCCGGCCTTCGAGGCCCTGGCCGCCGGCCGGCCGCCGGGGGGCGAGCATGCCTAGCCTGTTGGTCGAGGTGCTGCTCGAGCCCGCGCGCGCGCTGTCGCTGCCGCTGGCGGGCTGGGACCTGCTGCTGCGCCAGGCGCGGCGCGCCAACCTGATCGCGCGCCTGCACGACGTGCTCGCCGACGCCGGCGTCGCGGCGCCGCCGCCGGCCCGCCTGCATCTGCAGGCCGCGCGCCGCATCGCCGACGCCCAGCGCCAGCGCATGCGCTGGGAGCTGGGCTGCATCGCCCAGGCGCTGGCCGGCGTGACGCCGTGTGCCGTCGTGCTCAAGGGCGGCGCCTATCTGGCGCTGGACCTGCCGCTGGCGCGCTCGCGGCTGTACGGCGATCTCGACCTGCTGGTGCCGCGCGCCGAACTCGCCGAAGTCGAGAGCGCGCTGCTGATCCACGGCTGGGTGTTCGAGCCGCTTTCGGCCTATGACGAGCAGTACTACCGCCGCTGGATGCACGAGCTGCCGCCGATGCGCCACCGCCGCCGCGGCACCGCGCTCGACGTGCACCACACGCTGCTGCCGCTGACCTCGCGCACCGCGCTGGCGACGCCGGCGCTGTTCGAGGACCTGCGGCCGCTGGCCGCCTGGCCCGGGCTGGCGACGCTGGCGCCGCCCGACCTGCTGCTGCACAGCGCGACCCATCTGTTCCACGAAGGCGAGTTCGCCAACGGCCTGCGCGACCTGTTCGACCTCGACGCGCTGGTGCGCCATCACGGCGCCGACGCCGGCTACTGGGAGCGTGTCGTCGAACGCGCCGGCCGCCTGGGCCTGCGCCGGCCGCTGCACTACGCGCTGCGCCATTCGGCCCGCGCGCTGGGCACGCCGGTGCCGGCGGCGGTGCAGCGCGAACTCGAGGCTGCGGCGCCGCGCTGGCCGCTGCCGGCCGTGCTCGACGCCTGCTACGAACGGGCGCTGCAGCCGCAGCATCCCAGCTGCGAGACGCCGGCGGCGGCCGGCGCGCGCGCGCTGCTGTACCTGCGTTCGCACTGGCTGCGCATGCCGCTGCCGCTGCTCGTGCGCCACCTGGCGCGCAAGGCCTGGCGCCGGCTCACCGGTGCCGAGCGCCGCGAGCAGGAAGCGGCGCAGCGCGTGGACGCCTGAACCCGGGCCGCGGCCCGGACCTTCAGCTCGCCTTCTTCAGCAGCTCGGCGACCTCCGCCTGCTCGGCGAAGCCGCTGCCCAGCTTGGCGAGCTTGTCGAGTTCGCTGCGCGCGCCGGCCTTGTCGCCCGATTGCAGCATCAGCTTGGCCAGCGTCAGCCGCAGCCCCGGCGCGTCGGGTGCGCGTTGCACCGTCTCCTTCTGCAGTTCCAGCGCGCGTGGCAGCTGGCCCTCGGCGGCGGCGGCCAGCGCCAGCGTGTCGCGCAGCGCGGGCTGCCCGGGCGCGATCGTGTTCGCCTTCTCGGACATCGCCAGCGCGCCGCTCTTGTGCTGCTGCAGCAGCAGCCAGGCGATGTTGTTCAGCGCCAGCGGGTTGTTCGGCTGGCGCGCCAGGACTTCGCGGTAACGCGATTCGGCGCCGGTCCAGTCCTTGGCCGCGACAGCGATGTCGCCGAGGTGGAAGCGGAAGGCGCTGTCGTCGGCGTGCTGCTTCTGCCAGCCGGCGGCAAAACGCTCGGCCTCGTCGCCGTGGCCGGCGTCGCGCAGCGCGCCGTGCAGGCGGATGGCGGTCTCGGGCCCGGGGGCCTTCTGCACCGCGCTGCGCAGCACGGCGAGCGCGGCGTCGGGCTTGCGCCGCGCGAACTCGACCTCGGCCTCGAGCAGGTAGCCGGCGGCTTCGGCCGGGCGCTGCTTCTGGATCTCGCGTGCCAGCGTGATGGCGTCGCCGTAGCGGCCGTCGCGGGCGTACAGGCCGGCGAGCGCGCGCTGCGCCGGCAGCAGCCGCGGCACGAGCTCGATCGCCGCCTTCAGGCTGCGTTCGGCGGCGGCGCCGTCCTTCAGGCCCAGGTAGGCGTCGGCCTGCCCCAGCAGCCCGGCGGGCGAACGCGGCTGGGCCGAGGCCAGCTTCTGGAAGCTGGTCAGCGCCTGCTGGTAGTCCTGGTTGGCGAGTTCCGCCCGGCCGAGCGCGTTCAGCAGCTCGCGGTTGGTCGGCAGCTCGGCGACGGCCTCGCGTGCGGCCCCGAGCGCGCCGCGCACGTCGCGGCGCGCCAGGCGGTACTCGATCAGGCGCAGCCGCGGTTGCGCCTGGGCGGGCGCAGCCTTCACCGCGGCGGCGTACTGGGCGCCGACCTGATCGGCGCTGGCGCCGCTGCGCTCCAGCAGCTCGGCCAGCGCCAGCATCGCGCGGTAGTTCTTCGGGTCGCGCGCGAGTTCGGCCTCGAAGCGCTGGCGCGCCTGCTGCGGCTTGTCGTCGGCGAGGTCGAGCGCGGC
>NZ_NRRU01000145.1 GCF_016583785.1 Rubrivivax gelatinosus | reverse complement strand
GCGGCGACCGGCGTGGCGGCGGCAGCCGGCGGCCGATGCCGCCGCCGTTCCGGCCTCTGCCCATGCGACACCCGCCACCCCGGCCGCGCCCGCCGAAGCCGGCCCGGCGCTGAAGCTGCCGGCCGCCACCACCGCCTGGCGCCAGCCGCTGCTGCAGGCGCTGGGCGAACGCCTGCGGCTGCAGGTCGGCGGCGGTGCCGAGCAGGCGACGATCCGCCTGGACCCGCCGCTGCTCGGTTCGATCGAGATCGTCGTGCGCCACGAAGCCGGCGCGGTGCAGGTCCATCTGAGCGCCAGCCATCCCGACGTGCAGCGCCAGCTGCAGCAGCTCGGCGAGCCGCTGCGCCACGAACTCGCCCAGCGCCAGGGCGGCGAGGTCAGCGTCGAGGTCGCGCGCCAGGGCGCCGACGCCGACGGCCGCCAGCGCCGCGAGCCGCCCGCCGAGGCCGAAGCCGAGGTCGGCCGTGCGCTCGCCGAAGCCGACGCCGAGGCCGGCGCCACCCCGTTCACCTTCCGCTCCCGCTTCGCCGCATGAAGAAGACCGTCGTCATCGCGCTGGCCGCCGCCGGCACCCTGCTGCTCGCGGGCGGCGGCGGCGCCGCCTGGTGGTGGTACGCGCGCCCCAAGCCCTCGGCTGCCGCCGCCGCGGCCACCGCGGCCGCCGGCGTGGAATACCGCTACGTCACGCTGGACAAGACCATCGTGATGCTGCGTGCCGGCGCCGGCGAGACCGGCAACCACTACCTCGCGCTCGACCTGGTGTTCAAGACGCCGCTGAAGAAGGAGCGCGAGACCAAGGACCACCTGCCGCTGCTGCGCACCGTGGTCGTCAAGGCGATGTCGGCGCACACGATGGACAGCGCCGGCCGCCTGAGCATCGAGCAGCTGACGCGCGAGCTCAACGACGCCTTCCGCAAGAGCTACGCCGCCGAACACCTCGAACAGCCCTTCGCCGAAGCGCTGATCGCCAAGCTGATCATCGAATGAGCGCGCTGCCGCAAGCCCGCTACGACGCCTACGCCGAGCCGGCGGCGGCGCCGAGCCCGCTAGCCGAGCAGCGTCTGCTGCTGGCGCATGCGGCCATCGTCAAGCGCATCGTGCGCCAGCTGCACGCCCAGGTCGGCGGCGTGATGGGGCGCGAGGACATGGAGCAGGTCGGGCTGATGGGGCTGCTGGAGGCGTTGCGCCGCTACGGCCCGCCCGACGAACGTTTCGCCGCCTTCGCCGCGGTGCGCGTGCGCGGCGCCATCCTCGACGAACTGCGGCGCCAGGACTGGCGCCCGCGCAGCGTGCGCCAGGAAAGCCACCGCGTGCGCGACGGCGTGCGCGAGCTGCGCCGGCGCCTGGGCCGCGAGCCCAGCGACGCCGAGGCCGCCGCCGCGCTCGGCCTGACGCTGCAGGCGCTGCAGGAGGTGCAGCGCGACGAGAACGCCGAGGAGCTGGCGAGCTTCGACGAACTCGTCGCCGAACTCGCCGAGCTGCCCTCGGGCCAGCGCTCGCCCGAGGAGCTCTACGTCGCCCGGCGCAGCCTGGAGCAGGCGCTGCGCAGCCTGGACGAACGCGAGCAGCGCGTCGTGCAGCTGTACTACGAGTTCGACCTCGGGCTGCGGGAAATCGCCGCCGTGCTCGGCCTGACCGAGGCGCGTGTCTGCCAGATCAACAAGGGTGCGCTGCGGAAGATGAAGCTCTTCCTGCAGGACGCCTGACCCCGCCACCCGAAAGCACTGGGACCATGCAATCCATCGTCGGCGTTCTCATCATCCTCGTCTGCGTCTTCGGCGGCTTCATGCTGCACGGCGGGCGCTTCGCGGTCATCTGGGAGCCGGTCGAGCTGCTGATCATCGTCGGCGCCGGCGCTGGCGCGATCGTGCTCGGCAACCCGCGCCACGTGCTCTCCGAGATGGGGCTGCAGCTGCGCAAGGTGATGCTGCGCAGAAAGCTCGGCGAGGAGTTCCACCGCCAGCTGCTGCTGCTGATGTACGAGCTGCTGCAGACGGCCGCCGGCGGCCTGAAGGCGCTGGACGCACACGTCGAGGCGCCGCACGAGAGTGCGCTGTTCCAGCGTTATCCACTGATCCTGCACGAGCCCAAGCTGCTGCACTTCATCGTCGACAACTTCCGCCTGATGGCGATGGGCAAGATCAACGCCCACGAGCTCGAAGGCGTGCTCGACCAGGAGCTGGAGGCGATCCACGAGGAGATGGCGCAGCCGGCACGCTCGCTGGCCAAGATCGGCGAGGCGATGCCGGGCTTCGGCATCCTGGCCGCGGTGCTGGGCATCGTGATGGCGATGAACACCGTCGCCGACGGCGCCTCCACCGGCGACATCGCCGTCAGCGTGGCCTCGGCGATGGTCGGCACCTTCATCGGCATCTTCCTGTGCTACGGCGTGCTCGACCCGATCAGCAACATGATGAAGCAGCTCGTCGACGAGGAGCTGAGCGCGCTCGAGTCGGTCAAGGTGGTGCTGGTCACGCACGTCGGCGGCAAGCCGCCGCTGCTGGCGATCGACGCCGGCCGCCGCCTGGTGCAGCTCAACGCCAAGCCCAGCTTCGCGCGCCTGGAGAGCTGGATCGACAAGATGCAGAGCGCCGGCGACCCCGCCGCCACGCCGCAGCGCCGCGCCGGAGACAAACGTGCCCAGCAAGCCTGAAGCGCTGGCCGTCAAGGGCGCGGCGCACGGCGACACCATCGTCAGGCGCGCCTCGCGCAAGGGGCACGAAGGCGGCCACGGCGGCGCCTGGAAGGTCGCGTTCGCCGACTTCTGCCTGGCGCTGCTGGCGCTGTTCCTGGTGCTGTGGCTGCTGGCCTCGCGCGACAAGGAGAAGGCCGAGGAGGCGCTGCGCGCCAGCGGCGCCGGGCTGCTGGCCGACGGCGCCGGTGCCCAGCCGGTGGGCATAGGCGACAAGGCCTCGGGCAGCCTGATCGACCGCAACCCGGTGCCCTGGCAGAGCACGGCCGAGCGCCGGCCGCAGGAGCCGGGCGAGCAGACGCCGCTGATCAGCAAGTCGCGGCTGGACTCGCCCGAGGACCTGCGCGAGCTGCAGCAGGTGCTGGCCAAGCTGGGCGAGAAGGCGGGGCTGTCGAACAACCTGCAGAGCGTGATCACGCCCGCGGGCCTGCGCATCCTGCTGCACGACACCGACCGCCAGGGGCTGTTCGACGTCGGCAGCGCGCGCCCCGGCGCGCGCCTGCAGCAGCTGCTGCGCGACCTCGGGCCGCTGTTCGCGCAGCTCGACAACCAGCTGCTGATCATCGGCCACACCGACGCGCTGCCCTATGCCGGCGGCGGCGTCGGCGCGATGTCCAACTGGGGCCTGTCGAGCGCGCGGGCGATGTCCGCGCGCACCTGGCTGCGTGCCGGCGGCATGCCCGACCGCAGCGTGCTGCAGGTCGTCGGCATGGCCGACAGCGCGCCGCTGCAGCGCGACGACCCGCGCGCCGCGGTCAACCGCCGCATCGAGCTGCTGCTGCTGACGACGGCCCAGGCACGTGCGATCGAAGCCATGTTCGGCGCGCCCGCCTCGCGCGTGCCGCTGACCGAAGGCAGCGACGCCGCCGGCGGCCCGGCCGAGAGCGAGTCGCTGGTGCGCCAGCTGCTCGGCCGTGTCGGTGCCGGGCGCTGAAGAGAGCTGCGATGAGAACCAGAACCAGAGGACACACGATGAAGATCGTCAGCAACGGCGGCATCACCCCCGCGGCGCCGGTGGCCGCCAGCGAACGCATCGAAGCCGCGACCCCGGCCGCGCCGACGGCGCAGGCCGTCGTCGCCGAGGCGCCGCTGGCGTCGGAGGTGCTCAAGCCCGCCGCCGCGGCGCTGGCGGCGATGCCCGAGATCGACGAGGCCCGCGTCGCCGAACTGCGCGACGCGATCGCACGCGGCGAGATCGGTTTCGACGCGGGCAAGCTCGCCGGCCTGATCCTGCGCTACCACGGGGGCCGCGGGTGAGCCGACGCGAAGCGTTCACGCGCCTGCTGGCGGGCATCAGCGCCGACCTCGCGGCCTACGCCGCGCTGGCGACGCTGCTGGAGCAGCAGTTCCGCGCCATCGTCGCGCACGACGCCCAGGGGCTGCAGGCCGTCGGCGCGACGGTGCTCGAACGCGTGGCCGAGCTCGACCGCCGCCGCGCCGAACGGGTGGCGCTGGTGCAGGCGCTGGGCGTGCACGGCGGCGAGCGCCCGGTCGAGAGGGTCTTCGAACAGCTGCCGCCGGCGGCGCGCGAAACCGCGCTGCAGGCCTGGATGACGCTGGAGGCCCGGCTGCACGTGTGCCGCGACCGCAATACGCGCAACTGCGAGCTGCTGATGGGCCAGCGCGCACGCCTGGCCGAACTCGATGGCGGCGAGGCCGACACCTATGCTCCGGCCTGAAGCCCTGTTCGCCACGCCCGCAGCGCCGGCGCGCCCGGCCGGCGTCGCCGCGGCGGCCGACGCCGGTGCCGCGCTGCCGGCCTCGTTCCGGTCGCTGCAGGCGGAGATCGAGCGTTATGTGCAGGACGGTGCCCAGGCCGGCGGCGACGCCGTGGCGGGCGGCGCCGCGACGACGCTGGGTGTCGAGGCGCGTGCGCTGCTGCTGCGTTCGGACTCCGCTGCTGACGGCGACGCCGCGCCGCTGGACGCCGAGCGCGAACGTTTCGTCGCCGAAGTCGCGCCGCTGGCGCGCGAAGCCGGCGCGCGCCTGGGCGTCGCGCCCGAGATCCTGACGGCGCAGGCCGCGCTCGAATCCGGCTGGGGGCGCCGGCCGCTGCGCGGCGCCGACGGCGCCGACAGCCACAACCTCTTCGGCATCAAGGCCGGCGGCAGCTGGAACGGCGCCCGGCTGAGTGCTGCGACCACCGAGTACGACGCCGACGGCGCGCACGCCACGGTCGAGAGCTTCCGCCGCTACGACAGCAGCGCCGATTCGTTCCGCGACCTGACGCGGCTGCTGCAGACCCCGCGCTACCGCGCCGCGCTCGGCACCGGCGACGACGTCGCCGCCTATGCCGCCGGGCTGGTGCAGGGCGGCTACGCCACCGACCCGCGTTACGCCGACAAGCTCGGCGCCGTGGTCCAGCGCCTGCGCGCGCCCTAAGGCGGGGACGACAGCATGTCAGCCGGTTCCACCCGCCCCGCCGCCGCCACCCGCGCCTGGATCACCTTGCCGGTGGCGGTGTTGCGCACCCGTATCGTCTCGCCGCGGCGCCCGGCGTCCAGCGCCTGCCCGGGCACGACGACCTCGACCGCTTCGCGGCGCGCATGGATCTCCACCGCCTCGCCGCGGCGCACCAGCAGCGGCTCGGCCAGCAGCCGCGCACTGAGCACCTGGCCGGCGGCGATCGAACGCTGCGCGACCAGGCCGAGCACGGCTTCGGCGTCGGACAGCGGCTCGCTGCCGGGCGTGATCTCGCGCCGCTGCGCCTGCACGTCGCCGGCGGCCAGCGCGCGCCCGGCCGGCAGTGCCAGCGCCGCCACCAGCACCTCGGCGCTGAGCCGCGCGCGCACGACGAAACCCTGGCCGGCCGCGGCGCTGCCGGGGCAGCGCAGCTCGAAGCGCATGCGCGCCGGCGAGCGTGTGTCCAGCGCCTGGACCTCGGGCCGGCTGCAGCGCGGCGCGGCGCTGCCGGTCATCGGCTGCACGTCCAGTTCCAGCTGCGGCTCGCGCCAGCCGGCGTTCGCCGCCTGCTCGAGCAGCAGCGTGCGTGCCGCTTCGGCGACACGCCCGGCGCCGGCCTGCGGCTGGGCCCAGGCCGGTGCGGCGGCGGCACAGGCCGCGATCAACACGGTATTTGCAAAGCGGAGGACATGCATGGCTATCGATTTCACGAAGGCGCTCGGGGTGCACCCGCAGGCGCTGGCCCTGCGGGCCCAGCGCACCGAGGTGCTGGCCTCGAACATCGCCAACGAGAGCACCCCGGGTTACCAGTCGCGCGACGTCGACTTCGCGCAGGCGCTCTCGCAGGCTGCCGGCGAGGCCGGCGACGGGCTGGCATTAGACACCGACGCCGGCATGAAGTACCGCGTGCCCTACCACGCCCGGCTCGACGGCAACACCGTCGAGCTCGGCGTCGAGCAGGCCGCGTTCTCGCAGAACGTCTCGGACTTCCAGACCAGCCTGACGTTCGTGAACATGAAACTGAAAGGCCTCGCGAAGGCCATCGAGGGGCAGTGATGAGTTTCCGCCAGATCAGCGAGATCGCCGGCTCGGCGATGGCGGCGCAGACGGTGCGCCTGAACACCGTCGCCAGCAACCTGGCCAACGCGCAGTCCGCCGCCGGCACCGAGGCTGCTGCCTACCACGCGCGCAAGCCGGTGTTCGCCGCCATCGCCCAGGCCCGCGGCCAGGACGGCGGCTACGCCGGCACGCGCGTGCAGGTGCTCGACGTGGTGCAGAGCACCGAGCCGCTGCGCAAGGTGCACGAACCCGACAACCCGCTCGCCGATGGGGAAGGCATGGTCTATTACCCGAACGTCAGCCCGGTCGCCGAGATGACCGACATGATGGCCGCGTCGCGCGCCTTCGAGACCAACGTCGAGGTGATGACGCGGGTGCGGGGCATGCAGCAGTCGCTGCTGCGCATGGGCAAGGAGGGCTGACGCGATGAGCAGCCTCTACACCGCCGCCGCCAACGGCGCCACCCAGACCGGCTCCGGCTCGGCGATCAGCGCCAACGGCTCCGGCTCGGACATGTTCACCTCGCTGCTGGTGGCGCAGATCCGCAACCAGAACCCGCTCGAGCCGACCGACGCCAGCGAGTTCGTCACCCAGCTCACGCAGCTCAGCCAGATGGAGTCGCTGCAGACGCTGTCCTCGCAGGGCAGCGCCACCGCCGGGCTGATCACGGGGCTGCAGGCGCTGGGCTTCGGCGGCCTGGTCGGCAGCCGCGTCGGCGTCACGACCGACAAGGTCGTGCTCGACGGCCACAAGATCGAAGGCCGCTTCGAGCTCGCCGCCGCCAGCAGCACGACCTCGCTGGTGCTGACCAACGCCGCCGGCAAGGCCTACCGCATCGAGCTCGGCCAGCAGGCCCCGGGCGAGGTGGCCTTCGAGATCGACCCCGTCGCCGCCGGCCTGCCGGCGGGCAGCTACTCGATCGCCGTCGCCACCAAGAGCGGCGAGAAGCCGCCGCTGGAGGTCAGCGGCAAGCTGAACTCGGTGCGCCTGGGCTCGGGCGGCACGCTCGTGCTCGACGTCGAGGGTGTCGGCGCGACCGACCCCGACGCCGTCACCACCTTCTCCGGCGCCAGTGCCACCACCACCATCTGAGACCCCAAGGGAGAAACCCATGAGCTTCACGATCGCCCTGTCCGGCATCGCCTCCGTCACTTCCGGCCTCGACGTCATCAGCAACAACATCGCCAACGCCGGCACCGTGGGCTACAAGTCCGGCCGCGCCAACTACAGCTCGATCGTCGCCGGCAACGAAGCCGTCGGCGCCGAGATGAGCTCGATCACGCAGAGCATCGGCGACGGCGGCAGCACCTCGGCCACCGGCGGCGCGATGGACGTCGCGCTGTCCGGCCGCGGCTTCTTCACCTCCAAGGACGCCGACGGCCAGCTCGTCTTCAGCCGCGTCGGCATGTTCACGGTCGACAAGCAGGGCTACGTGCTCGACAGCACCGGCCGCCGCGCCCAGGGTTACGCCGCCACCGCCGGCGGTGCGCTCGGCGGCATCGGCGACATCAAGGTGCCCAACGGCCAGATCGCGGCCGCGGCGACGACCAAGCTCGGCTACGTCGGCAACATGTCCTCGGACTGGACGGCGCCGTCGGTGACGCCCTTCGACCCGGCCGACTCGCTCAGCTTCAACAGCTCCAACGTCACCATCGTCTACGACTCGCTGGGCACGCAGCACACGCTGACGCAGTTCTTCGTCAAGGGCACGGGCTCGACGGTGGACGTGCACTACGCGCTCGACGGCGCCGCGGTCGCAGCGACCCAGAACCTGGCCTTCGGCACCGGCGGCGAGCTGCTGACGCCGACGGCGCCGGTGACGCTGGCGCTGGGCACGCCCACCGGCGCCAATGCGCTGTCGATCGCGGTCGACTACACCGGCACCACGCGCTCGGCCGGCGACTCGACGACCACCGCCAACAACCCCGACGGCTACGCCTCGGGCACGCTGGTGGGCACCTCGATCGATGCCAAGGGCCAGGTCATCGCCAAGTACAGCAACGGCCAGTCGCAGACCGTCGGCACGCTGGCGATCGCGACCCTGCCCAACGAGCAGGCGCTGACCGCCGTCGGCGACACCAGCTGGATCGCGAACTCGGCCACCGGCACGCCGCTGTACTTCGCCGCCGGCAACGGCATGGCGGGCACGCTGAGCACCGGCCGCGTCGAGCAGTCCAACGTCGACATGACGAGCGAGCTGGTCTCGCTGATGTCCTCGCAGCGCAACTACCAGGCCAACAGCAAGGTGCTCTCGGCCGAGAACGAGATGATGCAGGCGCTGATGCAGGCGCTGTGAACCCGGCCCGAACGAGGACGACATGGACGCCCTGATCTACACGCTGATGAGCGGCGCCGAACGCGCGCTGCGCTCGCAGCAGATCCACGCCAACAACCTGGCCAACGCCGGCACCGACGGTTTCCGCGCCGACCTCGAGGCGGCCTCGGCGCGCAAGGTCGACGGCTCCGGCTACGACGCGCGCCACGTCACCGAGCTCGGCGACACCATCGTCGCCGCGCGCGACGGCACGATGCGCGAGACCGGGCGTGACCTGGACGTCGCGCTGCAGGGCGGTTATCTCGCGGTGCGTTCGGGCGACGGCGAGGCCTACACGCGCGCCGGCGCGCTGCAACTGACCGCCGACGGCACGCTGCAGGTCAACGGCCGCACCGTGCTCGGCGACGCCGGGCCCATCGTGCTGCCGCCCTACGAGCGGGTCGCCGTCGGCGTCGACGGCAGCGTGATGGTGCAGACGCCGGGCGAGACCGAGATGCAGGTCGTCGACCGGCTCAAGCTGGTCGCGCCCGACGCGGATGCCGTGAAGAAGAACCGCGACGGCCTGATCGTCGCGCGCGACGGCCGGCCGCTGGCGGCGTCGGAGGCGGTGCGCGTGCGCTCCGGCCACCTCGAAGGCAGCAACGTCTCGGCGGTCGAGGAGATGGTGGCCACGCTGTCGCTGAACCGCGACTTCGAGATCCAGATGAAGTTCTACAAGTCGGCCGACGACATGGTCCAGGCCGGCAACCGCCTGATGCGCGAATGAGCCCCGAAAGGAAGACCCGATGAACCCCGCGATGTGGATCAGCAAGACCGGCGTGCAGGCCCAGGACGCCAAGCTGCAGGCGATCGCCAACAACCTGGCCAACGTCAACACCGTCGGCTACAAGCGCGACCGCGTGATGTTCGAGGACCTGTTCTACCAGGTCGAGCAGACGCCGGGCGCGCAGCGCAGCGACGGCACCACCGCGCCCACCGGCACGCTGCTGGGCAACGGCACGCGGCTGCTGGGCACGCAGAAGGTGTTCACCACCGGCAACCTCCAGAACACCGGCCAGGCGCTGGACGTGGCCATCGTCGGCAACGGCTTCCTGCAGGTCGCGCTGCCCAATGGCGACACCGCCTACACACGCGCCGGCCAGCTGCAGGTCAACGCCGACGGCAAGCTCGTCACCGCCCAGGGCCTGGCGATCGTGCCCGAGATCACCGTGCCCGCCGGCGCCACCGAGATCACGATCGGCGAGAGCGGCCTGGTCTCGGCGACGGTGCCGGGCTCGACGACACCGAGCGAGCTCGGCCAGCTGACGGTCGCCGGCTTCGTCAACCCGGCCGGGCTGCGCCCGACCGGCGAGAACCTGTTCGTCGAGACCGCCGCCAGCGGCAACGCCAGCGTCGGCAACCCCGGCGCCGACGGCCTGGGCAAGCTCAAGCAGGGGGCGCTCGAGGCCTCCAACGTCCAGGTCGTCGAGGAGATGGTCGAGATGATCGCGGCCCAGCGCAGCTACGAGATGAACACCAAGGTGCTGTCGGCGGCCGACAACATGCTGCAGGTCCTGGCGCAGGCGGCACGATGAGGGCCGCGCTCGCCGCAGCCGCGCTCGCCGCCGTGCTCGGCGGCTGCGCGCTGGCGCCGCCGCAGGCGCCGGTGCTGCCCAGCGCCGAC
>NZ_NRRU01000144.1 GCF_016583785.1 Rubrivivax gelatinosus | reverse complement strand
AACGGGGGTGGGCGCGGAGCGGAACGGACGGGCTGCGCATTATCGCAATGCTTTCATCGGGCCGCCCCCGCTGGCAAGCGCGGGGCGCTTGGCCCCGCTGCCGGCCGGGGCGCACGGCGCCCGCCCGCCGGCTGGGGCCTTTGGTGCTGCCCGTACAGTGCCCCGTCGCCCGCGCCGCGCCCGGGCCGAACGCCATAGGAGGATGCGCTGTTGGATGCCTGGACTACCGCTCTCGCCGAAATCGAGTTCGGACGCTGGAACGAGCTGCTGCGCTCGGGCCTGCGCATCGTGCTGATCGTCGCCGCCGCCTGGGTGCTGGCGGTGGTGCTGCAGCGCCTGGTGCGGGCGATGAACGTGCACTTCAGCCAGCGCATGGAAGGCGACGCGGTGCGCCGTGCCGAGACCATCAACCGCGTCGCGCGCTATCTGATCGGCATCGTCGTCGGCGCGCTGGCGACGATGACGGTGCTGGCCGAGGTCGGCATCTCGCTGGCGCCGATACTGGGCGCGGCCGGCGTCGTCGGCATCGCCGTCGGCTTCGGCGCGCAGTCGCTGGTCAAGGACTACTTCACCGGCTTCTTCATCCTGTTCGAGGACCAGATCCGCACCGGCGACGTCGTCGAGATCGCCGGCATCGGCGGCCTGGTCGAGGACATCACGCTGCGCCATGTGCGCCTGCGCGACTACGACGGCAACGTGCACTACGTGCCCAACAACCTGATCACGACGGTGACCAACCGCGGCCGCCACTTCGCCTTCTCGGTTTTCGACCTGCGCGTGGCCTACCGCGAGGACCTGGACGAGGTCTACGCCGTGGTGCGCGAGGTCGCCGCCGGCATGCGCAGCGACGAGCGCTTCCGCGAGCGCATCCTCGAGGACCTGGACCTGGCCGGCGTCGAAGGCTGGGGCGAGAGCGCGATCACCGTGCGTGCGCGTTTCAAGGTCGCGCCGCTGGCGCAATGGGACGTGCGCCGCGAGTTCCTGCGCCGCCTGAAGCGCGCCTTCGACGAACGCGGCATCGAGATCCCGTACCCGCATCTGACCGTCTACGCCGGCGCCGGCAAGGACGGCGCAGCACCGGCGCTGCCCCTGGGCATCCGCCGCCAGGCGTCCACGCCGGACGCCGCCAACGCCTGAAACCGGAGTCCACACATGAGCCAGCGTCACATCGGCATCGTCGTCGGCAGCCTGCGCCGCGAATCCTTCAACCGCCGCCTCGCGCAGGCGATCACGGGCCTGGCGCCCGAAGGCTGGAGCTTCGAGTTCCTGGAGATCGGCGCGCTGCCGCCTTACAACCAGGACGACGACGCCGCGCCGGCCGAAACCGTGCGGCACTTCAAGGAGCGCATCGCCGCCAGCAGCGCGATCCTCTTCGTCACGGCCGAATACAACCGCTCCATGCCCGGCGTGCTGAAGAACGCGATCGACCACGCCTCGCGCCCCTACGGCAAGAGCGCCTGGGCGGGCAAGCCGGCGGGTGTCGTCGGCATCTCGATCGGCGCGATCGGCACCGCGCTCGCGCAGCAGCACCTGCGCACGGTGCTGGCCTACCTCGACATGCCGACGCTGGGGCAGCCGGAGGTCTATCTGCAGGCGCGCGACGGCTTCTTCGACGCCTCGGGCGCGATCGCCGACGCCGGCACGCAGCGCTTCGTGCAGAGCTGGGTGGACGCGTTCGCCGCCTGGGTCGAGCGCCACGCGGCGCGCTGAAGCGACGCCGTCGATCCGACGAGGTGCGTCGTTTTTCGCGTTCTTATCGAATGAATGTGAAGAAACGTTTCATGCTTCGTGGCCTTCGGTTAGATTTCGAGCCGACGGTGCTGCGCCCAGGCGCGGTGCCGTGAGCCGGCTGCGGTGACACGCGGCCGTTGGGCAAACCCGGTGAAAACCGGGGACGCAAAGCTTCCGGGCTAAGGGCGGTTCGACTAGGCCAGCGGGGTTGCCGCACGGGCTGAAGCCCGGGTGTGCTGCCGTGGCTTTGCGTCGTAGAACGAGACCATCGCGGCCATGCAGCAGTTATCCCGTTCCGGTGCCCACGCGGCTGCCGCCAGCACCCGGCGCCTTGTTCGTGGGCTCGCGATTTTCGCGTTTTCATCGACCGCCTTCGCTGCGGCGGCCACCGAAGCAGACGAGCCCGGCCGCATCGTCGTGCGCTACAAGCCCACGCTGCAGGCCGCTTCGGCAACCGATGCCGCCGACACGATGTCGCGCCGGGTCACGGCGCTGTCGCGGCGCGTCGGCGTCAAGCTCGGCACGCTGCGCAGCCAGGGCACGCAGGCGGCGGTGTATTCGGCGCCGGCCGGCCTCGGGGCGCTGCAGCTGCGTGCACTGGCCACGCAGATCGCCCAGGACCCTTCGGTCGCCTCGGCCGAACCCGACGTGCGCGTCAGCGCCAGCAGCAACGACACCTATTTCGCCCAGCAATGGGCGCTGGGTTCGCCGGCGGCGCGTGCCGGCGGCGCCAACTTCGTCGCCGCCTGGCCCTATTCGACCGGCAGCGACGTCGTCGTCGCCGTGCTCGACACCGGCATGACCGCGCACCCCGACCTGTCGGGTCGCCAGTTCGCCGGCTACGACTTCGTCTCCGACGCCGGCATCGGCGCCGACGGCGGCGGCCGCGACGCCGACCCCAGCGACCCGGGCGACGCCTGCGCCGCTGCCGGCAGCTCGAGCAGCTGGCACGGCACCGCGGTGGCCTCGCAGATCGCGGCCATCGCCGACAACGGCTACGGCATCGCCGGCGGCGCGCCCGGGGCGCGTGTGCTGCAGGTGCGCGTGCTCGGCAAGTGCGGCGGCTGGCTCTCCGACACCGCCGACGCCATCGCCTGGGTGGCGGGGCGCAGCTTCGCCGGCGTGCCGGCGCCGTCGGTGAAGGCGCGTGTCATCAACCTGAGCCTGGGCGGCGCGACCAGCTGCCCGAGCTACATGCAGGACGCGATCAACCTCGCCAACGCCGCCGGCATCACCGTCATCGCGGCAGCGGGCAACGACGGCCGCGCGGCCATCAGTTCGCCGTCCAACTGCAGCGGCGTCATCGCGGTGGCCGCGGCCACCGCCACCGGCGACCTCGCGACCTATTCGAACTACTCCTCGCAGGTGGCGATCACCGCACCCGGCGGCGGCTCGTGCCGCCAGGCGACCGCGGGCTGCGACACGACGCCGACGATCGCCTCCGGCGTCGAAGGCGCGAACAGCTTCGTCGGCTACTCGCCGGCGCGCTATTTCGCCGGCACCTCGGCGGCGACGCCGCAGGTGGCCGCCGCGGCCGCGCTGCTGCTGTCGTATTCGCCGTCGCTGACGCCGGCACAGCTGCGCTCGGCGCTGCTGTCGGGCGTGCACGCCTTCCCGGCCGGCACCTTCTGCACCGTGGCCGGCCGCTGCGGCGCCGGCCTGCTCGACGCCGCCGGTGCGCTGGCGACGCTGAGCGCGCCGCTGGTGACGATCACGCCGACGGCTGGCGTGACGACCGGCGTCGACGGCGTGCAGGCCGGCCTGGTCGCACGCGGCGCGTCGGCGACGCTGAAGGCCACGGTGGCTTCGGGCACCGGTTACAGCTACGCGTGGCAGCAGGCCAGCGGCACCGCGGCGACCATCGTCTCGGGCCGCAGCAGCGACACGCTGGTGATCACGGCGCCGGCCAGTGCCGGCACGATGTCGTTCACCGTGACGGCCAGCAGCGCCGGTGGCGTCTCGGCGCGCAACTCGGTCTCGCTGCGCGTCAACAGCGTGCCCGAGACGCTGCCCGCGGCGCTGCCCGAAGCGGTGGCCGGCGCCAGCTACACGACGGCCTTGCCGACGCTGGACGGCGACGGCGACACCGTCAGCTACGCGCTCGTCTCCGGCCCGACCGGGCTCACGGTTTCCTCGGGCGGCGCCGTCGCCTGGAGCGCACCGGTGCAGGGCGGTTACACGCTGACGATCGCCGCGCGCGACCCCTACGGGCAGACCTTCAAGCGCAGCGTCACGCTGACGGTCAAGGCCAAGGCCACGGTGAAGCCGCCGGTGGTGCCGGGCGGCACGCTGACGGCAAGCGCCGGCAAGGCCTTCAGCGCCGCGACCAACGTCAGCGGCCCGGCCGGCGTGGCGATCAGCTACGCACTCGCCGGCCAGCCGGCGGGGCTGACGATCAACACCAGCGGCGTGCTCAACTGGGCCGCGCCGGTGGTCGGCAGCTACAGCATCCGCGTCAGCGCGAGCAACGCCGGTGGCTCGGCTTCCGGCGTCTACGCGCTGACGGTCAAGGCCGCCAACCGGGCCCCGGTCGTCACCGCCAAGACCTATCCGGCGAGCGCCGGCGTGGCCTGGAGCGGCCAGGTCGTCGCCAGCGACGCCGACGGCGACGCGCTCAAGTACGCGGCGGCTTCGGCGCTGCCCGCGGGGCTGACGATCGAGGCTTCGGGCCGCATGAGCTGGGCCAAGCCGGTCGCCGGCAACTACGGCTTCAGCGTGCGCGTCACCGACGCCGCCGGGCTCTCGGGCGTGGCGACGATGACGGTGGCGGTGGCCATGCCGAACCGTGCCCCGGTCGTCGCGGCCCTCAGCTACATCGGCATCGCCGGCGTGAAGTGGATCGGGCAGGTCGCTGCCAGCGACGCCGACCGCGACGCGCTGCGTTACGAGCTGATCGCCGGTGTGCCGGCGGGGCTGGCCATCAACAGCGCCGGGCTGATGTCGTGGGCATCACCGGTGGCCGGCAGCTACGCCATCAGCGTGCGCGCCATCGACACCAAGGGGGCGTCCGCGGTGGCGGTGATGAGGCTGGTGGTCGGCAAGCCGAACAGCGCGCCGACGCTGGACGGGCGCAACTTCAGCGCCAGCGCCAACGTCGCTTTCGCGGCGCAGCTGCAGGCGCGTGACGTCGACGGCGACAAGCTGAGCTACGCGCTCAGCGGCGGGGTGCCCGCTGGCCTGACGCTGAACACTGCCGGGCGCCTGAGCTGGACCAAGCCGCCGCGCGGCAGCTGGACGGTCACGGTGCGCGTCACCGATGCGCGCGGCGCGGTGCTGACGACGACGCTGACGATCGTCGTCAAGTGACCGCCGGCTGCGGCACCGCAGCACAATGGACTGCCAGAGGCGCGATCGGCGCCCGAGGAGCCCTGATGAGCGACCACGACCCGCGCCCGGACTTCGCCGCCTTCGAGGCCGAGATGCTAGTCCGCGGCTTCGACTCGGTGCTGGTGCGCCGCATGGCGCCCGGCACGGTGCTCGACGACCACGAACACTGCTTCGCGCTCGAGCTGCTGGTCGTCGAAGGCGGGATGTCGGTCTGCCACCACGGCGTCACGCGTCGCCTGCTGCCCGGCGACCGCCTGGTGCTGCCGCGCCGCGAGCCGCACGCTGAAACCTATGGCGAGCAGGGCGCGGTGTTCTGGATCGCGCGGCGGCACGCCGCCTGATTCAGCCTGGGGCGCTGAAGACGACGGCGGCGTGGCCCGGCAGCCGGCCCGGCCGGCGTGCCGGCAGCGTGCACAGCGCTTCGCTCCAGCCCTCGGGCGCGGCCACCGCCTGTTCGTCCGGTCCCAGGTTCAGCCAGGTCAGCGTGCGCGGCGCGGCCAGGCGCACCAGCTGCGTTGCCGCGTCGCCGTCGACGCGCACCGCACCGGGCTCGCGCGGGCCCAGCTCGCCGGCGCGTTTCAGCTCGATCAGCCTGCGGTAGCGCTCCAGCATGAAGCGGCCTTCGGGTGTGGCGGCGTGCTCCCAGCGCAGCTTGGACGCGAGGAAGCTCGTGCGTGCATGCGGATCGGGCGGGTCGTAGCCGGGCACGAAACCGTTCTCGGCGCGGCGCCCGGCACGCACGCCGCGCACGATGCGGCGGTCGCCGAAGTCCTCGAAGAACAGGAAGGGCGTGGTCTCGCCCCATTCCTCACCCATGAACAACATTGGCACGAAGGGGCTGGCGAACATCGCCACCGCGGCCAGCAGCGCACGCTGCGGCCCGAGCAGCGCCGCCAGACGCTCGCCGCCTGGGCGGTTGCCGACCTGGTCATGGTTCTGCACGTGCACGACGTGCTCGCGCGGCGTTGTCGCCGCCGGGTCGCTGCCGGTGAAGTGGCGGCGAAAGCGGTCCAGCCGCATGCCGTCCAACACCCAGCCGCGCGCCAGCGCCGTCACCACGTCGTCGAAACGGCCGAAGTTGGCGTAGTGGCGCCAGCGCTCGCCGCTGAGCCAGGCGATGAGCGCGTGGTTCAGGTCGTCGTTCCACTGCGCGTCGCAGGCCAGGCCGTCGGCGGCGGTGACACGCGCGTTGTTGCGCAGGTGCTCGGCGACGGTCAGCACGCGCCGGCGCTGGCGCGCGCCGATCTCGCGCGCCAGATCGCTCAGCTCGCGCAGCATCGGCACGGGGCTGTTGTCGTGGATCTCCGAGGCCGCGTCCAGGCGCACGCCGTCGAAACCGACGTCCTCGATCCAGAAGCGCAGGTTTTCGGCGAAGTACTCGCGCACGCCGTAGGCATAGGCGCCGTCGAAGTTGATCGCCGCGCCCCAGGGCGTGGCCGCGGCCTTGGTGTAGGGCGCGAACTGGCCGCTGTAGTTGCCTTCGGGGCCGAAGTGGTTGTAGACCACGTCCAGCAGCAGCGCGATGCCGAGCGCGTGTGCCTGCTCGACGAAGTCCTTCAGCTCGGCCCAGCTGCCATAGGCCGCGTGCAGCGCGAAGGGCTGGACGCCGTCGTAGCCCCAGTTGCGCTCGCCGGGGAAGGCCGCCAGCGGCATCAGCTCGACGACGTTGACGCCCAGTGCCGCCAGGTGCGGCAGGCGCGCCGCCGCTGCCGCCAGCGTGCCTTCGGGCGTGAACGTGCCGACGTGCAGCTCGTAGATCACCGCGTCCTCGATCTCGACGCCGCGCCAGCCCGGGCTGGCGGCGGGCACGATGTCGACGACCTCTGACGGCCCGTGCACGCCCTCGGGCTGGCGGCGCGAGGCCGGGTCGGGCCAGGCGGCGCCGTCGACCTCGACGCGGTAGCGCGTGCCGGCCGGCAGCGCCTCGGTGGCGGCGTTCCAGTAACCGAGCGCGTCGCCCGCCAGCACCAGCGGCGCGCGGCCGTCATCGAAGACGATGCGCAGCGCCAGCCGCTCGGGCGCGAAGACGCGGAAGGCCGAGCGCCCGTCGGCGAGACGGTGGTGGCCCAGGCGGCCCAGCGGCGGGAAGCTCATCGGCCCTCTGGCGTTCGATTGCACCGCCGGACGGCACACGCAGCGCCGCTCCCCTCGGGGACCGGTCGCCACCGGCGACCAGGGGGAGCGGCGTGGCCGGCCGGGCCGGACCCGATCCGGGTCTCCCGGTCGGGTTCGGAGCCCCCTCGGGGGGCGGCCGCCAGGCGGCCGGGGGCTCTCATAACCTGTCGTAGAGCTGGGCCATGCGGTGCAGGCGCGTGGCGGCGTCGCCCGGAACCTGGTCCCAGCTGAAGCGCCAGCCCCAGTTGCCGCTGCCGGTGCCGGGGAAGTTCATCCGGTGGCTGCCGTCCAGGCCCAGCACGTCCTGCATCGGGTAGATCGCGCTGTCGGCGATGCTCGAGCAGGCACAGCGGATCAGGTCCCAGTGCGGCGTGTGGCCGTCGGTCGCGAGGTACTCGCGCAGGTGGTTGCGCGCGGCCTCGCTGGTGCTCGCGTACCAGCCTATCGTCGTGTCGTTGTCGTGCGTGCCGGTGTAGACGACGGTGTCGGGCTCGTAGCGGTGCGGCAGGAAGCGGTGCTCGGCGTTGACGTCCTCGCCCCAGGCGAACTGCAGGATGCGCATGCCGGGGAAGTCGAAACGTTTGCGCAGCGCGTCGACGTCGGGCGTGATCACGCCCAGGTCCTCGGCGATCACCGGCAGCTCGCCGAGCGCGGCGGCGATGGCCTCGAACAGCGCCGCGCCCGGCGCCGGCACCCAGCGGCCGTTCTCGGCCGTCGGCTCGCTCGCCGGGATCTCCCAGTACGCGGCGAAACCACGGAAGTGGTCGATGCGCAGCAGGTCGACGAGCTCGAAGCTGCGCCGGATGCGCTGGATCCACCAGGCGAAACCTTCGTCGGCGTGCGCTTCCCAGCGGTACAGCGGGTTGCCCCAGCGCTGGCCGGTGGCCGAGAAGCCGTCGGGCGGCACGCCAGCGATCACCGTCGGCGCCCCCTTCTCGTCGAGGATGAAGAGTTCGGGCCGGGCCCAGACTTCGGCGCTGTGGTGGGCGATGAAGATCGGCGCGTCGCCGACGATCTGCACGCCGCGGGTATTGGCATAAGCGCGCAGCCGCGCCCACTGGCGGAAGAAGCGCCACTGGCAGAAGGTCCAGAAGCCCACGCGTTCGGCGTGCTGGCGGCGGGCGGCGGCCAGCGCCTTCTTCTCGCGCCGGGCCAGCGGCGCCGGCCAGTCGCTCCAGCTGCCCGGGTGCACCTCGGCCAGCGCCATGAAGAGCGCGTAGTCCTCCAGCCAGTCGGCGTTGGCGGCGCGGAAGTCGGCCAGATCGGCGCGGTCGGTGGCGTTCGCGCTGTCGGCAAAACGTGCCGCGGCCCGCGCCAGCCGGTCCATGCGGTAGGGCCCGACCTGTTCGAAGCGCAGCTGGTGCTCGTCGACGCCGGCCGGCGGCGCCAGCTCGTCGGGCTGCAGCCAGCCGTGGTGCACCAGGTCGTCGAGGTCGACCAGCAGCACGTTGCCGGCAAAGGCCGAGCTGCTCATGTAGGGCGAGTTGCCGGGGCCTATGCCGCCCAGCGGCAGGATCTGCCAGAGCTTCTGGCCGCCGACGGCCAACCAGTCGACGAAGTGGTAGGCCGACGGCCCGAAGTCACCCGAGCCGTGCGGGCCGGGCAGCGAAGTGGGATGCAGCAGCACGCCGCTGCGACGGGGAAAACGCATGGAGCAGGATTCTCAGGTGATGACGTCCGGCGCTTCGCGGCCGGTCCACGCCGGGATGCCCGCGATGTCGCGGGCCAGGGTGATCAGCGGCGCCAGCGCCGCCTGCGGGTCGAGCCCGTGGCGTGCCGGGTCGGGCTCGAACTGTTCGATGTAGACACGCAGCGTCGCGCCGCTGGTGCCGGTGCCGGAGAGCCGGTAGACGATGCGCGAGCCGTCGTCGAAACCGATGCGCAGACCCTGGTGCGCCGAGACGCTGGCGTCCACCGGGTCGGTGTAGGCGAAGTCGTCGGCGAGCACGATGCGCCGGCCGGCGATGGCCTCGCCGGGCATTCGTGGCAGGCGGTCGGCCAGCGCGGACATCAGGCCTTGCGCGGCTTCGTTCTCGACCGCCTCGTAGTCGTGGCGCGTGTAGTAGTGGCGGCCGAAGGTGGCCCAGTGCGCCTCGGCGATCTCGCGCACGCTCTGGCGGCGCGCGGCCAGGATGGACAGCCACAGCAGCACCGCCCAGACGCCGTCTTTTTCGCGCACGTGGTCGCTGCCGGTGCCGGCGCTTTCTTCGCCGCACAAGGTGATGCGGCCGGCGTCGAGCAGGTTGCCGAAGAACTTCCAGCCGGTCGGGGTTTCGTAACACGGGATGCCCAGCGCCTGGGCGACGCGGTCGACGGCGGCGCTCGTCGGCATCGAGCGGGCGACGCCGGCCAGGCCGCGTGCATAGGCCGGCGCGCAGTGGGCATTGGCCGCCAGCATTGCCAGCGAGTCCGAGGGCGAGACGAACAGGCCGCGGCCGATGATCAGGTTGCGGTCGCCGTCGCCGTCGGAGGCGGCGCCGAGGTCAGGCGCATCCGGGCCCATCATCTCGTCGTACAGCGCCTTGGCGTGAACCAGGTTGGGGTCGGGGTGGTGGCCGCCGAAGTCGGGCAGCGGCGTGCCGTTGACCACCGTGCCGGCGGCGGCACCCAGTTCACGTTCGAAGATCGTGTGCGCGTAAGGCCCGGTGACGGCGTGCATCGCGTCGAAGCGCAGCCGGAAACCGCCGGCGAAGAGTGCCCGCAGCGCGCCGAAGTCGAACAGGCGCTGCATCAGCGCGAGGTAGTCGGCGACCGGGTCGACGACCTCGATCTCGAGCGTGCCCAGCACCCGCGTGCCCAGCGTGTCGAGGTCGATGTCGGGCGTGTCCAGCGTGCGGTACTCGCTGATCGTCAGCGTATGGGCGTAGATCGCGTCGGTGATGCGTTCGGCCGCCGGGCCGCCGTTGGCCGAGTTGAACTTGATGCCGAAGTCGCCGTCGGGGCCGCCCGGGTTGTGGCTGGCCGAGAGGATCAGGCCGCCGAAGGCGTGGTGGGCGCGGATCACGCACGAGGCCGCCGGTGTCGACAGGATGCCGCCGGCACCGACGATCAGGCGCGAGAAACCGTTGGCCGCGGCGATGCGCACGACCGACTGGATCGCCTCGCGGTTGTGGAAGCGGCCGTCGCCGCCGACGACCAGCGTCAGCCCGCCGAAACCGCCCTCGGGCCGCACGGCGTCGAACACCGACTGGACGAAGTTCTCGACGTAGTGCGGACGGGCGAACTCGGCGACCTTCTTGCGCAGGCCGCTGGTGCCGGGCTTCATGCCGGCGATCGGAGTCGTGGGGAAGCGCGTGACGATCATGGCGGGCGGTGTGGAGCGGGCGACAACGGCAAGGGTAACGCGGCGCGCGCGCGCCGCCACGTCCTGAGGCGGGAGCCGACCCGCCTCGCGGGGGTGTCTGGGGTCAGGCCGTGGCCAGCTGCAGCCAACTGAAGCGGGCGTCGCGCCGGGCATTGCTCCGGC
>NZ_NRRU01000143.1 GCF_016583785.1 Rubrivivax gelatinosus | reverse complement strand
AGCCGAGCTGCGGCGCCGTTTCGGCGGCAGCCGGGTGCTGCTGGCCGAGGACAACCCGGTCAACCAGGACGTCGGCCGCGAGCTGCTGGAAATGGCCGGGCTGCAGGTCGACGTCGCCGACGACGGCGAGGCGGCGGTGGCGCTGGCCTCGCGCCAGGCCTACGCCGCGATCCTGATGGACATGCAGATGCCCGGCGTCGACGGCCTGGAGGCCACACGCCGCATCCGCGCGCTGGCGGCGCACGCCGCGACGCCGATCGTCGCGATGACCGCCAACGCCTTCGGCGAAGACCGTCTGGCCTGCCTGGCCGCGGGCATGAACGACCATGTCGCCAAGCCGGTGGAGCCGGCGCAGCTGTTCGCGGTGCTGCTGCGCTGGCTGGACGCGGGCCCGGCGCGCCGATCCTAGAGCGCGCTCACCAGCGCCGCGCTTGCCGCCGGCGGGCGCAGCGGCCACAGTCGGGTGGCGGGCCCTGTCGCCCGTGTGCCGGAGAACGGAGCCGACGATGTCCCGAACGCGCCGCAGGGCCGACCAGGCGCTGCTGAACCAGGCGCTGGCGCTGACGCGCGAGGACTGGCGCGGCGTCTCGCGCCTCGTCGTCGACGCCGCGGTCGGCGTCACCGACCTCGCCGAGACGCTGCACCAGACGGTCACCGACAGCGTCGGCCGCCACGGCGGGCCGCTGGTGCGCCCGGTGGCACGGCTGTCGGGACGCATCGCCGGCAGTGTCTACGGCGCGGTGCGCAGCAGCTTCGGCGGTGTCGGCGGCCTGCTCGACCTCGGGCTGGGCTGGCGGCCGTCGTCGGTGGCGGGGGTGTCTTCGGCCGAGCGCGATGCTTTCGTCGCCGCGCTCAACGGCGTCGTCGGCGACCGGCTGGCGGCACGCGGCAACCCGCTGGCGCTGCCGCTGACGCTGCGCATCGCCCGCGCCGACGCCGGGCAGCCGCCTTCGCCCCAGCTGCTGCTGCTGGTGCACGGCCTGTGCATGAACGACCGCCAGTGGTGCCGCCAGGGCCACGACCACGGCCGGGAACTGGCGCAGGAACTCGGTTTCGACGCGGTCTACGCGCGCTACAACAGCGGCCGCCACGTCTCCGAGAACGGCCGCGACCTGGCGTTCGCGATCGAGACCCTGGTCGAGCGCTGGCCGGTGCCGGTCGAGCGCATCGTGATCGTCGGCCACAGCCTGGGCGGTCTGGTCGCCCGCAGCGCCTGCCAGGCCGCGGGCGAGGCCGGCCTGGGCTGGCCGGCGCGGCTGCGGCACATCGTCTGCCTGGGCACGCCGCACCACGGCGCACCGCTGGAACGTGCCGGCCGCCTGGTCGACGAGGCGCTGGCCTTCAGCCGCTACGTCGAACCGTTCGCGCGCCTGGGCCGGGCGCGCAGCGCCGGCATCACCGACCTGCGCTGGGGCAATCTGCGCGACGCCGACTGGCAGGGGCGGCCGCATTCGGCCCAGCGCCACGACGACCGCGTGCCGACCCCGCCGCCGGCCGGGGTCGCGCTGCACGTGGTGGCGGCGCTGCTGGCGCGCCGGGGCGACGCGCCCGCGGCGCGGCTGGTCGGCGACGGGCTGGTGCCGCTGGCCAGCGCGCTTGGGGAGCACGCCGATCCGGCGCTGGACCTGGGCGTGCCGGCAGCGCGCCGCCTGGTGCTGCACGGCGCGAACCACTGGGACCTGCTGTCGCGGCCCGAGGTCTACCGCCAGCTGAGCCGCTGGCTGGCCGGCAGCTGAAGCGCTCTAGGCGCCGACGGTGGCGCGGCCGCGCAGGCGCGGCACGACCTCGGCGACCGCGCGCGACAGCTCGTCGCGTTCGAACGGGTCCTGCAGGCGTTCGCGGTCGGCGTCCGACAGGCCCGAGTCGTCGCCGCCGAGCAGCGCCAGCGGCACCAGGGCCGGGCCGAACTCGGCGTCGTCGAACAGCGGAGCCCAGGCCTCGGCGTCCAGGCCGACGGCGGCCAGGAAGCCGATGCACCAGTCCTCGGCGTCGATGATCTCGCCGGCTTCGGTCTCGGCGACGCTGAACACCGGCTGCCAGTCGTCGGGCCGGTCGCGCAGCACGGCCTCGATCGCATGCAGGTGGCGCAGCACCAGCAGCACGGTGCGCTTGCGCCGCTTGCCGCTGGCAAACGGCGCCGCGCCGTCGCCGTCGCCGCCCCAGACGGCCGGCATCCACTCGCGGGTGCGCAGCCGTGCGAGCGTGCCGGGGCTGGCGGCGAGCGCGGTCAGGAAACCGTCGAGTGCCTCGACATTCATCGCCTCGTCGGCGGGCAGCTGCTGCAGCAGGGCGTCGAGTTCGTCGAGCTCCTGGTCGGTCAAGGCCGTGGTCTGCAGGGAAGGGTCGTAATCGGGATAGTCCACATGTGGGATTGTCAGGCCGCCGAGACAAGTTCTCACGTCATTGGTCAAGTCAGTTCGTCGGGGATCGTGCTGGCGTCGCGCCGGCCCGACGTTGTGGGGCTCGCAACGCCTTTGTGCGGGGCCTCGCCGCCGCGGCGATGCCCGCCCGGGCCCGCGATGACGCATCACGACGCACAATCGCGCGCTTTGTCTTCCCTTCCATCCGGAGTGCCCGTGCCGAGCGACATCGAAATCGCCCAGAGCGCCCGTCTGCTGCGCATCACCGACCTGGCCCGCGACCGTCTGGGCATCCCCGACGAGCATCTGGTGCCCTACGGTCACTACAAGGCCAAGCTCGCGCTCGACTACATCGACAGCCTGGCCTCGCGGCCCGACGGCAAGCTGGTGCTGGTGACCGCGATCACGCCGACGCCCGCCGGCGAGGGCAAGACGACGACCACCGTCGGCCTGGGCGACGCGCTCAACCGCATCGGCAGGAAGACCATCGTCGCGCTGCGCGAGCCTTCGCTCGGGCCGGTCTTCGGCATGAAGGGCGGCGCCGCCGGCGGCGGCCGCGCGCAGGTGGTGCCGATGGAGGACATCAACCTGCACTTCACCGGCGACTTCGCCGCGATCGCGCTCGCCAACAACCTGCTGGCGGCGGCGATCGACAACCACGTGCACCACGGCAACGCCCTGGACATCGACCTGCGCCGCATCAGCTGGAAGCGGGTGATGGACATGAACGACCGCGCGCTGCGCGAGATCACCGCCGGCCTGGGCGGCCCGGGCAACGGCTACGCGCGCCAGGACGGCTTCGACATCGTCGTCGCCAGCGAGGTGATGGCGATCTTCTGCCTCTCGACCTCGCTTGCCGACCTGAAGCAGCGCCTGGGCAACATCGTCGTCGCCGAGACACGTTCGCGCCTGCCGGTGCGCGCCCGCGACCTGAAGGTGCACGGCGCGATGGCGGTGCTGCTGAAGGACGCCTTCGCGCCCAACCTCGTGCAGACGCTGGAGCACAACCCGGCGATCCTGCACGGCGGCCCGTTCGCCAACATCGCCCACGGCTGCAACTCGGTGCTGGCGACGAAGACCGCGCTCAAGCTGGCCGACTACGTCGTCACCGAAGCCGGCTTCGGCGCCGACCTGGGCGCCGAGAAGTTCGTCGACATCAAGTGCCGCAAGTCGGGGCTGCGGCCAGCCGCCGCCGTCGTCGTCGCGACGGTGCGCGCGCTCAAGCACCACGGCGGCGCGGCGCTGGCCGAACTCGGCCGCGAGGACCTGGGCGCGCTCGAACGCGGCCTGGTCAACCTGCGCCGCCACGTCGACAACGTGCGCGAGGTCTACGGCCTGCACTGCGTCGTCGCGGTAAACCACTTCAGCGCCGACACCGAGGCCGAACACGCGCAGCTCGCGCGCCAGGTCGCCGACTGGGGCGTGCCGATCGCCCAGGCGCGCCACTGGGCCGAAGGCGGCGCCGGTGCCGAGGCGCTGGCGCAGGAGGTCGTGCGCCTGTGCGAGCAGCCGGGCACGATGCGTTTCGTCTACGAGGACGGCGACACGCTGTGGGAGAAGATGCGCAAGGTCGCGACCCGTGTCTACGGCGCCGCCGACATCGAGGCGCCGGCGGCGGTGCGCGCGCGCATCGAGCATCTGCAGGCCGAGGGCTACGGCCGCTGGCCGGTCTGCATCGCCAAGACCCAGTACAGCTTCTCGACCGACGCCAAGCGCCGCGGCGCGCCCTCGGGCCACGTCGTCGACGTGCGCGAGGTGCGGCTGGCCGCCGGGGCCGAGTTCGTCGTCATGATCTGCGGCGACGTGATGACGATGCCCGGCCTGCCCAAGACACCTGCAGCCGAGGTGATCGACCTCACGGAAGACGGGCGCGTCGTCGGCTTATTCTGAGCGCCGTCGTCGCCACCGGATGGCCGCCAGCCCATGTCGAATGCCGAACGCCTCTACAAGATCGAGCGCCTGATCCGCCAGCGCGGGCACGTCAGCTTCCAGACGCTGCAGGACGAGCTGGAGGTCTCGCGCGCGACGCTCAAGCGTGACCTGGAGTATCTGCGCAGCCGCCTGGGCGCGCCCATCGTCTACGACCGCGCGCTCAACGGCTACCGGCTCGAGGAGAACACCCGCGGCGCGCGCCACGAGCTGCCCGGCCTGTGGTTCGACGAGCGCGAGCTGTATTCGCTGCTCGCCGCGCACCAGTTGCTGGCCAGCCTGGACGACGACGGCACGCTGGCGCGCCACCTGCAGCCGCTGCTGCAGCGTGTGCGCGAGATGATCGGGAGCAGCGACGACGCCTCGCTGACCGAACGCGTGCGGATCGTCGCCTCGGCGCGGCGTGCGGTGCCGGCGCGGCATTTCGAGCTCGTCGCCGAGGCGCTGCTCGAACGCCGCCGGCTGCACCTGCGCTACCTGACGCGCACGCGCGGCGAGGTCGGCGAACGCGACGTCTCGCCGCAGCGCCTGGTGCACTACCGCAACACCTGGTACCTGGACGCCTGGTGCCACCGCGCCGGCGGCCTGCGCCGTTTCGCGCTCGACGCGATGGAGCAGGCGAGCCGGCTCGACCAGCCCGCGCTCGAAGTCGGGCTGGAGCGTGTGCAGGCCGAGATGGACGCCGGCTACGGCATCTACGCCGGCGGCACGCCGCAGTGGGCGACGATCGTCTTCGCCGCGTCGGCCGCGGCCTGGGTCAGCCGCGAAGCCTGGCATCCGCAGCAGCAGGGGCGCTGGCTCGAGGACGGCCGCTACGAGCTGCGCCTGCCCTATACCGACGACACCGAACTCGTGATGGACCTGATGCGCCACGGCGCCGACGCCGAGGTGCTGGCGCCGCCCGCGCTGCGGCTCAAGCTCGGCGCGCGCCTGCGCGCGGCGGCCGCGGTCTACGGCGACGGCTCCACCTGACACCTGGGCGCCGCCGCGCGCGGCAGAGGACGACATGAAGGTCTGCATCATCGGCGCCGGCGCGATCGGCGGTTTCATCGGCACCCGGCTCGCGGCCCGCGGCCAGGCGCAGGTCGGCGCGATCGCCCGCGGCGCGACGCTCGACGCGCTGCGCCGCCACGGCTGGCGGCTGCAGCAGGGCGGCGAGCTGATCCAGGCGCCGTGTGCGCAGGCGGCGGCCGAGGCCGCCGAACTCGGCGTTCAGGACCTCGTCGTCATCGCCGTCAAGGGCCCGGCGCTGACGGCGGTGGCACGTGGCATCGCACCGCTGATCGGGCCGCGCACGCTGGTGCTGCCGGCGATGAACGGCGTGCCCTGGTGGTTCGGCCACGGCGTCGCCGCGCTCGGCGACGCGCCGCTGGAGGCGGTCGACCCCGGCGGCGAGATCGCTGCGGCGATTCCGTTCTCCCAGGTGCTGGGCTGCGTCGTGCACGCCGCCGCGCTGACCACCGAGCCGGGGCTGGTGCTGCACAAGATGGGCGCCGGGCTGATCGTCGGCGAACCGGCCGGGGGCCCGAGCGCCCGCGTCGACGCCGTCGCCGCGCTGCTGCGCGAAGCCGGTTTCGAGGTCAGCGCCTCGGCCGACGTGCGCCGCGACGTCTGGTACAAGCTCTGGGGCAACCTGACGATGAACCCGGTGAGCGCGATCACCGGCGCCACCGCCGACCGTGTGCTCGCCGACCCGCAGGTGCGCGCCTTCTGCACCCAGGCGATGCAGGAGGCCGCGGCCATAGGCGAGCGCATCGGCTGCCCGATCGAGCAGACGCCCGAGGACCGGCACGTCGTCACCGCCCGGCTCGGCGCCTTCAAGACCTCGATGCTGCAGGACGTGGAGGCCGGGCGGCCGGTCGAGCTCGACGCCATCGTCGGCGCGGTGCGTGAACTCGGCTTGCGCCTGGCTCAGCCGACACCGGCGATCGACGCGCTCTTCGGCCTGGCGCGGCTGTTCGCGCAGGTGCGCGGCCTGTACTGACTGATTCAGAAGCGGCGCAGCATCACGCGGTCGCGCTGCAGGTCGTTGCCGACGGCGAAGCGGGTCGCGCCGACGTCGGCGAAGCCCGACTTGGCGTAGAACGCGATCGCCCGCGGGTTGCGCTCCCACACCGACAGCCACAGCCCGCGCCAACCGCGCGCGGCGGCCTCGGCGCAGGCGGTCTCGACCAGTTCCCGCGCCAGGCCGCGGCCATGCCAGGCGGCGGCGACATAGAGGCGGCGCAGCGAGCCGACGCCGTTTTCGTGCGACGGTGGCGGCTCGGGCCCGGTCTGCAAGAAGCCGACGATGGTGGAGCCGTGTTCGGCGACCCAGGTGCGCGCCTGCGGATCGGCGATCTCGGCTGCCTGCAACGCGGCGCCGAAGTGGCGGGCGGCATGGTCCCGCATGTCCTGCGGGTCGTTGTCGGCGGCGTAGGTGTCGTGGAAGGCTTGGGCCGCGAAGGCGGCCAGGGCGGCGGCGTCGGCCGCGACCGCGGGGCGGATCAGCGCGCCGCCGGGTGGCGGCGCGGCCTCGGTGCTGGCCATCGCGCCCCGGGCCGGCGCTTCAGCGGCCGGCCTTGGCCTCGGCTGCGGCCCGCAGCGAGTCTTCGCGGATGTGCTTCATGAAATAGCGCAGGTAGAAGCCGCCCATGCCCAGCGTGACGATGATCACGGCCAGACTCATCAGGCCGACATCGGTGGAGAACAGGACAGTCATGGCGTTCATCTGAAATGCTCCTCGGCAAGGCTTGATCTGTATCGGTCGGTGACATTTGGCGCGCGACACAAGGCAAGAGACTTGTCATAGCTCAAACGTCGATCCGCCCCCGGCAACGGGTGCCGCGGGGCCGCGGCGGCGCCGGGGCCCGACCACAATCGCGCCATGAACGAGGACCCGTCGATCGACCACGGGCGCCGCGACGCGGTGGCCGCGTCCGCCTCGCTGGCGCTGCTGCTGTCCGGGCTGGGCCTGCTGCCGCCGGCGGCCGCGGCGGCGGCGCTGCCGCCGGCTTTCGAAGCGCGCACGCTGGCCGAGCTGAACGCCGCGCTCGGGCTGGCGGCGCCGGTCGCAAGCCCGGCGGTGACGCTGTCGGGCCCGGACATCGCCGAGAACGGCGCCGCCGTCGAGCTGACGCTGGCGACGACGCTGCCCGGTGCCGAGCGCCTGCTGCTGCTGGTCGAGCAGAACCCGGCGGTGCTGTCGGCGATCTTCGAGCTGAGCGACGCCGTCGTGCCCGAGTTCGTGATCCGCGTGAAGATGGCCCAGTCCTCCAAGGTCTGGGCGGTTGCGACCACCGCCGAAGGCCGCGTGTTCTATGCCCGCAAGGACATCCGCGTGACGCTCGGCGGCTGCGCCGCCTGAGGAGGGGACGATGGCGAGCGCACCGATCCTGATCCGCGCCCAGCTACAGGGCGAGCGCACCGTCGTGCGGGCGCTGATGGCGCACGAGATGGAGTCCGGCCAGCGCAAGGATGGCGACGGCCGGCCCATCCCCGCCTGGCACATCCACGAGATCGTCGTGACGCTGAACGCGCGCCCGGTGCTGACGCTGCGCTGCGGCCCCTCGGTGTCCAAGAACCCGTTCCTGCGCTTCGCGCTGAAGGGCGCGAAGGCCGGCGACCGGGTCGGCCTGGCCTGGCTCGACACGCGTGGAGAACGCCGCACCGCCGAGGTCCAGGTCGCCTGAGCCCTCAGGACTTGTCCGGGGCTCATTCCCGCTTGGCGGGACCGGCCGCCAGGCCGCAGGGTGCTCCAGTGGCCATGGGGTTAACCCGGGGGGCGGCTGGCATAATCTGCCGCTTCACCGCACGGCACATCCGCCGTGCAGGCCACAAGCCCGAACGGCATCGGGAGAGCCCGCGTGTACACCCCGCCCGCGGCGCCGAAGGAGCAACCACCCCGGAAACTCTCAGGCAAACGGACCGATGCTGCGGATGAACTCTGAAGAAGCGCCGGCTCGATCGACGTCCGCCGGTGCGCCGCAGGAGCAAACGGCGCCGGGTGCACGCCGTGAATCTCCCAGGTCAGGTTACAGAGGGGGTGACGCCGCGTTTTTTTGCGCGAGCGCCTGCATGTCTTGCCGACGTCCTGCTGAGAGAGTACATGACTGCCTTCTTCCCGCGCCTTTCCCCGCTCGCCCTGGCCTGCGTGGCCGTCTCCTCGGCCCAGGCGGCCGACCCGCTGCTCGTCGTCAAGATCGGCCACGTCGCCGCCACCAGCGGCCCGATCGCCCACCTGGGCAAGGACAACGAAAACGGCGTGCGCATGGCGATCGACGAACTCAACGCCAAGGGCGTCGTCATCGGCGGCCGCAAGGCCCGCTTCGAACTGCTGGCCGAAGACGACGGCGGTGACCCGAAACAAGGTACCGCCGCCGCGCAGCGGCTGGCCGACAGCAAGGTCAACGGCGTCGTCGGCCACCTGACCTCGGGTACCGCGATCCCGGCCGCACGCATCTACAGCGAAGCCGGCATCCCGCAGATCGCGCCCTCGGTGACGAACCCGCGCTACTCGCGCCAGGGCTACAAGACCACCTTCCGCATGGTCGCCGACGACGCCCAGCTCGGCGGCACGCTGGGCCGCTACGCGGTGCAGACGCTGCATGCCAAGACGATCGCCGTCATCGACGACCGCACCGCCTACGGCCAGGGCGTGGCCACCGAGTTCGAGCGTGCCGCCAAGGCCGCCGGTGCGACCATCGCCAAGCGCGAGTTCACGAGCGATAAGGCGACCGACTTCACCGGCATCCTCACCGGCATCAAGGCCGCCAAGCCCGACGTCATCTTCTACGGCGGCATGGACGCCGCCGGCGGCCCGATGCTGCGCCAGATGAAGCAGCTGGGCATCCAGGCCAAGTTCATGGGCGGCGACGGCATCTGCACCGCCGAGCTGCCCAAGCTGGCCTCGGGCTCGGTGCCCGACGGCAACGTCATCTGCGCCATCGCCGGCGGTGTCGAGCCGGCGCAGAAGCCGGTGCTGGACAAGTTCAAGGCCGACTTCAAGAAGCGCTTCGGCACCGAGGTCCAGATCTACTCGCCCTACACCTACGACGCGACCAAGGTGATGGTCGAGGCGATGGTCAAGGCCGGCTCGGCCGACCCGGCCAAGTACCTGCCGGTGCTGGCCAAGATCAGCTACTCCGGCGTCACCGGCCCGATCGCCTTCGACGAAAAGGGCGACATCAAGAACGGCGCGCTGACGCTGTTCACCTTCAAGGGCGGCAAGCGCGAGGAACTCGGCGTCGTGCGCTGATCCGTCCGCAGGCGGCGCCGCGTGGCGCCGCCCGGCGGCTCACAGCGCCAGCGCGTCCGACCAGATGTTCTCGGCCCAGGACTGCGCGTACAGCGCCTCGGCGGTGTTCCAGTCCTTGGACACGCCGACCGAGGCCGGCACCGCCTTGAAGGTCTTCTCGGCGGCGTCGTAGGGATGCACCGAGGCGACGTGCACCGCGTGCGTCGCCGACAGATAGCTGTAGCAGGTGTTCATCACCAGCGGCGCCGGGTTCACCGGCTCGCCGCGCAGCAGCTGGATCACCGCCGCCGCCGCCACCTTGGCGTGCTGGTTGGCCATGTGGCCGCTCTTGGGCATCAGCGGCGCCGAGAAGGTGGCGTCGCCGAGCACGTGCACGCCCGGCTGCGCCTGCGACTGCAGCGTCAGCCAGTCGACCCCGACCCAGCGCTTGTTCACCGTCACCAGCCCGGCCTCGTGCGCCAGCGTGCTGGCGCGCTGCGTCGGGATGACGTTGAGCACGTCGGCCCTGACGTCCTCGAAGTCGAAACGCGCCAGCCGGCCGTCGACCTCGCGCAGCTCGGCGTTCGGGCGGTACTCGACGATGCCTTTGTAGTGCTCGTTGAAGGCGCGTTCGAACAGCGCCTTCTTCGACTGGATCTCGGCGTTGGCGTCCAGCACCAGCAGCTTGGCGCGTGGTTTGGCCAGCTTCAGGTAGCTGGCGATGACGGCGGCCCGTTCGTACGGCCCCGGCGGGCAGCGGAACGGCGCACGCGGGATCGTCATCGCGACCACGCCGCCGTCGGGCAGGGCCTCGAGCTGGCGCCGCAGCGCCAGCGTCTGCGGCCCGGCTTTCCAGGCGTGGGTGACGATGCCGGCGTCGAGTGCCGCCTGCAGCCCCGGCGTGACGGCGGTGTCGAAGTCGATGCCGGGCGCGACGATCAGCCGGTCCCAGGGCAGCTGGCTGCCGTCGGCCAGGCGCACGACACGTTTGTCGGGGTCGATGGCGACGGCGTTGCCACGCACCAGCTTGACGCCCGCGGCGGCCAGGCCCTCGTAGCCGCGTGTCAGCTCACCCAGCGTGCGGTAGCCGCCGAGCACCAGGTTGGACAGCGGGCAGGAGACGAAAGCCGTTTCGCGCTCGACCAGGGTGACGTCGACGCCGCCCCACAGCCGCAGGTAACGCGCCGCGATGCATCACGCCCATCGTCCCGACCGTGCCCGCCG
>NZ_NRRU01000142.1 GCF_016583785.1 Rubrivivax gelatinosus | reverse complement strand
GTGCTGCAGGGCCGGGCCGGCGCTTTCAGTGCGCGCCGGCCCGGCCCTGCAGCACCCGCTCGGCCAGTTCCGCCGGCGCGCAGGCCGGTGCCAGCGCGTCGCCCTGGCCGAGCTCGCAGCCTTCCCACTTGAAGAACTGCGCGTCCTGGGCCGAGGCGATGCCGTCGGCGATCGACACCGCGTGCAGCGTCTGCGCCAGCGCGATCAGCGACCGCGCCACGGCCATGCGCTCCGGCTGCTGGCTGATGCCGCGCACGAACAACCGGTGCAGCTTCAGCCGGTCGGGCACGACGCCGCTCAGCTGCGGCAGCGAGATCGTGCTGGCGCCGAAGTCGCTCAAGGTCAGCGTCACGCCGGCCGCACGCAAGGCCTCGACCGCCGGCCGCACCGCGGGCGCGCTGGCCAGCAGCGTGTTCTCGGCGACCAGCAGGTCCAGCGTGCCGGGCGCCAGCCCGGCGGCACGCACCGCTTCGACGATGCGGCGGCTGGCATCCGGCTGCGCCAGCGTGTCGCCGACCAGCGGCACCGACACGCGCAGCGGCCGGCCCAGCGCCGCGCTCCAGGCCCGGGCCCAGAACAGCGCCTGCTCGAGCAGCGCCTGCGCGAAGCGTTCGGCCAGCTGGCCGTCGCCGGCGGCCTGGCGCACACGCGCCGCCGTCAGCAGCCCGGCCGAGCTGCGCCACTGCGGCACCAGCTCGACGCCGACGATCTCGTAGCTGGCCAGCGCGACCTCCGGCTGCACCTGCAGCAGCGTCGCGCGGCCCAGGTCCAGCGTCGCCAGCTCGTCCTGCAGCGGGTCGTGCGGCCGTTCGACTGCTGCCGCCGGCATGCGGCCGGCGCGCAGCTCCAGCGTGTGGCGGTAGGCACGCAGCCCGGTGATGACGATCGAGTTCAGGCGCTGCGCGGTGATCTCGGTCTTCAGGAAGTAGCCGTTGATCTCGTGGCCGTGCATCACGTCGGCTTCGGGCGCGACGCCGGGCTGGCCGGTGCGCAGCACGATCTGCATGTCGGCGTTGCCCAGGCGCTGGCGGATGTGTTGCACCAGCAGCAGCCCGGCGTCGTCGGTTTCCATCACCACGTCGACGAGCGCGAGCGCGACGTCCGGATGCTGGCCGAGCAGCTCGCGCGCCTCGGCGGCGGAGCCGGCGACGAGCAGCTCGATCTCGCGCTCCTCGAAACGCAGCCCGGCGAGGATGAGCCGCGAGACCTCGTGCACCATCGGCTCGTCGTCGACCAGCAGCACCTTCCACAGCCCGGCTTCAGGGTTCATCGCCACGCGTCCTCGGCAAGGCACCCAGTATGCGGCCCACGTCGGGCGCATGCCGCGCCACGCGTGCGAAGCGCAGTGCGAAGCGCGCGCCGCCGCCGGGCGCGCTGTCCAGCGCCAGCGTGCCGCCGAGCTGGCGCGTGACGATCTGGTTGACGATGTACAGCCCGAGCCCGCTGCCGCCCTGCAGCCGGCGCGTCGTGTAGAAGGGCTCGAAGACACGCGCACGCAGCGCCGGGTCTATGCCGCGGCCGTTGTCGACGACGTCCAGCCGCAGCTCGTCGTCGTCGGCCTCGGCGCGCAGCAGCAGCCGGCGCGTGCCGGCGGCGCCGGGCTCGAAGGCGTGCTGCACGGCGTTCAGCGCCAGGTTGGACACCACTTGCGCCAGCGCCACCGGGTAGCTGTCGAGCACGAGCCCGGGCGCGATCTCCACGCGCAGCTCGATGCCGGCTTCGGCAATGCGTGGCGCCAGCGCCGCCAGCGTCTCGTCGACGGTCTCGCGCAGGTCGAAACGGCGCCTGGCCTCGGGGATGCGGTCGACGGCGAGCTGCTTGAAGTTCAGCACCAGCTGCGCCATGCGGGTGGCGTTGGCCAGCAGCAGCCGGGCGGAGCCGGCGGCGTCGGCCAGGCAGCGGCCGAGCGCGCCCTCGTCGAGCCGGCCCTCGGCGCGCGCCTGCTGCGCGGCGGCGATGCGGTCTGACAGGAACGAGGCGCTGGTCACCGAGATGCCCACCGGCGTGTTGATCTCGTGCGCGACACCGGCGACCAGCGCGCCCAGCGAAGCCAGCTTCTCGGTCTCGACCAGGCTCTCGCGCGTGCGCTCGAGGTGCTGCAGCGACTCCAGCAGCTCGCGCTCGCCCTGTTCCTGGGCTTCGTGCGACAGCACGATCCACCACGCGCCCAGCGAGGCCACGGCCAGCGTCGCGGCGTACAGCCGCAGCATCACGCGCACCAGCTCGTCGCGGGTGGCGGCGTCGTGCAGGTCCATGAAGCGGTAGGTCAGCAGGAAGGCGGCGCCCAGCACCGCGGCGACCACGCCCAGCAGCCCGAGGAAACGCCCGATGCGGCGCAGCAGCTGCGGCTTGAAACGCGCTGGCCGCGGCGCCTCGCCAGCGGCCGGGCGTTTGCAGAAGTCGTGGCAGTGCAGCTCCAGGCCGCAGCACAGCGAACACATCGAGCCGCGGTAGAAGGGGCAGTGCACCATGTCCGGCGCCTCGTACTCGCGCTCGCAGATGCAGCATTCGACCAGCGTCGTGCGCCCCATGCGCCGGAAGCGGTCGTCCTGGCGCGCCAGGTACCAGCGCCCGCGGGTGGCGTAGCCGAGCACGATCGCGGCGACGAAGGACACGCCCAGCGCGACGAAGCCGAAGAAGGCGCGGCCCCAGGGCCCGAAGGCGCCGACGTAGGCCAGCAGCGCGGCGGCGGCCGCGATCGCCGTCGCGCCGCAGCCCACCGGGTTGAAGTCGTGCAGGTAGGCGCGCTTGAACTCGACGAAAGGCGGGCTGATGCCGGTGCGCTTGAGCACCACGAGGTCGGCGACGAGCGCGCCGATCCAGGCGATCGCCACCGTCGAGTACACCGACAGCACCGTCTGCAGCGTCTCGAAGATGCCCAGCAGCGTCAGCAGCAGCGCGATGAGCACGTTGAACACCAGCCAGACCACACGCCCGGGGTGGTAGTGCGCCAGCCGCACGAAGCAGTTCGACCAGGCCAGCGAGCCGCTGTAGGCGTTGGTGACGTTGATCTTCACCTGCGAGACGGTGACGAAGACCGCGGCCAGCGCGAGCGCCAGCCCCGGGTCGGCGACGACCTGGCGGTAGGCGTGCACGAACATGTGCGCCGGCTCCACCGCCTGCGCGGCGCTGGCGCCGGTGCGCAGCGCGAGCACCGCCAGCAGGCTGCCGAGCGTGACCTTGAGCGCGCCGATGACGATCCAGCCCGGGCCCGCCATCAGTAGCGCCGCCCACCATTCGCGCCGGTTGGCGGCGCTGCGCTCGGGCAAAAAGCGCAGGTAGTCGGCCTGCTCGCCGATCTGGGCCGCCAGCGCCAGCAGCACGCCGGCGGCGGCGCCGAAGAGCAGGGGGTCGAAGGCGCCGCGGCTGCCGTCGAGCCCGGCGTACGAGGTCCAGACGCCGACGATGGACGGGTCCCGGTACAGGATCAGCAGCACCGGCAGCACCAGCAGCGCGACCCAGACCGGCTGCGTCCAGGCCTGCAGCTTGTTGATCGAGGTGACGCCGTAGAAGACGATGGGCACGATCACCAGCGAGCACAGCAGGTAGCCCAGCGGCAGGCTGAGGCCGGTCGCCAGATGCAGCGCCTGCGCCCAGATCGCGGTCTCGAGCGCGAAGAAGATGAAGGTGAAGCTCGCGTAGATCAGCGAGGTGACGGTCGAGCCGATGTAGCCGAAGCCGGCACCGCGTGTCAGCAGGTCGATGTCGACGTTGAAGACGGCGCAGGCGTAGGCGATCGGCAGGCTGACGAGGAAGATCACGACCGAGACCACGGCGATCGCGGCCATCGCGTTCTGGAAGCCGTAGCTGAGCGTGATGCTGGCGCCGATCGCCTCGAGCGCGAGGAATGAGATGCCGCCGATCGCCGTGTTGGCCATCACGCGCGGCGGCCAGCGGCGGTAGCTGCTGGCGGCGTGGCGCAGTGCGTAGTCTTCCAGCGATTCTTTCGCTACCCAGGACTGGTATTCGCGCTTCACTCGAAGCATCGTCGCGTGCCCGCAGGTGCCGCGGCGGGCCCCGATGGCCCGAGGGTAGCGGCAGCGTCCGGCCGCTCCCCCTGGCTGTTTCCCGCCCCCGCGCCCGGCTGGATGCGGATTGACATCTGGTAAGCGCGCACCAGAATCGTTCAGCCGTCCCGCCGCCAGGAGTGCCCAGACCCATGGCTCGTACCGCCGTTTCCGCGCCGGAGATTCCGTCGCCCGCAGCGCTTGCCGGGCTGGTGCGCGCGATCCACGCCGCCGGGGTGGACGACGAGGCCTGGCCGGAGGTGCTGGACCGCCTGCGCCGGCACTTCGACGCCCAGGCCGTGACGCTGGTGCACCACGAGTTCCTCGGCGGCGGCGAGGTCACGCTCTACGAGTCGACGACGGGCGGGGCCGGCGGCCTGACCGAACACGCGGCGCCCAACCCCTGGTTCATGTCCAGCTGCGACTACCAGCCGGGGCGGGTGATGACCGGCGACGAGCTGATCAGCACGCCGGCCTTGCGGCGCACCGACTTCTATCGCGACGTGCTGCAGCCGCGTGGCCTGCTGCACCTGCTGTGCGGCGTGGTCGACCAGCGCCAGCGCGGCGCGCACGTGCTGGCGGCGTACCGCGCCGAGGATGCTCCGGCCTTCGGCGCCGGCCAGAAAGCCGAGCTGGCGCTGCTGCTGGAGCACGTGACGCTGTCGATGCGCAGCCAGTGGCGCTGGCAGGAGGCGCACGACCTCGCGCACGCGCTGCTGCGGCTGTCGGACCAGGACGCCAACCCGGCCATCCTCGTCAGCGCCGAGGCCGAGCCGCTGCACACCAACCCGGCCGGCTCGCGCCTGCTCGAGGGCCGCCTGGGCCTGCGGGTCGACGGTGGCCGCGTCGTCGCCGCGAACCCGCTCGAGCGCCGGCTGCTCGCCGAGACCATCGCGCGCGTGGCGCAGGAGGCCCCGAGCCCCGAGGCCACGCGCCCCGCGGTGCTGACGCTGGCCGGCGCGCCGGACGAGCCGGGCATCGTCGTCGTCGTGCGCCCGGTGGGGTCGGTCTTCCGCCGCCACGCGGGCGGCACACGCGGCCTGGCGATGCTCGCCGTGCGCGGCGCGCAGCAGCGCCACGACCCCGCCAGCTGCGTGTTCGCGCGCCAGTTCGAGCTGACCGCGGCCCAGGCCCGGGTCAGCGCGCAGGTGTTCGCCGGGCAGTCGCTGGCGACGATCGCGCGCTCGCTGGGCCTGTCCGAGAACACGGTGCGCAGCCACCTGAAGCAGGTCTTCCAGAAGACCGACACGCACAGCCAGATGGAACTGGTGCACCTGCACGCACGGGTCTGCCCGACGCTGCCCTAGCGTCGGCGGCGCGACCAGGCGGCGGGCACGCGCCTTGCCGCCACGGCCCTTCATCCGCCACGCAGCAGCGTGGCGCGCTGAGGGGCCAGTCCAATGGATGTCCAGACCTTGATCCCGACGCACGGCGACCGTGCGCGGTCCGTCGGGCGATGACATCCGATCTCGTGGGCACGCCGAGACCGTGGCAGGCCTACGCCGTGGCCCTGGTCTCGACGGCGCTGGTGCTGTGGGCGCGCATCGCGCTCGACGAGGTGCTGGGCGGCCAGCCGACGCTGATCATCTTCGCGATGCCCATCATGCTGAGCGCCTATCTGGGCGGCCTGAAGGCCGGCCTGCTGGCCACGGCGCTGGCGTTCGCGGCGACGACCTACTTCCTGCTGCCGCCGCTGCACAGTTTCGCCGTCGCGTCGGAAGTCGAGCGCTGGCAGCTCTTCTTCGTGCTGCTCACCGGCGTGCTCATCAGCGTGCTGAGCGCTGCGCTGCACCGTGCCCGGCGGCGCACGGAGGCCCTGGTGCAGGAGCTCGCGCAGCACCGCGCTCATCTGGAGCAGCTGGTCGCCGCGCGCACCGCGCAGCTGGAGGAGTCGAGGGACGCCGCCGAAGCCGCGAACCGCGCGAAGAGCCTGTTCCTCGCCAACATGAGCCACGAGATCCGCACGCCGATGAACGCGATCATCGGCCTGACGCACCTGGTGTCGCGCGACCTCGCCGACCCGGTGCAGCGGGCGCGGCTGCACAAGGTCGACGGCGCGGCGCAGCACCTGCTGAAGGTCATCAGCGACATCCTCGACCTGTCGAAGATCGATGCCGGCAAGCTGGTGCTGGAGGATGCCGAGTTCTCGCGCGACGAGTTCCTGACCGGCGTGCTGGCCATGGTGCACGGGCAGGCGCGGGCCAAGGGGCTGGAGCTGGTGCTGGACAGCGGCGCGCTGCCCGAGCGGCTGCACGGTGACGCCAAGCGCCTGGCGCAGGCGCTGCTCAACCTGCTGGCCAATGCCGTCAAGTTCACCGAGCGCGGCTGGGTGCGGCTGCGCTGCGAACGCGTCGCCGAGCGCGGCGAGCAGCTGCAGCTGCGGTTCGAGGTGCGCGACACCGGGCCCGGCATCGCGCTCGAGGACCAGCCCCGGCTCTTCAACGCCTTCGAGCAGGCCGACAACTCGGCCACCCGGCGCCACGGCGGCACCGGGCTCGGCCTGGCGCTGACACGCCGGCTGGCCACCCTGATGGGCGGCGAGGCAGGGATGGAGAGCGTGCCCGGCGTCGGCAGCACGTTCTGGTTCACCGCCTGGCTGGGCCGCGGCTGCGGCGTGGCCGAGGCGGTGGAGCTGCCGACGACCACGGGGCTGCACGCGCTGCTGGTCGACGACCTGCCCGAAGCGCTGGGCGCCATCGCCGATCTGCTGGCGATGCTGGGGCTCGAGGTCGAGGCCTGCCCGGGCCCGGACGATGCCTTGCAGCGGCTGCGCGAGGACCTGGCGGCCGGGCGGCGTCCGGACGTGATGCTGATCGACTGGCGCATGGTGCCGATGGACGGCATGGCGACGCACAGGGCCATCGGCGAGCTGCTCGCGCCGCCGCTGCCGCCGAGCATCCTCGTGACGGCCGACGATGATCCGGAACTGGCGCGGCTGGCACGCGAGGCGGGCTTCGACGCCGTGCTGGTGAAACCGATCACCGCCTCCAGCCTGAACGACACGCTGATGCGCGTGCTGCGCCGCCGCACGCCGGTGCCGGCGCTGCTGCCGGCGGCCGATGCCGGCAGCAGCGCCGAAGCCGAGCTGCGGCGCCGGCATCACGGCCAGCGTGTGCTGCTGGCCGAGGACAACCCGGTGAACCAGGAGGTCACGGCCGCATTGCTCGACATGGTGGGCCTGCTCGTCGACACCGCCGACGACGGCCTGCAGGCGGTGGCCCTGGCCTCGACGCGCGCCCACGCCCTGGTGCTGATGGACATGCAGATGCCGCACCTGGACGGCATCGAGGCGACGCTGGAGATCCGCCGCCGGCTGGGTGATGCGCTGCCCATCCTGGCGATGACCGCCAACGCCTTCGGCACCGACCGCGCCGCATGCCTGGCGGCCGGGATGAACGACCACATCCCCAAGCCCGTCGACCCGCAGCTGCTCTACGAGACCTTGCTGCGCTGGCTGCCCGACCGCGGCCCGGGTTCGGCCGCGGGCTGAATGCCGCCCGTGCCGGCGACCTCCGCGGCCGGCCTCAGCGCTCGACGCTGCGCCGCAGCACGCCGGAGATCGTCAGCACGAACAGCGAGGTGACGTAGGCGCCGAGCAGCGAGTAGAAGGCCGAGCCGAGGCGCCAGCCGACGGCCTCGGCGTCGCCGCTGATCGTGCAGCGATCCTCCTGGTGCAGGTCGAGCAGCGGCACCATCGCGTCGAGCGCGTAGACCAGCGGCTCGATCTGCTCGCCGCAGCGCAGTTCGGAGACGGCACCGGGCGCGGCATCGGCGCGCCGTGTCGCCTGGACCGGCTCGCCGTGTTCCAGCATCACGACGTCGGCGACCGCGCGGCTGTCGACGACGAGCGTCGGAACGCGGCCGAAGTCCCAGACGACGCTGGCGCTGCCCAGCGGCAGCACGCGCAGGCCGCCGTGGTTGGCGGCGTCGAAGAACCAGGCGCCGGCGAACCAGACGGCGAGCACGGTGACCACCGCGTGGCGCCAGAACAGCCCGAACTGGAACGGCAGTTCGAGCGCCCCGTACAGCGTCGCGGCGAGCAGCGGCCGCCGCGCGGCCATGTCGCGGCGCTGCGCCTTCAGTTTCTCCAGCAGCACCCGGCGCGCCGCTTCTTCGTCGCCGCGGCGGTTGAGCACGCCGACGAGCTGCTCGTGCGCGCGCGGGTTGAACGGCTCGTCGCGCGGCGCGTGCGCCTGCAGCCACTTCAGCCGGCGCTCGGCGAGTTCGAGGCCGTAGAGGCCGCGCGGCGCGCCGGCGCCGGGTGTCGCCTCGGCGTTCAGCGCGCTGCGCGGCGAGGACGCGCGCAGCCCGTCGGCCAGGTCGTCGTAGACGAAGCCCGCGAGTTCGGCGCGCACGCGCGGGGCGGCACCGTCGGCGTCGTCGCCCCAGGAACGGCCGTCGTCGTCGTCGAGCGTGTCGCAGCGGCAGCCGCCCAGGCGCACGCGCACCGGCAGGTGTGCGCCAGCCTCGCCGCCGGTCTCGACCCGTGGCCGTGACGCGGCGACGACGAGGCTTTGGCGGGCCTCGGCGTCGTCGCTGCGCTGCCAGTCGCCGCTGAGCTGGTGCCAGCGCTCGTCGGCGCTGCGCGGGCGGTAGCGGCGCAGCCCGCCGCCGGCGTCGGCGAACGGCGGCTGGGCGAGCTTGGCCAGCGAGCGGTCGGCAGTCATCGTGACCTGGCCGTCGGCGGCGATGTGGAAACTGCTGGCGAACAGCTCGGCCTGGTAGACCAGCGTCGCTTCGCAGTCCCAGCCGCCGCCGTCGGCGGCGCGTGCCGACGGCGGCTGCAGCTGCGCCTCGACGGCGGCCTGGGCCTCGGCATCGGCGGCCTGCAGCCAGGGCGCCGACGCTGCCGGCTCGGCCAGCACGAACGAGGTCTCGGCGCCCCACAGGCAGCCGCAGAACAGCCGCAGGTAGTCGACGGCCTGGTCGGCGTTCTGCAGCGTCAGCCCGAGCGGCGCGTTCGCATCGTGCAAGGCGGCCGAGTTGCCGTCGAGCCGGCCGTAGAACGAGTGCTGGGCCGAGACGATGAAACTGGCGATCTCGAACTCGGGCGCGGCGTCCGCCGCGCCGCCGTCGACGCGGCGGTGCAGCTCAACCAGTGTCGCGTCGGGGTAGCAGCGCAGCACACGCTCATGCAGTTCGAACCGGGCGTCGGCGGCCTGCAGCCAGTCGGGCAGCCGAGCCGGCACCCGCGCCACGCCGGTCTCGGGTTCGCGCACGAGGCGGTCGATCTTCAGGTCGCCGACGACCCGTGCGTCTTCGAGGTTGAGCTCGGCCACGACGAGCTGCGAGTTGACGCGGCGGACATGCAGACGTGTCACCGCGGCACCGGTCGCCACACCGCCCTCGAACAGCCCGGACGACAGGTCGACCGGGCCCAGCAGTTCCCCCGGCAGCAGCGTCTGCGCCCGGACCCGCAATCCGACGGCGGCCATTTCCTCGACGGCGGCGTCGCGCAGGTCGAGCCGGCCGTCGATGCGGCCGCGTGCCAGCGCGACCGACACGAAGCGGCCGTGCAGCACGAGGTCGTGGCCGACGCTCGCCGAGTCGGCGCGCAGCCGCAGCGCGGCCGGCTGTGCCGCCCAGACCTCGACCGAGTCGTCGCAGCAGAGCGAGCGCAGGTCGAGTTCGCCGTCGGCGCGCAGCGTCATCGTGTTGCTGAAGCGGGCTTCGCGCAGCGCGATATCGCGCGGCCGGCCGGGCTCGACGCAGATCAGCGTGCCGCCGCAGGCGGCGTGCAGGTCGACGGCGCCGAAACCGCCGCCGAGGAACAGCGATGGCCCGAAGGTCGCGAAGGTCAGGTCCAGCGCCGGCGCCGCGGCGCCGTGGGCGGTGAAGTTGGCCTCGTTGCCGACACGCAGGGCCCGGGCCTGCACCGGCTGGCGGTCGACATCGACGTACAGGTCGCCGCCGACCTTGGCGTTCGACAGCGTCAGCGCCGGTGCGCTGCCGGCACCGGGCGACGGCGCGGTCGACGCCAGGTCGATCACCAAGCCCTGGCCGACACGGATGTCCACGAGGTTCAGGGCGCCGTTGGCGATGAACGGCAGCACGCGGCCGCCGCCATGGCCGGGCCGCATCGCGACACCGCCGGCCACCTCGCAGCGCTGGCCCATCAGCGCTTCGCCGCTGCCGGCACCGTGCAGCTCGGCGGCTTCGAGCCAGACGTCGCCGCCGACGCGGCGCGGCAGCCGCACGCCGCCGCGTGCGACGAAGCCGGCGCGCAGGTGCAGCGAGCCGCCGACGACGGCGTCGCGCATCAGCAGTGCCATTGGGGCGGGCTGGTGCGCCGGGTGCGCCGGGTCGGGCGCGAGCTCCAGCTTCGCGCCCAGGCCGTGCACGCTGCCGCGCACGGCCGCGCCGCTGGCGTCGATGCGGCACAGCGCGCCGTCGGCCGGCGCGGCCAGGCCGCTGAAGTCGAACTCGCCGTCGATCTGCGCCTCGCGCAGGTCGAGGTGGGACAGCCGGCAGTCGACCAGCGACAGGTGCGCGATGCGCGCATGCGACAGGTCGATGTCGGGCAGCGGCCGCTGCTGCGGCTGCGGCGGCACGCCGCCGGCGTCGAAGCGGCAGCCACGCAGCACCAGCGGCGGGCACGCGGCGTCGCCGCGCGGGGAGTGCGCGCGTGTCAGGTCGAGCCGGCCGGCGATGACGGCGTTGGCCACCACCAGCCCGCAGGGCAGCAGCGCGGCTTCGGCGGGCTTGCCCGGTGTCTCGACCGGCACGCCGAGCAGCAGCAGGCGCAGCGCCTCGGCGCGCAGCGTGCGCGAGCCGAGCGCCGCCGGCGCGGCGGCCAGGTCGGCAACGCCACCGGCAGCGCACTGTTGCAGGACCCACTGTTCGGCGGCGTCGAGACGCATCGGACCCCTTGGCTGGCGCGGGCCAGACTAGCACCGCGGCGGCGGCGGTGGGGCCCCGCGGTCCGGGGCCGGCGC
>NZ_NRRU01000141.1 GCF_016583785.1 Rubrivivax gelatinosus | reverse complement strand
CGGCTGCCGCGCGCCCGGGTCTGGCCGCCTCGGCCGCAGCGCCAGCGGCGGCGGAGGCGGCGCCATCCGCGTGGCAGCGCTGGCTGGCGGCGCTGGACAGCTGGGTGCTGCACTACGACGCGACGCGCCGGCGCCAGCTGGTCGAGGCCGGCGCGCAAGGCGGCAGCGGCTGGCTGGTGCTGGCGCTGCGCCTGGGCGCGGCGCTGGCGCTGGTGGCCGCAGCAGCCTGGGGCTGGCGGCGCTGGCGCGACGGCCGTGGCAGCGACCCGCTGCTGCAGGCCTGGGCCGCGTTCCGCGCCCGGCTCGCGGCGGCCGGGGTCGAAAGCCGCAACAGCGAGTGCCCTTCGGCGCTGCGTGCGCGGCTGGCGGCGTTGCCGGCGCCGTGGGCAGCGCCGGCGGCAGCACTCGTCGACGAGTGGCTGGCCGCACGTTATGCGGCCGCGCCGCCGGACGCCGCGGCGCAGCTGCGGCTGGCGCGCCGGCTGGCGGCGTTCCGGCCGCTGGTCTTCGAGGCCGGCGGCACGACATCCGGCTCCCGCTGCTGAAGCACTGGACAAGGACATGAAACCCGAACATCTCCGCTTCCTGCGCCGCTTCGCGGCCGCACTCGCGCGCTGGCCCTGGGTGGTCGGCATCGTGCTGACGCTGTGCCTGACCTGCACGCCGCCAGCGCAGGCCCAGGACGGCGCCGCCGCCGTCGACGACCTGATCGCCGCCGGCGATGCCGCGGCGGCCGGCTACCGCGGCGGCGGCGACGCCGGCGCCGAAGCCACCGCGGCCGAGTTCTCGCGCCTGTACTTCGACGTGTTCGAGGCCCGCGGGCTGGAGCTGGTGCTGGGTGCGCGCGACCGCGCCGCGATGCAGCGCATCGAACTCGGTTTCGCCCACGTCATCCAGCTGGCGCTGGAGCGGCGCAGCTCGCAGGAGCTGGACGCGGGCTGGCACGGTCTGCGCGCCGAGCTGGCGGCGCAGCGCCCGCTGCTGGCCGAAGCCGGCGCAGGCGGCGCGCGCGCGGCCTTCGCCCAGTCGGCGCTGATCCTGCTGCGCGAAGGCGCCGAGGCGCTGCTCGTCGTCGGCGCGCTGGCCGCCTTCCTGCGCCGCACCGGCCAGCACGACCGCATGGGCTGGCTCTGGGGCGGTGTCGGCGCCGCGGCGCTGGCCAGCGCCGCGCTCGCCTGGGTGCTGGGCGTGCTGCTGGACGCCGCCGGACGCTGGCGCGGCGTGGTCGAAGGTGCGGTGGTGCTGGCGGCGGCGCTGCTGATGGCGCAGGTGGCGGCCTGGCTCTGGGCGCGGCGCGACGCCGAACGCTGGAACGCCTGGCTGCGGGCGCGCCTGGCTGCGGGCGCGCACGACGCGACGCCGTGGATGACGGCGCTGGTCGCCTTTCTCGCCGTGTTCCGCGAAGGCGCCGAGACGCTGCTGTTCTACCAGGCGCTGGCGCGCGCCCAGCCGGGGCAGGACGCGGCGCTGTGGGCCGGCGCGGCGCTGGCGCTGGCGCTGCTGGCGGCGCTGGCCTGGGGCATGACGCGGCTGGGGCTGAAGCTGCCGTTCACCGCCTTCTTCAGCGTCTCGGCGCTGCTGCTGCTGGGGCTGGCGCTGAGCTTTGCCGGCCAGGGCGTGCTCGAGCTGCAGCTCGCCGGCTGGCTGCCGACGACGCAGACGCAGGCGCTGCCGACAGTGGGCTGGCTCGGGCTGTACCCGAGCCTGGAAGGCGTGGGCACGCAGGCGCTGCTGCTGGCCGCGGTGCTGGGCCTGTGCGGCTGGACCGCCTGGCGCCAGCGGCGCGGGCCGGCCGGGGCGGCGGCATGAAGCCGCCGGCTTCAGTGGGCGTCAGGCGCGCGCGGCTCGTCGTCGCGCTCGGCCGTCGTGCAGTCGGCGCACAGGCCGAACAGCGCGAGCCGGTGGTGAGTCAGCTCGAAGCCGCGCTGGCGCGCGACCAGTTCCTGCCGGCGCTCGATCTGGGCGTCGGAGAACTCCTCGACCCGGCCGCAGCGCACGCAGACCATGTGGTCGTGGTGCTCGCCCTGGTTGAGCTCGTAGATCGCGCGCGTGCCCTCGAGCTGGCTGCGCACCAGGATCTGCGCCTGCTCGAACTGGCCGAGCACGCGGTAGACCGTCGGCAGGCCGATGTCCAGGCCGAGTTCGAGGATGCGCCGGTGCACGTCCTCGGCGCTCAGATGGCGCAGCGGGCTCTCGCGAAAGATTTCGATGATGCGCATGCGCGGCTGGGTCAGCCGCAGGCCGCGTGCGGCGAGTTCGGGTTCGCGGAGGCTTCGTTCGAGGTCATCCATGGAGCAGGCTCGGTCGGCATGTCGGTCGGTCGGGGCGACGTGCCGGCACCGCGCGGTGCCGGCAGCGCGCCGGGACGACACGATGAACCCGGCACGCCGGTGCGAACTTGTGTCTTGTCAATGCGAATGGTTCTCACTAAACACACTTTGACATCATGAGCAGTTCTCGCCGTGTCGTGCCGATCGCCGTCGCCGAGGCGCAGCCGCGGGTCGGCCGCATCGAAGCCTTCTTCGTCCACCAGCGCGAACGTTTCGTCTGGCTGCAGGCGGCGATGTGCCTGGTCTTCGTCGTGCTGGTCTTCCTGCCGCCGTGGCTGCCGGAGCCGACGCTGGACGACGGCGTCACGACGCACCTGGCGCTGGCCGCCAACTACGCGATGTGGGGGCTGTGGTTCCCGCTGGTGCTGCTGTCGGTGGTGCTGACCGGGCGCAGCTGGTGCGGGCTGCTGTGCCCCATGGGCGCGGCCTCCGAATGGGCCAGCCGCGTCGGGCTGCAGCGGCCGGTGCCGCGCTGGCTGCGCTGGTCGGGCGTGCCGGTGGTGAGCTTCATCGTCGTCACCATCCTGGGCCAGACGCTGGGCGTGCGCGAGCACCCCGAGGCGGTGCTGATCGTCTTCGGCGGCACGATGGCGCTGGCGGTGCTGTTCGGCGCGATCTGGGCACGCGGCAAACGCCCGTGGTGCCGCCACGCCTGCCCGATCGGGCTGCTGCTGGGCGTGTTCTCGCGCCTGGGCGCGGTGCAGTTCGAGCCCAAGCGGCCGGTGCCGGGCGGCGAGCGTTACGCCGAGATCGGGCTGTGCCCGACGATGATCGACATCGCACGCAAGCAGGCCTCGCGCCACTGCATCGAGTGCTTCCGCTGCGTGCACCCGCAAAGCCAGGGCGGCGAGCGGCTGCGGCTGCGCCGGCCCGGCCTGGAGGTCGAGCGCATCCGCGAACACGCGCCCGACGCCACCGAGGTCTGGTTCTTCTTCCTCGCCACCGGCACCGCGCTCGGCGGCTTCCTGTGGCTGATGCTGCCGTCGTATCAGGAACTGCGAGGCGACGTCGGCCGGGCGCTGCTGGCGCTGGGCTGGAGCTGGATCGGCAACGCGGCGCCGGCCTGGATCGGCAGCTCGCACCCGCAGCGCGGCGAGGTCTTCAGCTGGCTCGACGTCGGCATGATCGCCGGCTACATGCTGTTCTGGGCCGCGGCCACCGCCGCGATGCTGGCGCTGGCCACCGCCATCAGCGCCTGGCTCGCCGGCCAGGCCGGCGCCGACGGCACGCTGCGCTCGCGTTTTGTCGAGCTGGGTTATCTGACGATGCCGGTGGCGCTGGTGTCGCTGGTTATCGGCCTGGGCTCGCGGCTGTTCGAGCCGCTGCAGGCGCTGGGCGAGGCCGCACCCGGGCACGCGAAACAGGCGCTGTTCGGGCTCGCGGTGCTGTGGAGCCTGCACCTGGGCAACCGCATCCTGGCCTTGCAGGGCGTGCCGGCCGCGGCGCGTTGGCGGCCGCTGCTGCCGTCGATGGCCGGCATCGGCGCGGTCGGGCTGTCCTGGTGGGCAGCGATCTTCGGTCTGTGAGCGGCCACTGGCCGCAGGGGATGGAAACGATGATGGACACACGAAACACCGGCGCGGCGGCGCGCCGATTCCGCTGGCCGCTGATCGCGCTGGCGGTGCTGGCGCTGCCGGCCGAAGCGGTGCAGGTGGCGCTGGGCGACGAACTCTGGCGCCACGGCATGACGATACAGGCCGAGTACCTGCACCCGCTGGAGGTGCTGCCCGACAGCCCGGACCCGAGCGCCGCCGACGCCTATCTGCAGCTCAACATCCACGCCCAGCGCTCGAACAAGCAGGGCTTCATCAAGTTCTCGTGGGTGCCCTACCTGACGGTGCACTACCGGCTGCAGTCGGCCGACGGGCGCTGGAGCCGCGAGGGCGTGCTGCCGCCGACGATGGCCTCCTACGGCCCGAACTACGGCGCCAACGTGCGCTTCAACGGCTACGGCCGCTACCGCGCGAGTTTCCGCATCGAGCCGCCGCCGCCGGACCAGGTGCGCCGCCAGGTCGGCCGTCAGACCGGCGTCGGCACCTGGTGGGAGCCGATCGAGGTGCAGTGGGAGTTCGACTATCTCGGTCCCGGCAAGAAGACCGGGGTCGGCGGATCCGGGGGCTATTGAGCCGGGTCCGCGCGCTTTCTTCCTCGAACACGTGGTGAGCCACGGCGCCGCGGATGTGCTCGAGCTTGTCCAGGTAGTCCTGCGTCATCGGCTCGAGCTCGTCGAGTTCGGCCGTCTGCATCTTGGCCGCGCTCTGCTCGGTGTAGGCGGTCGTCGCGTCGCCCTTCTCGCCCGCCAGCGCCATCGCCGGGTAGAGCACGGCCTCCTGGAACTCAGTTGGGTTGCGCGCTCTCGGCAAGCGCGATGCCGCTGGGCGCCGGGCGGCGTGTCACACCTGCGGCGGATCGGTTTCGCGCTCGAAACGGCGCGGCGCCCCGAGCGCCTGCATGAAGGCCGCGACCGCGCCGGGCGCGTCGTCCTGCACGATCACCAGCGCCGGGTCCTGCCCGGGCTGCTGCGGCACACCCGCCGCGGCCAGCAGCCCGGTGCCGGCACCGAAGACCAGCAGCGGCTTGCCATGGCGGTAGGTGTCGCGCACGAAGTCCATCGTGTGCGCGTTGGCGGCCAGCGCGTCCACGCCGTCCTGCCCGTCGGGCAGCACGATGGCGTCGAACAGGAAACCGGGCTCGTTCTCGAGCGAGGCCTCGGCATCGAGCTCGGTGCCCTCGGCGCTGCGCAGCAAGCCGATGAACGGCGCGACCAGGCGCACGACGGCACCGGCCTGCGTCAGCCGGTCGCGCACGCCGGCCAGCGGCGCCCAGTTGACGCCGGCGGCGACGAGCACGGCGACCTTGCGCGCCGTGACCGCACCATCACCCGGCCGCGCCAGCAGCGACAGCGCCGGCGACAGCCTGACTTCAGGCTCCGCGGGCTGCTCCAGCGCCTTGGGCAGCGCGTCGGGCAGCGACGGCATGCCCAGTTCGGTGGCCAGTTGCCGGGCCAGCGATTCGCTGGCGTTGCGCAGCGAAGCCACCACGCGCTCGCGCACCGCCGGCACCGTCACCTTGCTCAGCTCGAAGCGGAAGGCCGCGGCGATGTGCGCCTGCTCGGCCGGCGACTGGCTGTCGTAGAACAGCGTGGCCTGGGTGTAGTGGTCGGCAAAGGCCTCGGGCTTGCCGCGCACCTTGGCCTGCTCCTCGCGTGCGCGCAGGCGTGCGGGCACGCTGACGAAACCGTGCGCGGCACCGGCCTGGAAGGGGCAGCCGCCGCCGAGCGAGTTGGGTTCGTAGGCGACACGGCCGCGCGGGATGGCCTGGCGGTGCATGCCGTCGCGCTGGTTGTTGTGCACCTGGGCCAGCGGCGCGTTGATCGGGAGCTCGTGGAAGTTGGGGCCGCCCAGCCGGCTCAGCTGCGTGTCGACGTAGGAGTGGATGCGCCCGGCCAGCAGCGGGTCGTTCGAGAAGTCGATGCCGGGCACGACGTTGCTGGTGCAGAACGCCACCTGCTCGGTCTCGGCGAAGAAGTTGTCGGGGTTGCGGTTGAGCACCATCCGGCCCACCGGCCGCAGCGGCACCAGTTCCTCGGGGATGATCTTGGTGGCGTCGAGGATGTCGAAGCTGAAGCGCTCGGCCTCGTCCTCGGTGAACACCTGCAGGCACAGCTCCCACTCGGGATAGGCGCCGGCCTCGATGGCCTCCCACAGGTCGCGGCGGTGGAAGTCGGGGTCGGCGCCGGAGATCTTGACCGCCTCGTCCCAGACCAGCGAGTGCGTGCCCGCGGTCGGGTTCCAGTGGAACTTGCAGAACACCGACTCGCCCGCCGCGTTCACCAGGCGGAAGGTGTGCACGCCGAAACCCTGCATCGTGCGGTAGCTGCGCGGGATGGCGCGGTCCGACATCTGCCACATCAGCATGTGCGTCGACTCGGGCATCAGCGACACGAAGTCCCAGAAGGTGTCGTGCGCGCTGGCGGCCTGCGGCATGCCGTGGTGCGGTTCGGGCTTGACGGCGTGGATCAGGTCGGGGAACTTCATCGCGTCCTGGATGAAGAACACCGGCATGTTGTTGCCCACCAGGTCCCAGTTGCCCTGGTCCGTATAGAACTTGACCGCGAAGCCGCGCACGTCGCGCGCGGTGTCCTTGGAGCCACGCTCGCCGGCGACGGTCGAGAAGCGCACGAAGACCGGCGTGACCTTGCCGGCGGCCTGGAACGGCGCTGCCGCGGTGATGTCGCTCAGCGCGTCGTAACACTCGAAGAAGCCGTGGGCGGCCGACCCGCGGGCGTGCACGATGCGCTCCGGAATGCGCTCGTGGTCGAAGTGCGTGATCTTCTCGCGCAGCACGAAGTCTTCCAGCAGCACCGGCCCGCGCAGCCCGTCCTTGAGCGAGTTCTGGTTGTCCGAGATCAGCGTGCCCTGGTTGGTGGTCAGCGGCCGGCCGGCGGAGTCGACGCGCACGCGGTCCAGCGTGTCGATGCTCGCGTTGAGCCCCTCGACGGCGACGCTGCCGGCCTTGTCGTTGCCGTTGATCTCGGTGAGCGTGCTGCCGCTCGGCAGCCGCGACGGCGCGACCACCGTGTCGCCCTCGCCCGGGGCGAGCGCGTTCTGCAGGCCGTGCTCCTGTGGCTTGGTGGTGTTGAAGGGGATGGACGCGGCCAGCGCCTGGGTGTCGGCGGCCTTCTGGCTGATGCCGTCGGCATTGGCTGCGGTCGGCGAGCCGGCCGGCCCGCTGTCGGTCGGGGTCGCGCGGGTGGTCTTGCGGCGATTGGGCACTCGTATCTCCTCGTGGCGGCACAGGGCGTGGCCGGGCTCGAGCCGGCCGGATCGCTGCGCATGGCAAACGCCGGTCCTCGCGCCCCGCCACCCCCCGAATCCGATGGGCGGCCGCAGGCCCGCGGGTGGCGAGCCACCGCGCGCCCTTGCGTTAGGCTCCCCGCGTTTCGTCAGCCGTGAGAGTTCGCCGCATGTGTGACCCGTTACCGAGTTACGCCCCTGCCGCGGGCCAGCCCGGCACCCGGCAGCTGTTCGCCGCTCTGGTGGCGTCGGCCGATCCGGACCGGCCGACGCCGCCCTGGGGCGGCGAGGTCACCGGCGTGCTCGCACTGATGTGGCGCAGCCGCCAGCCGATGGCGCTGGTGCTGGGCCCGCGGCGCCTGCTGGTCTACAACGACGCCTACGTCCCGCTGTGCGGCGACCTGCACCCGGCGTGTTTCGGGCAGCCCCTGGACACGGCGGGCAGCCCGCAGCCGCGGCTGTTCGAACCCTTGATCCGTTCCGGCTTCGGCGGCGAGGCGCAGGCGCACGAAGGCCTGCCCTGGGACGTGCCGCGCGCCGGCGTGCCGACGCTCACGACGATCGACCTGTCGGTCACGCCGCTGCTCGGCGACGGCGGCGGTGTCGAGGGCCTGCTGCTGATCGCCAACGAGTGCGCGCGACCGCAGGACGAGCGCCAGCCGTCGCGGCTGGCGGTCGAGGACGCCGCACGCAGCGCCGCGCTGCTGCGCGCGGTCTCCGACGCTTCGCCCGACGTCATCTTCGCGAAGAGCCTGGACGGCCGGCTGCTGCTGGCCAACCCGGCGACGCTGGCGCTGATCGGCAAGCCGGCACACGAGGTGCTGGGCCGCACCGACCGCGAGTTCCTGCAGGACCCGTCCGCGGCCGAGGCCGTGATGCGCAACGACCGGCGCATCATGGAGTCGGGCGTCGCCGAGGAGATCGAGGAGGTGGTGCCGCGGCCCGACGGCCGGCCCGTCGTCTGGCTGTCGCGCAAGATGCCGTGGCGCCGCGACGGCGAGGTCGCCGGCCTGCTCGGGATCTCGCGCGACATCACCGAGCGCAAGCGGCTCGAGCAGCAGCTGGCCGCCTCCAACGACTCGCTGAACCAGATCCTGGGCAGCATCACCGACGGCTTCGCCTTCCTCGACCCGGCCTGGCGCTACACCTATCTCAACGAACAAGGCGCGAGCATGTTCAGGCTGCGCCGCGAGGACATCCTGGGCGGCTGCCTGTGGGACCTGTTCCCGCACGCCGCGACATCGCGTTTCGGCGCCGAGTACCGGCGCGCGATGAGCAGCGGCCAGCCGGTGCACTTCGAGGCGTTCTACCCCGAGCCGCTGAACCGCTGGATCGAGTGCCACTGCTACCCGTCGCGCGACGGCCTGGCGGTGTTCTTCCGCGACGTCACCCGCAGCCACGAGGTGCAGGCCGCGCTGCGCGAGAGCGAGGGCCGGCTGCGCCGCATCTTCGAGGCCAGCCCGATCGGCATGGTCAGCGGCGACGAGAGCGGGCGCATCCTGGCCGCCAACAGCGCCTACCTGCGCCTGATCGGCCGCAGCGAGGCCGAGCTGAACGCGGGCGCGCTGCGCTGGGACGAGGTCACGCCGCCCGAGCACCTGGAGGCCGACCGCGAGGCGATCGCCGAGGTCGCCCGCGACGGCGTGTCCCAGGTCTACGAGAAGGAGTACCTGCACGCGGCCGGCCACCGGGTGCCGGTGCTCGTCGCCTGCGCGCGGCTCAGCGGCGACGGGCGGCTGCTGGTCGGCTTCGTCATCGACATCACCGAACGCAAACGCGCCGAACGCCACCTGGCGCGGGCCGACGAGAACAAGAACCGCTTCATCGCGATGCTGGCGCACGAGCTGCGCAACCCGCTGGCGACGATCCAGAACGGCGTGGCGATGCTGCAGCGGCACGCGGGTGCCGACCTGTCCGAGCGCATCCTCGGCATCATGGACCGGCAGATCCGGCACATCGTGCGCCTCACCGAAGACCTGCTCGATGTCTCGAGGATAGGCAACGGCAAGCTCGAGCTGCGGCTGGAGCCGGTGGACCTGCGCGAAGTCGTGCACGCGGCCGTGGAGGCGGCGCGTGCGCTGCTCGAAACCGCCGGCCACCGGCTGACGCTGGACCTGCCCGCCCAGGCCTGCCGCGTGCACGCCGACCACGCCCGCATGGTGCAGGTCGTGTGCAACCTGCTGAGCAATGCCGCGCGCTACACGCCGCCGGGCGGCCGCGTCGAGCTGCACCTGGCCGAGGACGGCGACGGCTTCGCACGGCTCGTGGTCACGGACAACGGCATCGGCGTTCCGGACGAGCTGGCGTCGGAGATCTTCGATCTGTTCTTCCAGGCCCGCACCGAGCTGGGCTCCAGTGCCGGCCTGGGCATAGGCCTGGCGCTGGTGCGCCAGCTCGTCGAGCTGCACGGCGGAACGGTCCAGGTCGCCAGCGCCGGCCGCGACCAGGGCAGCAGCTTCCTGGTGAGGCTGCCGCTGGCCCCCGAGCCGGTGCTGGCGCCGGCCGGGCCGCCGGCGCCCGCCCCCAGCGGCAGCGACGCGCGGCGCATCCTGGTCATCGACGACAACGTCGACGCCGCCGAGATGCTGGCCGCGCTGCTGATAGGCGCCGGCCACGAGGTCCGGCTGCTGCACGACGGCGACGGCGTGCTCGAGGCGGCGCGCGACTTCCGGCCGCACATCGTCCTGCTGGACATCGGCCTGCCCGGGCGCAACGGCTACGAGGTTGCGCAGGAACTGACGGCGCAGTGGGACGGCCGGCGCGGCACGCTGCTGGTGGCGCTCACCGGCTGGGGCAGCGACGAGGACCGGCGTCGCGCCCATGACGCGGGCTTCGACCGGCATCTGACCAAGCCGGTCGAGTTCGACGCGCTCGAGCAGCTGGTCGCCGGCGGCGGGGCCCGCGAATAGGACGCGGGCGCCGCCGCGGGGCCCGCGGCTACTCCAGCGCGAAGATCAGCACCGAGTAGGCACCGACGTGCACCGGGGCACTGGCGCCGAAGCCGTCATAGGGCTCGTCCACGGCGAGCACCGACTGCGAGTCATGGCTGCGCGGTCTTGCGTCGGTTTGAACGGCCGCTCCGCAGCGGGTGCGGTCGGTCGCCGGTCGGCGCTCGACTCGTAGTCGCGGCCATGTTCGGGTCGCTGAGGCTCCGCGCCCACATCAGCGCCAGTGACCGGTGTCTGAGGTACTGCAGACGATGGCAGCTCGGCATCTGCCGGCACGGCCCCGGTCCAGTCAACGACTGCTGTCTCCGGCGGCGAACTGACGCTGCCGACCCGAAGCCGACCATCGATTTGCAAGATTGGACGCCGCAAAGCAGACGCGACCTCCGGTGAACCTCTCGCATATTCCGGCCACTCGTGAACACCCGTTCCGGTTCCTGATGAACACCGAGTCCGGCAAGGTGACCAAGGCGAACCGTGCTGGCATCGTGAACACCGCGATGCCCACGCGCCCACCTTGCCGGCACGATGAACAAGATGCCAGCATCGTCGTGCACACCGCGCCGGCCACGCGATCACTTCAACAGCATCCGCTCCCGCGCCCGGCAGCCGGCCATCCTGGATCTGCGGGAGACGCCTCCATTCGCTGCCGGCCTGTTCTGGGCCATCGACTGCGTGTGCAAGCACTGGGTGTTCGTATCGACGCAGTCCCGGCTGGAACTCGTCATCTTCTCGCACGATTTAGCCACCATTCGGGCGGACGAGCCGCAGGCGAACCGGCACCACCGATGCCGTTTTGGTTGCACACCGTTACTGCGCTTTTCCGTCATCGGGAGGACCTGCTCGGCCAGGGGTGCATGGGACACTCGATTGGCTTAACTG
>NZ_NRRU01000140.1 GCF_016583785.1 Rubrivivax gelatinosus | reverse complement strand
GCCGACGACGCCGGCGCCGTCGGCCATGTGGCGCAGCACTTCGTCGAACTGCAGCACCAGTTGCAGCGCCAGCTGCAGGTGCAGGCGCTGCAACTGGTGCTGCAGTCCGGTGATGCCGTCGGCGAGCGCGTGCAGCTCGTTCGGCGGGCCTTCGGGTTTGGGCGCCGGCTCGCCCAGGCGGGCGACGTCGAGCGCGCGCACGTGGGCATGCAGGCGCTCGAGCGGGCGCGAGACGCTGCGTGCGACGAGCGCGTAGACCAGCGCCGCCAGCAGCAGCAGCTCGACGAGCGCGGCGACGGCGAACAGGCGCGAGGCGCGCCAGACCTGCTCGGCCAGCCAGTCGGCGTCCAGGCGCAGCACGAGTTCGGCAATCACGCCCTCGCCGTCGGGCGCGGGCAGCGCCAGGCGCACGGTCTCGCCGGCGCGGGCCGCGTCGGCGCCCGGTTTGGCGTAACGCTCGGCGATGCCGCGGCCGCGAACCTCGGCCGACAGCAGCGCCGGGAAGCTGCGCAGGCCGTCGAGCTGCAGCTGCACCGAGGCTTCGTCGAGCTCCCACACCGCCTTGGCCAGCGACGGGCCGTAGGCGCCGACCACGGCCTGCACCTGCTCGCGCTGGCGCTGGGTCTCGTCGCGGTGGCTGATCCAGGCGTTGGCCAGCGTCGCCAGCAGCGCCAGCACGACGCTGGCGGCGGCCACGCGCTGCAGCAGCTCGCGCGACAGGCGGCGCATGGCGGTCGGGGTGTTCACAGGGCCTGGCGCACGACGGCGCCGATGCGGATCAAGGGTTCCACCGGGTGTCCGGTGGCCAGGCGTTTCATCGAGCGGTAGGCGTAGCGGCCCATCAGTTCGTAGTCGATCGAGACGTAGCCCTGCACCAGGCCCTCGGCGAGCAGCGCCTTCTCCCCGGGCGAGAGCGTGCCGCTGGCGCCGACGACGACGCGGCCGCGCAGCCCGCCGCCCAGCGTGCCGAGTGCGGCCCGGTAGTGCGCCGCATCGACGAAAGGCCAGGAGCCGAGCGCGACGACGGCGTCGGCCTGCTCCTCGCCGAGCGCGAGCGTCAGCTGGCGCAGCGCGCGCCGTTGGTCGTCGCCGTTGAACCAGGGGCAGCGCGCCACCTCGCGCCAGCCGCGTTCGCCGGCCAGGCGCGCGCCTTCGGCACGTTTCGGGTCCTGCGCCAGCGTGCGCCGCACGCCGGCCATGCGCGCGGCGGTGCCGGCGTCCTGGTTGTCGCCGGCCAGCAGGCACAGCAGGCCGCCGTCGGGGCGGCGCGCGGCGACCAGGGCGCCGAGCTGGCGGCCGATGTCGGCTTCGTCCGGGCCGATGTGCACGCGGCGCAGCACCCGCTGCGGCGGCTCCACGTCGGTGTCGAAGGTGACGACCGGCACCCGGCGCTGCGCGGCCAGCGCGAGCGCGGAGTCGGCGAGGTAGCGCGGGTTGGTCACGGCGACGGCGAGCCCGGCCAGGCCGCGTTGCAGCGCGGCGACGATGGCCGCGTCCTGCACCCGCGCGCGTGCCGGGCCGGGCCGGCCGATGGCCGTGCACTCGTCGCCCCAGAGCTGGGCCTCGGCGGCGCAGCCGCGCCAGGCGGCGACGTAGTTCGGGTCATCGGCGCTCTTGCCGGCGATCCCGTAGAGCTGGCCCTGGGCCTGTGCGCCCGCGGCCCATAGCAGCCCGATCAGGAACCGCCATGGCTTGCGCATTCGGTATTGCCTTCCCGGCGGGCGGCTGCGGCCTGCGCCCGGGTGGGCGCGCACCGGTCCTGCAACCGTCCCGACCCGGTCGATGATGCGCGCGCCGCCGCCGGCGTCAAGCGCAAGCCTTGCGCTGGGTTCAGGCGTCGGCGAGTGCGTCGGTGGCGACGAGCTGCTCGCGCAGCGCGTGGCGCGCGCGCCAGCCGCGGCCCTGCCACAGCGGCTCGGCGTCGTTCTCGAAGGCGAGCACGGCGTGGCGGTGGTCGCTCCAGATGCGGACTTCGGTGCCGGCGGCGGCCAGCGTCGCCGCGGCGGCGTCGGCCGCTGCCACCGGCGTGGCGACGAGCTGGCCGCGGCCGTGCAGCGCATCGGCGCGGTACAGCGGCGTGTCCCAGCCGTGTTCGGTGCCGAGCGCACACAGGCCCGGCAGGCGCGCAGCCAGATCGGGCGCGTCGGGGCTCTCGCCGCACATCGCCAGCAGCTCGCGTGCGCTGCGCCGGTCCCAGACGTCCCAGGGTTGCACGCCGCGGCGGTCGGCGACACGTTCGATCAGGTCCTCGTCGTCGTAGGCGAACCAGGCGCGTGCGGCGCCGTCGGCCGGGATCTCGAGCACGTAGATCATCTCGCCCACGCGTCAAGCTGCCGCCGCGGGCCGGCTCTGCCGGGCCACTGGCGGCGCCCCCTCGAGGGGGAGGCGCCGAAGGCGCCTCGGGGGTGGGCCATCTCAGTCGACGCCGTGATCCAGCGCGGAACGCTGCCAGACCACCTGGCGCAGGCGTTCGCGCACCGCCGCCGGGCTGCCGTCGAAACGGTCCTGCGCCTGGCGCAGCGCGGCCTGGGCGACGCTGGCTTCGGCCAGCGTCAGCGGCAGCCGGCCGGCCATGTGGCTGGCGTCGGGGCAGACCTCCAGCACCGCCTTGCGGTTGGGGTGTTCGTCGAGCGCGACGAGTTCCTGCGCCTCGGGCCGCCCGTCCAGGCAGACCCAGCCGCCGACGACCTCGACACGGCGGCCGTCGCGGGTGGTGCGGATCAGCACGGGCGTGGTGTCCATTGCGGCCTCAGAAGGTGACGAGGATGTCCTCGTGGCGCACGATGAACTGGCAGGCCAGGCGAAAGGGCGGCGGCACGTCGTCGGTCTCGGCGGCGGCGATCTGCTCGGGCGTGATCTTGCCGGCGTAGCGCAGCACCGTCTTCTCCTTCTCGGTCAGCGCGATGCCCACCGGGCGTTTGCCCGAGAGCACGTCGACCTTGACGATGCAGGAGCCGCATTCGCCGTTCTGGCATTCGAAGTCCAGCGGGACCTTGTGCGCCTGGGCGACGGCCAGCAGGGTCTGGGTGTCGCCGGCGACGGCGTAGACCGTGAGGTCCCGGCTCATCTTCGGCGAGGTGAACGTGACGTTGGCCATGGGTGTCCGGTAGTTGAGCCGTGGGGGCGCGGGCGGCACGGGCCGGCGTGCTGCCGGCCCATGCGCTCACGCTCAGCGGATGATGTCGAACGAGTAGTCGGTCTTGCCGGTCTCGCTCGTGTTCGCGTCCAGCTTCTCGAAGTACTCGTCGAGCAGCATCGTCAGCAGGCGCAGGCCGCCTTCGTAGCCCCAGGTGGGGAAGCGGTGGTAGTGGTGGCGGTCGAAGATCGGGAACACCAGGCGCACCAGCGGCGTGCCGGTGTCGCGTTCCAGGTACTTGCCGTAGGTGTTGCCGATCAGGAAGTCCACCGGCTCGGTGAACAACAGGCTGCGCAGGTGCCAGAGGTCGCGCTTCGGGTAGACCTTGGCGTCCTGGCCGTAGGGCGAGGCGTCGAGGATCGCGCGCAGCCGCTTGGCCCAGTCCTCGTTGCCGTTGGTCGACAGCACGTGGGTCGGCTCGGCGCCGATCTCCAGCAGCATGCGGGTGTAGCCGATCAGCTGGTCCGGGTCGCCGTAGAGCGCGTACTTCTTGCCGTGCAGGTGCGCCTGGCTGTCGGCGATGGCGTCGACGAGCTGGCCGCGTTCGAGCTCCAGTTCTGCCGGCACCGGCTTGCCGGTCAGGCGGCTGATCGCCATCAGGAACTCGTCGGTGCCGCCGACGCCCACCGGGGCGTTCAGCACCACGACTTCCTGGCCCTTCTCGCGCAGGTACTTGGCGGTCTTCTCGCTGCAGAACTCCTGGAAGACGATGGTCGCCTTGGCGTGCAGCGCACGTTCGACCTCGGCCTTGGTGGTGCCGCCCGAGTACATGCGGAACTCGCCGTCGGTCGGCGTGTTCCAGATGCCCGACGGGTCGCACAGGATGTTCACGTCGGCGCCGAAGAGCGAGAAGATGCGCTTGACCTCCTTCATGTTGCCGACGACGAAACCGTCGAAGCCGCCGATGAAGTTGATGCTCTCGTCGGGCACACGTTCCAGCGCCGGCACCGAGCCGGCCTTGCCGTCCCAGAAGTGCTGCAGCACGCCCAGCAGCGCGTTGTCGTAGCCGGTGACGTGGCTGCCGACGAAGGCCGGGGTGTGCGCGAACGGCACGTCGAAGTCGGCCGGGATGCTGCCTTTTTCCTTCGAAGTCTTGATGAAGGCGTTCAGGTCGTCACCGATGACCTCGGCCATGCAGGTCGTCGACACCGCGATCATGTCGGGCTTGTACAGGTTGTAGCTGTTGGCCAGGCCGTCGACCATGTTCGTCAGGCCGCCGAAGACCGCGGCGTCTTCCGTCATCGACGAGCTGACGCAGGAGGTCGGCTCCTTGAAGTGGCGGCTGAAGTGGCTGCGGTAGTAGGCCACGCAGCCCTGCGAGCCGTGCACGAAGGGCAGGGTCTTGGCGAAGCCGTTGGCGACGAAGACCGCGCCCAGCGGCTGGCAGGCCTTGGCCGGGTTGATGGTCAGCGCCTCGCGGGCGAAGTTCTTCTCGCGGTACTCGGGCGTCTTGGTCCAGTTGCGGATCTCGTCGACCTTGACGTCGCCGTGGCCGTACTCGAAGTTGGCCTTCTTGTTGGCGAAGAGCTGCTGGTATTCCGGCTCGCGGAACAGCATCTCGTGGTCGATGATCTTGTCTGCGTTTTGCGGCATGGTGTTCTCCTTGATGCGAAGGCGGGTCAGGCCGCGTTCTTCCAGGGCGCGTTCTTGGCCAGCGCCCAGACCGGCGAGCTGATCGCGATGTCCATGTCACGGGCGAAGATCGCGAAGCCGTCGTAGCCGTGATAGGGGCCGGAGTAGTCCCAGCTGTGCATCTGGCGGAAGGGCACGCCCATCTTCTGGAAGACGTACTTCTCCTTGATGCCCGAGCCCACCAGGTCGGGCTTGATGCCTTCGGCGAACTTCTCGAACTCGTAGCCGGTCACGTCGTCGTAGATCAGCGTGCCGTCCTTGATGTAGTGCGTGGTGCGCTGGTAGTCGTCGTTGTGGCCGAACTCGTAGCCGGTGCCGACGATCTCCATGCCCAGGTCCTCGTAGGCGCCGATGACGTGGCGCGGACGCAGGCCGCCGACGTAGAGCATCACCTTCTTGCCGTCCAGGCGCGGCTTGTACTTGGCGATGACGGCGTCGACCAGCGGGCGGTACTTGGCGATCACGCGCTCGACGTTGGCCTTGATCGTGTCGTCGAAGTGGCTGGCGATCTCGCGCAGGCTCTTCTCGATCTGGGTCGGGCCGAAGAAGTTGTATTCGACCCAGGGCACGCCGTACTTCTCTTCCATGTGCCGGCTGATGTAGTTCATCGACCGGTAGCAGTGCAGCACGTTGAGCTTGGCCTTGGGCGTGTTCTCCAGCTCGGCGATGGTGCCGTCGCCGGACCACTGGGCGATGACGCGCAGGCCGATTTCTTCCAGCAGGATGCGGCTGGACCAGGCGTCGCCGCCGATGTTGTAGTCGCCGATGATCGCGACGTCGTAGGGCGTGGAGACGAAGTCCGGGCGCTTGTTCGGGTCGGTCTTGTCGAAGACCCAGTCGCGGATCGCGTCGTTGGCGATGTGGTGGCCCAGCGACTGGCTGACGCCGCGGAACCCTTCGCAGCGCACCGGGATGATGGTCTTGCCGCCCATCTCCTTGCTCTTCTTCTTGCTGACGGCTTCGATGTCGTCGCCGATCAGGCCGATCGGGCACTCCGACTGGATCGAGATGCCCTTGTTCAGCGGGAACAGCTCTTCGATCTCGTCGATCAGCTTGTCGAGCTTCTTGTCGCCGCCGAAGACGATGTCCTTCTCCTGGAAGTCGGAGGTGAACTGCATCGTCCCGAAGCTGTCGACACCGGTCATGCCGATGTAGTAGTTGCGGCGCGAGGCCCAGGAGTACTGGCCGCAGCCGACCGGGCCGTGGCTGATGTGCACCATGTCCTTGATCGGGCCCCAGACCACGCCCTTGGAGCCGGCGTAGGCGCAGCCGCGGATCGTCATCACGCCGGGCAGCGACTTGATGTTGGACTTCACCCCGCAGTCGGGACGGCCCTCTTCGTAGGCGCTCAGGTGCTTGGCGCGCCGCTTGGCCATCTTGTCGGGATAGGCCTTCAGCACTTCGTCGATCAAGGCCTTGTTGGCGGCCTTGCGCTCTTCAACGGTCATGGTCATGGGTCGGATCTCCGTCGGCAGGTGTGGGGGCGGCGCGCCGGGCCCCGCGGGGCCGGCACGCCGTCTAGCCTTGAACTCAGGCCACGAGTTCGTCGGCCTTCTTGCCGACCTGGCTCTCGTCGATCTGCTGCATGATCCCGTGCTCCATCAGCAGGTCCTCGAGCTCGTCCATCGTGATCGGGGTCGGGATCACGCCGTTGCCGGCGTTGCCGTGCACCTTCTCGGCGAGCGTGCGGTATTCGCCGGCCTGCTTGGACTGCGGCGCGTACTCGATCACCGTCATGCGGCGCAGCTCGGCGTGCTGGACGATGTTGTCGCGCGGCACGAAGTGGATCAGCTTGGTGCCCAGCTTCTTGGCCAGCGAGTCGGCGAGTTCGTATTCCTTGTCGGTCTGGCGCTCGTTGCAGACCAGGCCGCCCAGGCGCACGCCGCCCGAGTTGGCGTACTTCAGGACACCCTTGGAGATGTTGTTGGCCGCGTACATGGCCATCATCTCGCCGGACATGACGATGTAGATCTCCTGCGCCTTGTTCTCGCGGATCGGCATCGCGAAGCCGCCGCAGACGACGTCGCCCAGCACGTCGTAGGAGACGTAGTCCATGCCGTCGTAGGCGCCGTTTTCCTCGAGGAAGTTGATCGAGGTGATGACACCGCGGCCGGCGCAGCCGACGCCCGGTTCCGGGCCACCGGATTCGACGCAGCGGATGTCGCGGAAGCCCACCTTCATGACGTCCTCGAGTTCGAGGTCCTCGACCGAGCCCGCTTCGGCGGCCAGCGACAGGATGGTGTCCTGGGCCTTGGCGTGCAGGATCAGGCGGGTCGAGTCGGCCTTGGGGTCGCAGCCGACGATCAGGATCTTCTGGCCCATTTCCGCGAGGGCGGCCAGCGTGTTTTGCGAGGTGGTGGACTTGCCGATACCACCCTTGCCGTAGAAGGCGATCTGCCGAAGCTTGCTCATGGTTGGACTCCGTTAGGTTGTGAGCGTGGACGAGACACGAATCAACGCGTGGCCTCTGAAAGCCTTGTCGCGAATTCCTTGCCGCCTTCGAACGCTTGGGTCTTCTTCGAGGGGGTGCCTTCGGGTCGGGTCGGGCATTCAGCGCAGCCTGCTCATCGCAACCGCCGTGCCAACGCCGCGTGAAAGACGCAAGTGCTTGTCGGCAAACGGAAAAGTTCAATTTCCGGGGTGCCGGCGGGGCCCGGTGTCGAATGTTCGAAACACGACAAAGCAGGGTGTGGCCGGTGGCCGGCGGCGTCGTGAATGCAGCGCCGGACCCGACGTTCGCGACGAATACAGGCCCCGGCATGCGTGGTACGGGTGTTGCTGTTGTCCTGGTGATGCCGACGTCGCCCGCAGGCGACCAAAGCCCCGACCCCGTTCGTTCCCATTAGCGGAGATCCCGATGAGCCTTGTTATCCAAGACACCGCGTTCGCACGCCTCGAAGCCGAGGGCCGGCTGGTCAACAGCGTGCTGAAGGCGCCCACGCACAAGAGCGGGCGCTTCGGCTTCCGCGGCGACCTGGCGCTGAAGTTCCCGGCCAAGCTGGCCGACGAAGCGCGCCCGCCCGAGATCAGCGCCGAACAGGTCATCGCCGCGGCCCAGGCCGGCCAGCCCTACCTGGGTTTTCTCTGCGGCTTCCTGCTGTCCTTCGAATACCTGAAGCTCGTCGCCGAGGCGCTGGGCGACCTGCTCTCGCCCGAGGGCAAGTACTTCCTGTTCTGCGACAACATCGACCTGTCCAAGCGCTACCAGGTCGAATACGGCGGCGCCACCTTCTACGTGCTGCCGATCGACGAGGCCACCGTCTACAACGAGATGCTGGAGCTGCTCTACCTCGAGAAGACCGAGCTCAAGCGCCTGGACACCGCCGGCAAGACCGACGCCATCACCGAACGTGCGCTCGCCTTCAAGCAGAGCTTCCCGAAGATCAGCTTCGAGGAAGGCCTGGCGCTGATGGGCCCGGTGCGCAACCCGTACGAAAACCGCCCGGTCTGAAGCCGGTGGCGCCGCGGTGACGGCCGGCGACGACCTCGAAGCCAGCCCCGAGCGCTGGTACACGACCAACCTGGTCGGTCTGCCCGCGCCGGTGCTGGCCAGCCTCGCCTTCAACGAGCACCCGCAGGCGCTGCACATCGCCGGTGCGCGCGAGACCCAGCCGGGGCTGTTCGCGCTGCTCGGCCGCAGCCCCGACGCCGAGCAGGCGCGCGAGGTCTTCCAGCACTACATGAGCCTGAGCTTCGGGCTGGGTGTGCCGGCAGCCGACGCCGGCGAGGCCGAGAGCCACCGCTGGCGCACCAGCTATCTGAAGCTGATGCAGGGCTGGGTGCTGGACAGCAACAGCGCCGCCGGTGCGGTGCTCAAGGGCTGGGTCGAGAGCCGTTTCGGCCTGGTGCCCACCTTCCACCGCGCGCCGCTGGGGCGTTACCCGTCGCCGGCGTGGATGCACTACCTGGAGGAGAAGGCCGGCAGCCGCTTCCACAACAACTGCATCTGGCAGCAGCTGGACCTGGTGTTCGAGTACTGCCAGTGGATGCTGGCGCGTTTCGAGCTGATGGGCGCCGGCCCCTACGTGACGCTGTGGCGCGGCAGCTCCAATGTCGAGGAGCAGATCGTCGCCGGCTCGCTGCGGGCGCGGCGCTGCACCGTGCGGCTGAACAACATCGTCTCGTTCTCGCGTTCGCGCGAGCACGCCGGCTGCTTCGGCGACTGGATCTTCGAGGCCCGCGTGCCGCTGGCCAAGCTGCTGCTGGTGCCCGGGCTGCTGAGCACACGCTCGCTGCAGAGCGAAGGCGAGGTGCTGGCCATCGGCGGCCTCTACGACCTGCAGGTGCGCTGTGACTGAGCCGCTGGCCGACCGCATCGCCGCCGCCGGCGGCCTGGCCGCGGTGGCCGACCGCGCGCTCGGCGCCTACCTCGGCCTGGCGCTGGGCGACGCGCTGGGCGCCACCGTCGAGTTCATGATGCCGCGCGAGATCGTGCACCGCTGGGGCGTGCACCGGCGCATCGTCGGCGGCGGCTGGTTGAAGCTCAAACCCGGCGACGTGACCGACGACACGACGATGAGCCTGGCGCTGGGCGACGCGCTGCTGCGCGGCGCGCGCGAAGGCCGGCCCTGGGACCTGCGGCTGGTGGCCGAGGCCTACGTCGGCTGGCTGCGCAGCAAGCCGGTGGACTGCGGCAACACCTGCCGCCGCGGCATCCAGCGCTACCTGCTCGACGGCTCGTTCCAGGGGCCGTACAACGAAGGCGACGGCGGCAACGGCGCGGTGATGCGCAACCTGCCGGTCGCCCTGGCGACGCTGGGCGACGACGCCCGCTTCGAGCGCCTGTCGCTGGCCCAGGCGCGTTTCACCCACAACCACCAACTGTCCGACGCCGCCACGCTGGCGCTGGGCCGGCTGACGCAGGCGCTGCTGCTGGGCGAAGGCCCCGAGCAGACGGCGGCGCGCATCGCCGCCATCGTCGAGGCGACGCCGGCTTTCCGCTTCACGCCTTACCGCGGCCGCGCCAGCGCCTACGTCGTCGACACGATGCAGACCGTGCTGCACTTCTTCAGCACGCGAGCGGGCTTCGAGGACGCCGTCGTCGACTGCGTCAACCGGGGCGAGGACGCCGACACCAACGGCGCGCTCGTCGGCATGCTGGCCGGCGCACGCTGCGGCGCCAGCCGGCTGCCGCGCGACTGGCTCGCACGGCTGAAGCCGGCGGTCCGTGTGGCCGTCATCGAACAGGCGAGTGCACTCGTCGCGCTCGCACTCGCCCCCCCTGCCGGAGCCTGACCATGGCCCACCTGAGCTTCTTCGAAAAACCCGGCTGCGCCGGCAATGCGCGCCAGCGCGCGCTGCTGGAGGCCGCCGGCCACACGCTGGAGCGGCGCAACCTGCTGGCCGAACCCTGGACGCGCGAAGCGCTGCTGGCCTTCCTGGCGCCGCTGCCGCCGGCACAGTGGTTCAACCGCTCGGCGCCGCGCATCAAGAGCGGCGAACTCGACCCCGACGCGCTGGACGCCGAGGCCGCGCTGGCGCTGCTGCTGGCCGAGCCGCTGCTGATCCGCCGGCCGCTGCTGCGGCGCGAGGACGGCGCGACGCTGGTCGGTTTCGACACCGCCGCCGTCGACGCCTTCGTCGGCCTGCCGGATGCGCCGGCGGGCCGGCTCGAAGCTTGCGTGTCGGCCAGCGGCCACTGCGCGACGCCCGAACCCTGAAACAAGAGACGACGATGCCGATCTACGACTACCGCTGCCCGGCGTGCAACGCCGACTTCGAGCTGCTGGTGCGCAGCAGCACCGTGCCGCAATGCCCCCAGTGCGGCGCCACCGAGCTGGAGCGCCAGCTCTCGCGCATCGCGCCGGCTGGCACCTCGGCCGGCATCATCAAGCGTGCCCGCCAGGCGGCGGCGCGTGAAGGCCACTTCAGCAACTACAGCGCCGGCGAGCGCGCCAAGCTGCTGAAGTGAAGGCGCCGCCTTCACCTTGATCTCCAGCAGCTCGTCGGCGCTGACCGAGTACTGGCCGGTCGTGCGGTTGACGGTGACGCCGAACTCGACGTCCTTGCCGGCGTTCGACAGCGTGCCGCTGGTGAACTCGTAGTCGTCGCGCTCCCAGGGCAGGCCGTCGGCGTCCACGTCCCACTCGTGGTATTCGATGCGACCGATCTCGCCGCTGGCGAGGTTGAGGCGGGCGCTGGCGGTGACGACGTCGTCGGCGAGTTCGTCGGTGAGGGTGATTGGCACATGCAGGTCCATGGGGGGGATTGTCGCTGGTGTGCTGGGGGTGGCGG
>NZ_NRRU01000139.1 GCF_016583785.1 Rubrivivax gelatinosus | reverse complement strand
CACCGGCACCGGCACCGGCACCGGCACCGGCGCCGGTGCCGGTGCCGGTGCCGGTGCCGGTGCCGGTGCCGGTGCAGATGCCGATGCCGATGCCGATGCCGATTCCCATGCCCATGCCCATGCCCATGCCCATGCCGCACTGAGCATGATCGGACTGGGTTGCACCGAGGCCGCAACCGGCGGCCGCCCACCGCCGCATGCCGACGCACCCGGCCTGGCGACGGCCATCGTCGTCGGCGACGGCGCGCCGGTCGCCACCGACCGCGACCACCGCGTCCAGCTGCAGTTCCACTGGCAGCGCGGGAGCCAGGCCGGCCATCGCCTGCCGGCGCCCGAGGGCGACAACGCCGCCGCGGCCTGCCAGGCCGGCGGCTGGCTGCGCGTGGCCACCGGCGTCGCCGGCGACAACTGGGGCAGTGTCTGGACGCCCCGAGTCGGCCAGGAGGTGCTGCTGGCTTTTGCCGGCGGCCGCCACGACCGGCCGCTGGTGCTGGGTGTGCTCTACAACGGCAGCAGCCGCGAAGACGATGCCGGCGGCGGCGCGGCCGCCGGTGCGGCCGGGGCCTTCGCCAGCACGCCGCCGTGGTTCCCCGGCAACCAGCACGAGGGCGGTCTCCCGGGACAGGCTCACGGTGCGGTGCTGTCGGGCTTCGTCACGCAGGAACTGCGCAGCAGCCAGCCCGGCGGCGGTGCCGGCAACCAGCTCGTGTTCGACGACAGCCCGGGCGCCGAACGTGTCGAACTCGCCAGCGCCAGTGCCGGCAGCCGGCTGCAGCTGGGCCGGCTGCGGCAGCAGGAGCACAACCGGCTGCTGGCGCCGCGAGGCCACGGCCTGGACCTGCGCACCGATGCCTGGGGCGCCCTGCGTGCCGGCGGCGGCCTGCTGCTCAGCGCCCACGGCCGCCCCGGCAGCCAGGCCGAGGGCCGGCAGCTCGACATCGACGAGACCTGTTCGCGCCTGCGCTGGGCGCAGGCCGCCACCGACCGCCTGCTCGCGCTGGCGGCGCAGCACCGGCTGGCCGGCCACGCTGCGGGCGTGACCGCTGCGGCGCTGCGCAGCCTGTCGGGCGCCGACACGATGTCGTGGTCCGGCCCGGAACTGCTGGCCACGGCGCCGGCCGGTCTGCTGTGGCTGAGCGGCGCCGACCAGGTCGAGGCCATCGAAGGCTCGGTGCAGCGGGCCGCCAGCCGCATCCAGCACTTGTGCGGCGGCCGGCTGCAGGTCGTGGCCGGCGGCGGCCTGCGGCTGTTCGCGGCCGGCGCGGCGCCGCCCGACGCCTCGGTGGCCGAGCGGCAGCAAGACGGTGTCGCCGCGCTGCGGCTGCACGCCGCAAGCGGCCCGGTGCGCGTCTGCGCCGAGTCCGGTGCGGCCGCCGTCGACGCCGGCGGCGATGTGCGCCTGGCGTCGGCGCAGGCCACGGCCCAGGTGCTGGCGGCGACGGCGGTGCTGCTGCAGGCGGCCGGCGCGTCGGTCCGCATCGGCGCGACAGGCATCGTGCTGGCCGCGCCGGGCCAGGTGGTGTTTCGCGCGTCGCTGAAACGATTCGAGGCCGGGGGCGCCTACGGTGGCGAGTACGTCGCTGCAACCAGCACGCCGCCGGCGACGACCGGCCCGCCCGCGCAGGACTTGCCGGATGCCGCCGACACTGCTTCGCAGGCATGTGCAGCCCCTGCAGGCGAAGGGCCGCACGCCCCCTGAAACCGGCCGCTCGCCCGTGGGCGAGCCCTGTCGTTCGGCGTCTGGCCGTGCCGTGAACGGCTGCGCCCTGCAGCCCGCTGCAGCGCGATGCACTGGCGCGCAGCGCGATGTATTGGCGCGCAGCTCGGTGTACGGGCGCGCAGCGCGACCGCCGTCACCGGACGCATCACGTACTGCAACGCCGCCTTCGCCGAGCTCAGCGGCTACGCGCCCGAAGAGCCGCCGGGCTTTCGTTGCGCTGGCTGCCTCACCGGGCCAAGCGGCAGCACACCCTGCCCGCCGCCACGGCCTTGGTGCGCACGCGATGCCGCAGCCGCTTGCACCGTGCCATGCGGTCCCGCGCCGCCTGACCCGCACCGATAGCCCGCGAAGGCACGCCGCCGACATGGACTTGGCCCGAACCCGCACCCCGATCGACGACGATCGAAGCGTGCCTCGACGGCAGCCCGGGCGGCCGTCGCCTTGTTTCACCGATCTGGGAACCCGTTACTTCATGAGCATCGAAGCCCGACTGCACCGCGCCGACGGCGCCCTCACGACCCTGCACAACGGCCGCCACGCCTGGACCGCCGACCTGCCGCAGGCGCTGGGCTCGGACGATCTGGCCCCCGACCCGCACGACCTGCTCGACTCGGCACTCGCCGCCTGCACCGTGCTGACGCTGGAGCTCTACATCCGCCGCAAGCAGCTGCCCGTCACCGGCCTGCGCGTCAGCGTCGAGCACCTCGAGGAGAAGATCGAAGGCCGGGTGCACTACCAGCTGCAGCGCCGGCTCTTCATCGAAGGCGACATCGCGCCGGCAGACCGCCAGCGGCTGCTGGAGATCGCCGGCAAGTGCCCCATCCACCGCGTGCTCGAAGGCGAGGTCGCGATCCACACCGAACTCGGCTGAGCGCGCCGATGGCGACGCTTGCGACCTGGAGCGGGCGCCGCAGTGAGCTGACGGCCGGGCTGCCGCTGCGCCGCGTGCTGCCGTCGGCCACGCGGCGTGCGGTCGGCCCCTTCGTCTTCTTCGACCACTTTGGCCCGGTCGTGCTGCCGCCCGGCCGCGCCAGCGACGTGCCGCCGCATCCGCACATCGGCCTGGCCACCGTCACCTATCTGTTCGAAGGCCGCCAGGTGCACCGCGACAGCCTGGGCACGGTGCAGACCATAGAAGCCGGCGCTGTCAACTGGATGAGCGCCGGCCGCGGCATCGTGCACAGCGAACGCGCCCACGCCGACGACGTCGACGGGGAGCGCCCGGCGCACGGGCTGCAGCTCTGGGTCGCGCTGCCGCCGCAGGCGGAAGACAGCGAACCCTCGTTCCAGCACCTGGCGGCGGCGCAGGTGCCGGTCTGCCGCCTGCCCGGCGGCGTCGAGGCGCGTGTGCTCGTCGGCAGCGCCTGGGGCACGAGCAGCCCCGTGCGCACCGCCTCGCCGACGCTCTACCTCGACCTGCAACTGCCGGCCGGCGCCGTGCTCGAGCTGCCGGTGCTCGCCGCCGAGGCCGCGCTCTACGCCCCGACGGCCGCCTTCAGCCTGGACGGCCAGGCCGTCAGCGCGCAAGAGATGGTGCTGCTGCCGCCCACACGCGTGCAGCTGCAGGCCGGCGCCGGGCCGGCGCGTGTGCTGCTGATCGGCGGCGACGCGCTGGCGCAGCCGGTGCGTTTGTGGTGGAACTTCGTCTCGCCCGACCGCGCCCGCATCGCCGCGGCCGCGCAGCGCTGGGCCGCCGGCGGCTTCGCCCCGATCCCGGGCGAAACCGGCCGCGTCGAAGCGCCGGCCTGGCGCGACTGAGCACGAGCGGCCTCGCACGCGGTCCACGGCCCGGCAGGCCTGGCGCCCGAACCGCAGACGCGGCAGCCGGCCCGGACGCGGCGCCAGCGCCACGCCGCGGCGGCCGCCAGCGCCTGGCCCGCCGCTTTTCCTGCCAGCGGTCGCTGGCCTGGAACGAACGGTTGCCGCCCGCCGACGAGTGGCCGCAAACCCCGGGGAACCCGCCCGAAAACGGCCCGAAACCCGATCCGTGGCGCCGCGCCGAAGTGGACAGACGGCCCCCGCGGGGATAACTTCGAGGCTGGCGCGATTCGAAACCCGAAACCGTCGCTATCATTCCGACCAGGAGGCCGTCATGTGCTGCGAATTTGAAGAAATGGCCATCCACCTGGCCCGCAAGGCGAAACGCACGGGGGGCCAGAACAGCCCGCTGGTGATTTCGCTGACAAAACTCATCGGCCGCCACGAAGACGGCCTCGCCGGCCTCGCCGAACGTTTGCAGGAAGCCGGCCTGGGCGCCGCGATGAACTCCTGGGTGGGCCGCGGTGAAAACATCCCGGTGCGCGCCTGCGCGCTGCGCACGGCGCTCGGCGAGGTGTTTTACGGCAAACTCGTGCGGCGCCTCGACCTCGACCCCGTGGACGCCGGCGAAGTGCTCGCCGAGATCTTCCCGCTGGCCGTCGACCGCATGACGCCGGAAGGCCGCATCGAAACCCCGGCTCCCCGGGCGGGCCTGCAGGCCTTCTTCGCCCGCATCGTCGGCGTTCCGGTCTGAACCCGGATGCCCGGGGCCACAAGGCCTCGAGCACACGCCGCCGCCCCGGCTTCAGGCGAAGCCGAGGTGCTCCTTCAGCTCGGCCAGCAGCCGGCGGCTGACCGGCACGCGCCGGTCGCCGTGCGTAATGATCTCGGCGCCGCCCATGTCCTGGAACGTGATCTCGCGGATCTGGTCGGGGTTCACGAGGTATTGCCGGTGGCAGCGCAGCATCGGCGTGCGCTCTTCCAGGGTGCGCAGCGTGAGTTCGGTGAAATGCTCGCTGCCGTCCGTCGTGACGATGAACACGCCGCTTCCGGTGGAATTCACGTACTCGACCTGGTCGATTTTCACGAGCTGCACCCGCTGATGCCCCGGGCAGGGAATCTGGCGTAGCGGCGCGGCCATTTTCAGCGGGTCGGTGGCCGGCAGCCGGTCGCGCCGCAGGCGCTGCAGCGTCACCTCCAGCCGGGCCGCGTCTATCGGTTTCAGCAGATAGTCGAAGGCATCCTGCTCGAAAGCCTGCAGGGCGAACTCGTTGTAGGCCGTGACGAAGACGATGCGCGGCATTTCCTCGGGGTCGAGCATGCTCAGCAGCTCGAGCCCGCTGATCTGCGGCATGCTGATGTCCAGGAACACCACGTCGGGGTGCAGCCGGTTGATCGCGGACAGCGCCTCGATCGCGTTCGCGCTCTGGCCGACGACGCTGACGTCGGCCACGTTGGCGAGCAGGCGCGCGATCTCCTCGCGTGCCGGGGTTTCGTCGTCGACGATCAGGACGTTCATGCTCATCTCGTTCGATGCGTCGTCATCAAGGGGTGCAGGGGACACGCAGCGTCACCCGGGTGAGGACCTCGGGTTCGCACTCGACCTCCATGCCGTAGCGCGGGCCGTAGCGGTTGGCGATGCGGCGGCGCACCAGGTTGACGCCGAGCCCGTCTCCGCCCCCGGCCGGCGGTGAATACAGGCCGGCATTGTCTTCGACGCTCAGCAGCAGGTCGCCGTCCTGCTCGCAGGCCGAGATGCGCACCCGGCCCACGCCCAGCAGCTGCGAGGTGCCGTGTTTGATCGCGTTCTCGACCACCGGCTGGAGCGAAAACGCCGGCAGGCGCACGTGCTGCAGCTTGTCGGGCACGTCGAACTCGACCTCCAGCCGGTCGAGGAAACGTGCCTGCTCGATCACGAGGTAGGACGAGACGTGCGCGATCTCCTCGCTCAGGCAGGCTTCTTCGCTCGGGCGCTTGAGGTTGTTGCGGAAGAAGGTCGACAGGCTGAAGACCAGCATGCAGGCCTTCTCCGGGTCGCGCCGGATCACCGCGATCAGCGTGTTCAGCGCGTTGAACAGGAAGTGCGGGTTGACCTGGGCCTGCAGCAGCTTGATCTCGGACTGCGCCAGCATCTCGCGCTGGCGCATGTAGCGCCCGGCCAGGATCTGGTTGGAGAGCAGCCGCGCGATGCCTTCGCCCAGCGTGCGGTTGATGGTCGAGAACAGCCGGCTGCGCGGTTCGTACAGCTTGATCGTGCCGATGACGTGGTTCTCTTCGTCCGACAGCGGAATGATCAGCGAGGACGCGAGCGGGCACTTCGGGTGGATGGAGCAGCGGTAGGCGATCTCGTTGCCGTCGGCATAGACGACCTCGTTGCGCTCGATCGCCTGCAGCGTCAGCTTGGACGCGATCGGCGTGCCCGGCAGGTGGTGGTCGGCGCCGATGCCGATGAAGGCGACGAGCTGCTGGGTGTCGGTGATCGCGACCGCGCCGACGCCGGTCTCTTCGTAGATGACCTTGGCGACCTTGGCCACGCGGGCGCCGGCGTCCTGGTTCAGGCCGTCGCGCAGCAGGCCTTCGACGCGCGCGGCGATCGCCAGCGCCTTGGTCGAGAACACCGAGGACTGGCGTTCGTAGAGCTTGCGCCGGTCGACGAGGATGCGCATGAACATGCCCGCGCCCAGCGTATTGGCCAGCGCCATCGGGAACGCGATCTGTTCGACCAGGTGGTAGGCCGCCGGCGCCGGCTTGAGCACCAGCAGCAGGATCAGCATCTCGACAACGATGGCCAGCAGCGTCACCGCGGCCACCGGAATCGGCCGGAACACGGTGGCCGCCTTGCCGCGCTGGATCATGTAGCGGTGAAAGCCCCCGCCGATCAGGCCGCCGACGATGGTGGCGATGGTGCACGGCACCGCCGAGCTGCCGCCCAGCGACAGCCGGTGCAGGCCGCCGGTGAACCCGACCGCCAACCCGACCCAGGGGCCGCCGAGGATGCCGCCGAGCACGGCGCCGATCGTGCGCGTGTGCGCGATCGAGTCGTCGATCTTCAGCCCCAGGTAGGTGCCCATGATGCAGAACAGCGAACACACCGCGTAGCAGGTGGCGCGCTGGGGCAGCCGGATGGTCACGTGCATCAGCGGAATGAAGATCCGCGTGCCGGCGAGCAGGTAGGCGATGACGAGGTAGACGCAGGTCTGCTGCAGCAGCGTGAGGCTGAGCGCGACGGTACTGACGGACATGGATTCGGCCTTGACGACGACAACCACCGGCCGGGGGTGGTGATTTCACCAGTTTCGCAGGTGGCGCCGACGGCGGCAACCGCGCAGGCGCGCCCGGGTGCGACTTATTTCGGCCGCTGCGCACCCGCTGCAGGTCGGGCCGCGCTGCGGCCCGCCGTCGTCAGCCGGCCAGCCGGCCGGCGAGCTCCTGGTCGAGCACACGCGACAAGGCCTGCCAGCTCGGCCCGGGGGCGTAGTCGCTGGCCGGGTCGAGCGCGAGTTCGATGCGGCGCATCAGCACCAGCAGCGCGCACAGGTTCAGGCGCAGGCGCGCGGCGCCCTGGCGCGGCAGCTCGGTGCCGCGGTGCAGGCCCTGGCGCCGGTCCAGCGCCTCCTTGACCACCGAACGCAGCGCGCTCTCGTCGCGCCAGTCCAGGCCCAGCGCGAGGCCGGCACGCACGATGGCGCGCTCGGTGTCGCGCGCGGTGAGGGAATAGTAGATGAAGCTGGACATGGGTTCGTTTCTCGTGCGCGCGCTCAGGCGGCCTTGGGTGTCATGCCGCCACGGCGGAACAGCCACCAGTAAGCGCCGGCCACCAGCAGCGCGCCGCCAACCCAGTTGCCCAGCGTGACCACGCCCAGGTTCAGCAGGAACTGCTGCACCGGGATGTCCAGGCCGGCCTTGGCCGCCGCCGCCGGCTCGGCCCAGAAGCTCGCCGGGGCGAACCACTTGACCATCAGGCCGTAGGGGATGAAGTACATGTTGGCCACGCAGTGTTCGAAGCCCGCGGCGACGAAGGCGGCGACCGGGAAGAACATCGCGAGGATCTTGTCGGTGACGCTGCGCGCGGCCAGCGACAGCCAGGTCGCCAGGCACACCAGCACGTTGCACAGCACGCCCAGGAAGAAGGCCTTCATCGGCATCAGGCTGGCCTTGCTCGACGCCAGGTAGAGCGCGCTCGCGCCGACTTCGCCGTGGCCGGCGCCGTACTGGCCGCCAAGGAAGACCAGCGCCGCGGTGCCGAGCGAGCCGACGAGGTTGCCGAGCCAGACGATGGTCCAGACCTTGAGCATGCGCTGGGTCGTCAGGCGCCCACTGGCCCAGGCCATCACCATCAGCGCGTCGCTGGTGAACAGCTGCGCACCGGCGACGACGACCATCATCAGCCCCATCGTGAACGCCGCGCCCATCAGCAGCCGCATCACGCCGTAGGGCAGCATGTGGTCGGCGCCGGCGATGGCGATCGTCGCGAACATCGCGCCCAGCGCGACGAAGGCGCCGCCCAGCACGGCCAGGCCGAACTGCTTGGCGACGGTGGCCTTGGCCTTCTTCACGCCCATCTCTTCGGCCGCCTGCGCGATGGCATCCGGCGTCAACGGGTCGAACAGCGGCTTGGCGCTGCCGGCGTAAGCGGCAGCGGGGTCGTCCGGCGTCAGCAGGTAGCGGGGATCGGTGCGGTCCAGCATGGCGTGTACTCCTCGCGCCGGACGAGTTCGGCCTCGTCCTCACCCTCGGCCAGCAGGGCCAGGGTGTGCGTCGCGATCATCATTTCTTCGTTGGTGGGCAGCACGAACACCGAGACGCGCGCCTGCGCGGCCGAGATGTCGTGGGCCCGGCTTTGATTCGCCTCGGGGTCGACGGCGACGCCCAGCCAGGCCAGGCGTTCGCAGATCTCGGCGCGGATGGCCGGCGAGTTCTCGCCGATGCCGGCGGTGAAGACGAGCGCGTCGAGCCCGCCCATCGAGCCCGCCAGCGCCGCCACTTCCTTGGCGCAGCGGAAGCAGAACAGCTCGACCGCGCGGCGCGCGTCGGGCGAGTCCGACTCCTGCAGCACCTTCATGTCGTTGGACAGGCCGGAGACGCCCAGCAGGCCCGAGCGCCGGTACAGCAGGTCCTCGATCTCGGCCGCGCCCATGCCCTTCTCGTTCATCAGGTACAGCAGCACGCCGGGGTCGACGCTGCCGCAGCGGGTGCCCATCGGCACGCCGTCGAGCGCGGTGAAACCCATCGAGGTGTCGACACTGCGGCCGGCGTGCACCGCGGTGATGCTGGAGCCGTTGCCCAGGTGGCAGATGACGACACGCGCGTTCGCCAGCTCCGGGTGCTGCGCCGCCAGCTGCTGCGACACGTACTCGTAGGACAGGCCGTGGAAACCGTAGCTGCAGACGCCTTCGTCGCTCAGCTCGCGCGGCAGCGCGTAGCTGCGCGCGTACCAGGGCTGGTGGGCGTGGAAGGCGGTGTCGAAACACGCCACCTGCGGCAGCTCGGGGTGGCTGGCGGCCAGGATGCGCATCGGTGCCAGGTTGTGCGGCTGGTGCAGCGGCGCCAGCGGCACCAGCGCTTGCAGCTCCGTCAGCAGTTCGGGCGTGATGCGTTCGGGCCGGCTGAAGCGGCGCCCGCCGTGCACCACGCGGTGGCCGGCGGCGACGATGCGGTCGTCGGGCAGCGCCGTGCCCAGCCAGTCGAGCACGAAGGCCAGCAGCAGCTCGCGCTGCTGCGACTGCTCGGCGTCCCAGCGGTGTTCGGCCAGCACCCGGCGCCGGGCGTCCTTGGCCTCGAAGCTGGCGAGCGTGCCGATGCCCGAGATCTGGCCGCCGAGCACCGCCTGCAGCTCGTTGCCGGCGACCTGGCGCAGCACCGAGAACTTCAGGCTCGACGAGCCGGCGTTCAGCACCAGGCAGGACGAATGTCGTTTCATCGCCGCCTCACAGCCCGCGCGCCGCCTGGGCGAGCAGGCGGTTGGCGTTGGCCAGCAGCGCGGCGATGGCGCAGGACGCCAGGCGCGAGCGCAGGTTGTCGGCGCGGCTGGTCAGGATCACCGGCACCTTGGCGCCGAGCACGATGCCGGCGGCGTCGGCATTGGCCAGGAACGTGAGCTGCTTGGCCAGCATGTTGCCGGCCACCATGTCAGGCACGAGCAGGATGTCGGCGTTGCCGGCCACCGGCGAAGTGATGCCCTTGGTGCGCGCGGCCTCGACCGAGATCGCGTTGTCGAAGGCCAGCGGGCCGTCGAGCACGCCGCCGGTGATCTGGCCGCGGTCGGCCATCTTGCACAGCACCGCGGCTTCCAGCGTCGACGGGATCTTCGGGTTGACGTTCTCGACCGCCGACAGGATCGCGACGTTGGGCTTGCTCACACCCAGCACCTGCGCCAGGTGGATCGCGTTCTGGACGATGTGCACCTTGTCCTCGAGCGAGGGCGAGATGTTGATCGCCGCGTCCGTGATCAGCAGCGTGCGCGCGTAGGTCGGCACGTGCATCACGAAGACGTGGCTGATGCGCGCGGCGGTACGCAGCGCGTTGTCCTTGCGCACCACGGCGCCCATCAGCTCGTCGGTGTGCAGCGAGCCCTTCATCAGCGCCTCGACCTCGCCGTCGCGCGCCAGCCGCGCCGCAGTCTCGGCCGCGTCCTTGGGGTACTCGACGTCGATCAGCCGGTAGCCGTCGATCGCCAGGCCGTGGCGCGCGGCGATGGCACGGATGTCGCGCGCCGGGCCGACGAGCACCGGCTCGATCAGGCCGGCCTGGGCGGCGTCGACGGCGGCACGCAGCGAGGGCTCGTTGCAGGGGTAGGCAACCGCGGTCGGCACCGGCGCCAGCGTTTCGCACTTCTTCAGCAGCGCGTCGTACTGGTGGTGGCCGATCAGCTGCACCTCGGGCAGTTCGACGGCTTCGGCGCGCACCTTGGCGCCCGGCGCCACCACTTCAGCCACGCCGCTGGCGACGAGCACGCCGTCCTGGTTGACGCAGCCGCATTCGAGCACGACGACCTTGTCGGCCAGGCGCTTCTCGAGCACGGTGACGGTGGCGGTGATGCGGTCGCCGACGCTGATGGTGTGCAGGAAGTGCAGGTCCTGGCTCAGGTAGACGGTGCCGGGGCCGGGCAGGCGCGAGCCGATCAGCCCGGACACCAGCGCGCCCGACCACATGCCGTGCGCGATGACCTTGCCGTGGCCGCTGCCGGCGGCGAACCGCGCGTCCAGGTGCACCGGGTTGCGGTTGGCCGAGACGGCGGCGAAGAGCCGCACGTCGTCCATCGTCAGCTCGCGGCTGCGGCTGGCCGACTGGCCGACGACGATCTCGTCGAAGGGCACGTTCTCGGTGATCTGTTCGTCGTCGGGCAGCGCCGGCAGCTGCAGCACCGCGGCGGCGCGGGCCTGGGTCTTGCTGCCGCTGGGGACGGCGTCGAGGCTGTGTTCGGTGTACATACGCAACTCCTGCGCACGGCGCGGGTCTTGGGGAGACGCGGTCGCGGCCGCGCCCCTTGCGGGTGATGTGTCGGTCGGTGGGTGGCGGCTCAGCTCACCTGCAGGCCGGCGCCGCGGAACAACTCCCGCGTGCGATCGACCAGTTCCTGGGAAGG
>NZ_NRRU01000138.1 GCF_016583785.1 Rubrivivax gelatinosus | reverse complement strand
CGCTGCCGACCAGGCCGATGGCGCCGGCCCCGGCGCCACGCGCCTGCAGCGCCAGCGGCAGCAGCGTCGCGCCGAGACCGAACTGGCCCAGCTGCGCCAGCAGCGAGACCGTGTTCAGCGCGACCAGGCTGCGCCAGGCGGTGGCCATGCCCGGCGCGCTCCGCTCAGTGGTTCTGCGAGCCGCGGTGCGCCCAGCCGGTGGTGCGCTTCTCGACCCAGGAGAACAGCTCGTACATCACCATCGCCATCGCGCCGATGGTCACCAGCCCGGCAAAGGCCAGCGGCATGCGCTGCTGGCTGCCGGCGGTCTGCATCAGATAGCCGATGCCGGAGTCGCCGGCGGTCATCTCGGCGAGCACGGTGCCGACGAAAGCGAGCGTGATCGCGATCTTCAGCGAGCCGAAGAAATACGGCAGCGAACGCGGCAGCCCGACCTTGACCAGCACGTCCCAGCGTTTGGCGCCGAGCACACGCAGCACGTCTTCGAGCTCGGGCTCCAGCGTCGCCAGCCCGGTGGCGATGTTCACCGTGATCGGGAAGAACGAGATCAGGAAGGCCGTCAGGATGCCCGGCCCCAGGCCGATGCCGAACCAGACGACGAGGATGGGCACGACCGCCGCCTTGGGCACGGCGTTGAAACCGATCAGCAGCGGGTACAGCGCCGCATACGCCGCACGCGAGCTGCCGACCAGAAAGCCCAGCAGCACGCCGACGACGATGGCGAGCACGAAGCCCAGCATCGTCACCCAGAAGGTCTTCCACGCGGCTTCGAGCAGCGGGCCGCCGAACTCGGTGAACTCGCGGCCGATCTGCAGCGGGCTCGGGAAGATGAATTCGGGGATGTCGAAGCCGGCGACGAACAGCTCCCACAGCAGCAGCAGCAGCGCCAGCAGGCCCCAGGGCGCCCAGCGTTCGAAGTTCTTGCCGAGTTTCATGCGGGCCTCATTGCGGGACGGCGGCGCCGCTCTTGCGGATCGCGCCGATGTGGCCACGCAGCTCGTGCACGATCTCGGTGAACGCGCTGGTGTAGGTGATCTCGAGGTCGCGCGGGCGCGGCAGCTCGATCTCGCGGCGCACGACGAAACGCCCCGGGCTCCTGCTCATCACGTAGACGGTGTCGGCGAGGAAGACGCTCTCGCGCAGGTCGTGGGTGACGAGGATGACGTTGAACTTCTGCGCCGCCTGCAGGTCGCGCAGCGTGCACCACAGCTCCTCGCGCGTGAAGGCGTCGAGCGCGCCGAAGGGCTCGTCGAGCAGCAGCATCTTGGGCTCGTGGATCAGCGCGCGGCAGATGCTGGCGCGCTGCTGCATGCCGCCCGACAGCTGCCACGGGAACTTGTCCTCGTAGCCGGCCAGGCCCACGCTGGCGAGCAGCGCACGCGCCTTCTCGACGTACTCGGCGCGCTTGCTGCGAAAGCTGCTGCGGTAGGGCTCGACGATCTCCAGCGGCAGCAGCACGTTGGCCAGCGTCGTGCGCCAGGGCAGCAGGCTGGGCGCCTGGAAGGCCATGCCGGTGATCTTCAGCGGGCCGGTGACCTCGCGCCCGCCGATGATGATCGTGCCCCGGCTCGGCCGCTTCAGCCCGGTGGCGAGCTTCATGAACGTCGACTTGCCGCAGCCGGAAGGGCCGACGATGGCGATGAACTCGCCTTCGCCCACCTGCAGCGAGATGTCTTCGACGGCGTACTGGCCGGCGGCCTCGAGCTCGTCGTTGTAGGCGAGCCAGACCTCGCGGAAGTCGACGAAGGCGCTCACTTCTTGACCGGCGGAAGGATGTTGAGTTCGGCCTTGTGCGGCAGGTAGGCGTCGGTCCAGACCGAGGTCGGGTTGACGCGTGTCTTGGTCGCGAACGCGTCCGAGACCTGCGAAGCCATCAGCGCCAGCCGGCCCGGAACGGCCTGGCCGAAACCTTCGATGCGGGCGTCGGGGCTGGCGACGACGGCGTCGATCGCCATCTTCAGGCGCCGCTTCTCGAGCTCGACGTTGATGATGCCGTCGCGTGCCTTGACGTAGTCGATGGACGCGTCGGGGTTGGCCATCACGTCCTTGGCGCCCTTGGCGAAGGCAGCGAGGAAGGCTTTGACCGCCGCCGGGTTCTCCTTCAGCAGCTTGGGGCTGGCGATGATGACGTTGCCGTAGAGCTTCACGCCGTACTGGGCGTAGGGCAGCACGACGATGTCCTGGGGCTTGATGCCGCGCGCCTCGAGGTTGAGCAGCGAGGTGAACGAGAAGCCGGTGATGGCGTCGACGTCGCCACGCGCGAGCATGGTCTCGCGCAGCGGCGGGTCCATGCTGACCCAGGTGACGTTGGCGACCTTGTTCGCCTTGGCGAAGATCGGCCAGCCACGGCGGCCGGCGTCGAAGACCGGGGCGCCGAGCTTCTTGCCGTTCAGGTCGGCGGGCTTGGTGATGCCGCTCTTCTTCAGCGCCAGCACCGCGGCCGGCGTGTTGTTGTAGACCATCATCACCGCGACCGGCTTGTTCGCAGCGTCGGGGTTGTTGGCGTGGAACTCCATCAGCGCCGCCAGGTCGGCGAAGCCCATGTCGTAGCTGCCCGAGGCCACGCGCGTGACGGTGCCGCCCGAGCCGTTGCCGGCGTCTATCGTGACGTCCAGGCCGGCGGCCTTGTAGTAGCCCTTGGCCTGCGAGGCCAGGAACAGCGCGGCCGGGCCTTCGAAGCGCCAGTCGAGCTGGAACTTGATCGGCGTGGCGGCCTGGGCGAGCGCCAGTGCGGGCGCGGCGAGCAGCGCGGCAGCAGCGAGCAGGCTGCGGCGCTTCAGCGGGAACAGGGACATGTCGGGCGGGCTCCGTGGTTGACGACCGGGGACTTCTGTATGCAAAACGCAAGTTCCATGCTCACCCGTGACCCGCCCGCGCGGGCGCTGCGGCGGCCCTATGCGTCGGCGCGGTGCACGGCTGCGGACAGCAGGTCGAACAAGGTGCGCGCGACTACACGCGTCGCACCGCGCAGGTCCGTCAGCTCGAGGTGTTCGTCGGCACGTTTGGCATTGCTCTCGAGCACGGTGCGCGGGCCGGCGCCGTAGATCACCGCCGGCACGCCGTGCGCGCCGTACAGGCGCACGTCGGTGTACAGCGGCGTGCCCGAGACCTCGACCGGGTGGCCGAAAACGGTCTGCGCGTGCTGCTGCAGCGCCGCGACCAGCGCACCGTTGCCGGCCTGCGGCTTGAGCGCCTGAGCCAGCAGGATGCGGCGCATCTCCAGCCGCACACCGGGTGAGGCGGCGACGGCCTGCTCGATCAGCGTGCGCAGCTCGGCTTCGACGGCGGCAGCGTCTTCCTCGGGGATCATGCGGCGGTCGAGTTTCAGCAGCACCTTTCCGGGCACGACGTTGGTGTTGCTGCCGCCTTCGATGCGGCCGACGTTGAGATACGGGTGCGTGATGCCGGCGACCTGCGAGTGCCGCGTGCGCAGCACATCGTTGTGCGCGTACAGCGCCGCGAGCAGTTTGGTCGCCGCCTGCAGCGCGTCGACGCCGGTCTGCGGATACGCGGCGTGCGAAGCCAGGCCGTGCAGCATGACTTCGAACTGCAGGCAGCCGTTGTGCGCGGTGACGATCTGGTGGCTGAAACCGGCGGCGATCAGCAGGTCGGGTTTCGTCAGGCCGTTCTCCAGCAGCCAGCCGGGGCCGAGTTCGCCGCCGAACTCCTCGTCATAGGTGAAGTGCAGTTCCACCGCACCGGCCAGCGGCAGGCCCAGCGCCTCCAGCGCGCGCAGCGCGAAGGTGTAGGTCGCGAAGTCGCTCTTGCTGACCGCCGAGGCGCGGCCGTAGAGCTTGCCGGCTACGACGGCGCCGCCATACGGCTCCTGCGTCCAGCCTTCGCCCGGCGGCACGACGTCGCCGTGGGCGTTGAGCGCGATCGTCGGGCCACCTGCGGCAAAACGCCGGCGCACGATCAGGTTGGTCAGCGACTGCAGGCCGTAGGCGTGCACACGTTCGGCCGGCACCGGGTGGCGTTCGGCTTCGTAGCCGAAACCGGCCAGCAGTTCGGCCGTGCGTTCGGCGTGCGGCGCGTTGTTGCCGGGCGGCGTGTCGGTGGGCAAGCGCACCAGTTGCTGCAGGAAGGCCACTTCGTCGTCGAAGTGGCTCTCGATCCAGGCGTCGAGTGCGTCGTAGGCGGTGGTGGTCATTCGCGGGCGAGGTGGGCGAGCAAGGTGGCGAAGGCGGCGACGGCAAGTTCGGCGTCGTCGTCGGTCACGGTTTCGAGCGGGTTGTGGCTGATGCCGAGTTCGCCGCCGCGCACGAAGAGCATCGCTTGCGGCAGCAGCCGGTGCAGCGTCATCGCGTCGTGGCCGGCGCCGCTGGGCAGGCGCTGCACCGGCAGGCCGAGTGCGGCGACGGCGGCTTCCCAGCGTGCCTGCCAGGCCGGTGCGCAAGGGGCGGCCGGCGCCTGCATCGTCGGCGTCAGCGTGTAGCTCACGCCGCGGCGGACGCAGATGGCTTCGAGTTCGGCCAGCACCGCGTCGGCGACGGCGTCGCGTGCCGCGTCGGTCGTCGCGCGGATGTCCAGGCTGATGCGGCAGCGTCCCGGCACGACGTTGATCGAGCCGGCGGGCACGTCGAGCATGCCGACGGTGGCAACGGCATCGGGCTCGGCGGCGGCGCAGCGTTCGGCGGCGAGCACGAACTCGGCGGCGGCGCAGGCGGCGTCGCGACGGCGGCCCATCGGCGTGGTGCCGGCGTGGCTGGCCAGGCCGCTGATCTCGCCGGTCCAGCGGCGGCTGCCGTTGATCGAGGTGACGACACCCAGCGGCAGGCCGAGTTCGGCCAGCACCGGGCCTTGTTCGATGTGGACCTCGACGAAGCCGAGGTAGTGCGCCGGGTCGCGGCGTTCGGCGGCGATGGCCTCCAGCGTCGCCGGCAGGCCGGCGCTGCGCATCGCGTCGCGCATCGACACGCCGGCGGCGTCTTCCTGGTCCAGCCAGGCGGGATGGAAGTCGCCGGTGAGCGCGCTCGAGCCGAGGAAGGTGGCGGCGTAGCGCTGGCCTTCTTCTTCGGCGAAAGCGACCAGCTCGATGGCGAACGGCAGGCGCCGGCCTTCGGCCTTCAGCGCGGCGACGGCTTCGAGGGCGACCAGGATGCCCAGCCGGCCGTCGTAGCGCCCGCCGTTGCGCACGGTGTCGTAGTGGCTGCCGGTGAGCAGCCGCGGCGCGCCGGGCGTGGCGGCTTCGTAGACGCCGACGACGTTGCCCACCGCGTCTTCGCGCACGCTGTCGAAGCCGCATTCCTGCATCCAGCGTGCGAGCAGGCGCGCGCAGTCGCGGTGCGCGGCGCTGAGGTAGGTGACGGTGAGTTCGCCGCGTTCGGCCCAGGGCGGCTCGCTGAACGCGGCCAGCGCCTCGGCCAGGTCCCAGACGCGGCGGCCCCGATGCGGCTGGGTGTCGAACTTCTCGGCCAGGCGGATCTCGGCGATGCGATGCACCTGGCGCAGGCACTCGGCGAACTCGATGTCCGGGTGCGACGGAAGCCGGCGCTGCAGCGTGGCGATGATCTCGCTGCGGCTCAGCCCGCGGCCACGCGAGCCCCGCACCGCGACGATGAAGGGCCAGCCGAAACGGTCGTTGTAGGCCGCGTTCAGGCGCTGGATGGTGGCGAACTCCTCGGGCGTGCAGGCGGCGAGGCCGGCGCGCTGCTGCTCGCCGCTGCTCTCGGCCGTCAGCGTGCCGGCGACCATGGCCTTGCCGGCAAGCTCCGGGTGGGCGCGCAGCAGCGCCAGTTGCGCGTCGCGGCCGGCAGCGTGCACCGCCTGCACCAGCGCGTTTTTCAGCGCGGCCAGCGTGGCGTACGGGCGTTGCTCGAAAGCCGCCGCGGCGATCCACGGCGAATGTTCGTAGACGCCGGCCAGCAGCGCGACGAACTCGTCGTGCGAGGCGGCGTTCAGCTCGGCCAGCGTGCTCATCGGCCGTCCCAGACGTGGGCGGTGGTCGGGTCGAAAGGATGGTGTTCGGCCCAGTGGCGCGCGATGTCGATGCGGCGGCAGACCCACACGCCTTCGTGCGCGCCGATGTGGTCCAGGAAACGCTGCAGCGCGGCGATGCGCGCCGGCCGGCCGAGCACGCGGCAGTGCATGCCGACGCTCATCATCTTCGGCCGGTCCAGGCCGGCCGGGTCGCCTTCGGCGTAGAGCGCGTCGAAGCTGTCGCGCAGGTAGGTGAAGAAGTGCTCGGCGGTGTTGAAGCCCTGCACCTGCACGCAGCGCATGTCGTTGGTGTCCAGCGAATACGGCACGACGAGCTGCGGCGCCAGGCCGCCGTCGCTCTTGCGCACGTTCAGCCAGAACGGCAGGTCGTCGCCGTAGTAGTCGCTGTCGTATTCGAAGCCGCCGTGGTCGGCGACCAGGCGGCGCGTGTTCGGGCTGTCGCGGCCGGTGTACCAGCCCAGCGGCCACTGACCGCCGGTGATGCGGCGCAGCTTCTCGGTGGCCAGGGCGATGTGTTCGCTTTCCACCGCTTCGTCGACTGCCTGGTAGTGGATCCAGCGCAGGCCGTGGCTGGCGATCTCGTCGCCGCGTTCGACGAAGACCTGGGCGATCTCGGGGTAGCGCTCCAAGGCGTCGGCAACGCCGAAGACGGTGAGCGGCAGGCCGCGGCGCTCGAACTCGCGCAGGATGCGCCAGACGCCGGCGCGCGAGCCGTACTCGTACATCGACTCGATCGTCATGTGCCGGTTCGGGAAGGGCTGGGCGTTGATCAGCTCCGACAGAAAGGTCTCGCTCGCCGGGTCGCCGTGCAGCGGGTTGTTCTCGCCGCCTTCTTCGTAATTGAGGACGAACTGGACGGCGATGCGCGCGCCGCCGGGCCAGCGCGCGTGCGGCGGGTTGCGGCCGTGGCCGCGCAGGTCGCGGGGGTAGGTGGTGCTCATGCGGCGGGTCTCAGCACGTCGGCGAGGTCGCCGACTCGGGGATGGCGTTGCAGGTTGCCGACGACGTTGCCCAGGTGCTCGGCCATCAGGCGCGAGGCGGCCTCGGCGTCGCGGCGATCGATGGCGTCGACGATCAGCACGTGTTCGTCCTGGGAGTGGCCGGCGGCGTCGGCCGACTGGTACATCAGCGCGATCAGCGAACAGCGGCTCAGCAGGTCGGCCAGCAGTTCGGCGAGCACGGCGTTGTCCAGGCGCTGGGCCAGCAGCACGTGGAAGTGGCCCAGCAGCCGGGTGCGGCCGGCGACGTCGTGGCGCAGCACGGCGTCGGCTTCGGCGTGCAGGTGCGCGCGCAGCGCCTCGAGGTCCTCGGCACGCGCGCTGGCACAGAGCTCGCGCACCATGCCGGTTTCCAGCAGCCGGCGGGCTTCGAAGACCTGGCGCGCTTCGTCGACGCTGGGCCGGGCGACGAAGGCGCCGCGCGCGGGCTCCAGCGTCACCAGGCGGTCGCGGCTCAGGCGGTTCAGCGCCTCGCGCACCAGCGTGCGCGAGACGCCGAAGAGGTCGGCCACCGCCTGCTCGGCGAGTTTGGTGCCGGGCATCAGCCGGCGCTCGACGATGGCGGTGGTGATGGTGTCGACGATCTGCTGCGTCGTCGCGCCGGCACCGTGCGCACGTTTGGGCGCCTCGTCGGGCGCGAGTGGCAGGGGTTCGGCGGGGCGGCGCGGCATGGTGTTGGCGACTGTGAACAATAGTGTATACACTTTGGTCGACAACACGAACGGACTCTGCATGGCACACCTCAGCACCCACGTGCTCGACACCGCGCACGGTTGTCCCGCGGCCGGCATGGTGGTGACGCTGCAGCGCCTGCACGGCGACGCGGCGACGACCCTGAAGCACGTGGCGCTGAACGCCGACGGCCGCGCCGACGGGCCGTTGCTGGCCGGTGCCGAGATGGCCGCCGGGCGTTACCGGCTGCTGTTCGAGGTGGCGCCCTACTTCCGGGCGCGTGGTGTCGAACTGCCCGAGCCGCCCTTCCTGGACACGGTGACGCTGGACTTCGGCATCGCCGACGCTGCCGGCCACTACCACGTGCCGCTGCTCGTCAGCCCGTGGAGCTACTCGAGCTACCGCGGCTCGTGAACGGGGCACGGCGCTTGCAAGGCCCGACGCGTTAACCTGTCTTCCGCAGTCGCCGTGGGCGGGCGGCCCCGGGAAATCCCGTCAGGCCGCCCTCGGCGCGACACGAACCGGCTCAGAGCGCCCGCCGTGGTGAGCCACCTCGCTTCGCGACGATTTCTCCTATGGAAACCTATCTCCTCGACTGGGCCAACCTGCTGCTGCGCTGGGCCCACGTCGTCACCGCCATCGCCTGGATCGGCTCCTCGTTCTACTTCGTCTTCCTGGACAGCAGCCTGCTGCCGCCGCGCGACCCGGAGTTGAAACGCAAGGGCGTCGACGGCGAACTGTGGGCGGTGCACGGCGGCGGCTTCTACAACCCGCAGAAGTACCTCGTCGCGCCCAAGACGCTGCCCGAGCACCTGCACTGGTTCTACTGGGAAAGCTACAGCACCTGGCTGACCGGCTTCGGGCTGTTCACGGTGCTCTACCTGTTCCAGGCCGGCAGCTTCCTCGTCGACCGCACGCGGCTGGACTGGGCGACGGGTGCCGCGGTGGCGGCAGCGCTGGCCTTCCTGGCGGTGTTCTGGGTCGTCTACGACCTCATCTGCCGCACGCTGGGGCGGCGCACCGGCGGCGACAGGTTGGTCGGCGCGGCGATCGCGGTCGTCGTCGTCTTCGCCGCCTGGCTGGCCTGCCAGCTGTTCGCCGGGCGCGCGGCCTTTTTGCTGGTCGGCGCGATGATGGCCACGGCGATGAGCGCCAACGTGTTCTTCTGGATCATCCCGGGGCAGCGCACCGTCATCGCGCAGATGAAGGCCGGGCAGCCGGTGGACCCCGTGCACGGCCAGCGCGCCAAGCAGCGCAGCGTGCACAACACCTACTTCACGCTGCCGGTGCTGGTGGCGATGCTGTCCAACCACTACGGCTGGTTGACGCAGGGCACGCACAACTGGCTGGTGCTGGTGGTCTTGATGGCCGCCGGCGCGGCGATCCGCCAGTTCTTCGTCGCGCGGCACAAGGCGAAGCTGAAGGGCGTGCAGCCGCCCTGGGGCTACGCGGCGGCCGGCGTCGTGCTGATCGTCGCCTTGATCGTCTGGCTGGCGCCGGCGCCGCGTGCGCCGCAGGCGGCAGACGCCGCGCCGGTGACGCTGGCCCAGGTGCAGGCCGTCGTCGAGCAGCGCTGCGTGATCTGCCACAACGCGCAGCTGCAGCAGAAGAACGTCGCGCTGCACACGCCGGAGCTGCTGCGCCAGCACGCGCAGGCGGTCTACCAGCAGGCGGTGGTGCTGAAGGCGATGCCGCTGAACAACGCGACGGGCATCAGCGACGACGAGCGTGCGCTGCTGGCGCGCTGGTACGAAGGCGGCGCCCGCTGAGCGGGCGCCGCGGCGGCGCTCAGCGCAGGTTGGCGGGGTAGCCGGCCGGCAGCTCGCTGGCGGCGCGGTCGATCACGGTCTCGTCGTCGGGGCCGCAGTCGCGCACCAGGGTGATCGTCGCGAACTCGTCGATGACCTCGGTCGGGTAGGCCGGGCCGGCTTCGCGGTAGGCCACCATCTGCGGGATGTGATCGTTCTGGAAGCAGACCGTCTTCTTCGGGTCCTGGATCACCCAGCGCGGGAAGAAGATGGTGCCGTGGTAGACCATGTCGTCGAGGTTGGCGATCAGGCTGACGTCGGTGCCGGTGGGCTCGGTCCAGGAGATCTTCCAGACGTTCTCGGCGACGCGGGCGATGTACACACGCTGGTCCTTCACCCAGCGGCCACCGACGATGCCGGAGTGGATGCGGTAGTCGATCGTCTGCGCGTTCTTGACGTAGATCTCGTAGTTCCAGCCGTTGTCGTAGGTGTAGACGATGTGCTTGCCGACGAAGCGGGACAGGTCGTGCGGGTCGAAGCGGGCCATGAGTTGCTCCAGGTGTATGGCCGGGGCTCCGGCCTATGGATCCAGCTTATGGCGGTCAATTCGATGGATGAGCGCGATATCTCGATCTGACCGATTCGATTTTCAGATCGATTAAGCTCGCGCCATGCTGCCCGCGACGACCCTCGAACAATGGGCGGTGCTGCAGACCATCGTCGAGACCGGCAGCTACGCCAAGGCCGCCGAGCAGCTGCACCGCAGCCAGTCCTCGATCAGCTACGCCGTCGCCGCCTTGCAGCAACGCCTGGGCGTGTCGCTGCTCGAACTGCGTGGCCGGCGTGCGGTGCTGAGCGTCGCTGGCGAGTCGCTGCTGGCGCAGGTGCGGCCGCTGCTGAAGAACTTCGGCGAGATCGAGATGCGCGCGCGCGGCCTGCAGGCCGGCGAGCGCACGGCGCTGACGCTGATCGTCGACAGCGTGTTCCCGAAGGAACTGCTGTTCGCGGCGCTGCGGGGTTTCCAGCAGCGCCATGCGGCGGTGAAGCTGCACGTCACCGAGGTGCTGCGCACCGAAAGCGAGCCGATGCTGGCGGCGCACGATGCCGACCTGTACCTGATCACCCAGCGCCCCGACGACCCGGCGGCCAGCGACTTCCTGCTGTCGGTGGACTTCGTCGCCGTCGCCGAGCCGGGGCACGCGCTGCATGCCGTCGAGGCGCCGCTGAGCGCGGCGCAGCTGGAGGCGCACCCGCTGGTCGTCATCGCCGACCGGCAGCTGCAGCGGCTGATCAAGGCGCACCCGGCGTCGCTGTGGTCGTTCACGACCATCGACGCGGCGATCGAGGCGGTGGCGCGCGGTGTCGGCTACGGCTGGCTGCCGCTGCACCGCATCCAGCCGCTGCTCGACGACGGCCGGCTGCGCCGCCTGCCGCTGGCGACGCAGCGCCTGCGCAAGACCCCGCTGTATCTGGTCTACGGCGACGAGTCACTGAGCCTGGACCCGGTGGTCGCGACGCTGGCGGCGCTGATCCGCAGCGTCTGCAGCGAGCGCTGAACAGCGCCGCGGCGGGCCCGCCGCCCGCGCCTCAGTCGGGCTGGTCGAGCTGCCAGACCGTCGTGCCCCAGTCGCCGCCCAGTTCGGGCATCACCGTGCCCGCCACGAAGCGCCGTCGCGCCGGTGCGGCCGGCGTGGTCCACCAGCCGGTGCGTGGGCAGGGTTCACCGGCGATGCAGCGC
>NZ_NRRU01000137.1 GCF_016583785.1 Rubrivivax gelatinosus | reverse complement strand
CCGGTGGAATTGCCGGTGCGGCGCCGGCCGCCGCCGCACCGGCAATTCCACCGGCCGCGCCGCCCACCGCCGCGCCGACGCCGGTGGCCACCGGGTGGCCCTCGTCCGAGTCCAGGTCCTTGCGTTCCGAATCGCGAAGTTCGTTCATGTCCGTCTCCTGGGTCGATTTGCCGCACGCCAGGACGGCGTGCAACGGTGAACCAAGGTTAGGCGCGGCGCCGGGGGCCCGGGGTGAGGCGGCTTTCCCGTTGCTGGCCGGATCGCGCCCATGCGGCGCGTCGGCCGCCGCCTACGAGCCGGGCCGTCCCGCATCCGACGCCGTGCCGGACCTGCCGGTCGGTGCGCTGCGCAAGACGGCTGCGCCCGACAGCTCGCTTCAGGCGACGGCGTGGATCGCCTGCCTCAGCAGCTCCAGCCCGAGGTCGATCTCCTCGTCGCTGATCGTCAGCGGCGGCGCGATGCGGAACACGCCGCCCATGCCGGGCAGCTGGACGATGTTCATGCTCAGGCCCCGCGTCATGCACTCGCGCGTGATCGCGGCGCCGAGTTCGGGTGCTGCCTCGAGGCTGCCGTCGCCCTTGACGATCTCGATGCCCAGCAGCAGGCCGCGGCCGCGTACGTCGCCGATGCAGCCGACGTCCGCTTGCAGCGCGCGCAGGCCGTTCTCCAGCCGCGCACCGGCGACGCGTGCACGTTCGATCAGCCGGTCGCGCCGCACCACCTCCAGCACCTTCAGCCCGACGGCCGCCGGCAGCGGGTCGGAGACGTGCGTCGTGTAGAAGAGGAAGCCACGGTCGTGGCAGCGCTCCTCGATCTCGGCGGTGGTCAGCACGGCGGCCAGCGGCAGGCCGGCGCCCAGGGTCTTGGACAGCGTCAGGATGTCGGGCACGACGCCGTCGCGTTCGCAGGCGAACATCAGCCCGGTGCGGCCGATGCCGGTCTGGGCCTCGTCCAGGATCAGCAGCATGCCGCGCTCGCTGCACTTGGCCTTCAGCGCCGCCAGGTAGCCCGGCGGCAGGTCGATCAGCCCGCCCGAGCTCAGGATGGGCTCGGCGATGAAGGCGGCGAGGTTGCCGCTGGACTGGCGGTCGATCAGGTCGAAGGCGTAGTCGAGTTCGGCCTGCCAGTCGAAGACGCCGTTGCGTTCGAAACGCGGCCGGAACGGGTAGGGCGCCGGAATCGCGAATGAACCCACCGCCGCCGGGCCGTAACCCTTGCGCCCGGCGCTGTAGGTGGCCGAAGCCGCGCCGCCGGTCATGCCGTGCCAGGACTGGGCGAAGCTCACCACCTCGTACTTGCCGGTGTAGAGCTTGGCGAGTTTGATCGCCGCTTCGTTGGCTTCGGCGCCGGTGGTCAGCAGCATCGTGCGCTCCAGCCCCGCGGGCGCGATCCCGGCCAGCTGCGTCGCCAGGTCGACCACCGGCCGGCTCAGCATGCCGCTGAACAGGTGGTCCAGCTGGCGCGCGTGTTCGGCCACCACCGCGGCGATCTCGGGGTGGCCGTGGCCGAGCAGCGCGCTCATCTGGCCCGAGGTGAAGTCCAGGATCGCGCGGCCGTCGGCGTCGTAGACGAAGCTGCCCTGGGCGCGCTCGATGATCATCGGCTCGAAGCTGCCGCCGTAGCGGATCAGGTGGCGGCGGGCGTTGTGCCAGAAGGTGGGGTCGGCGTTGCGGGACATCGTGGGCTCCTTGACGGTCACGGCAGCGTAGAAGGCGCGGGTCAGCAAGAAAAGCTGATAATCCTGAAGCCAGTCATCAGCAGAACTTAAGGCTTGGCCCGCCACCTCGACATCGACCTGCTGCGCAGCTTCGTTGCGATCGCCGAGACGCGCACGCTGGGCCGCGCCGCCGCGCGTGTCGGCCGCACGCAGGCGGCGCTGAGCATGCAGGTGAAGAAGCTGGAGGCGCTGCTGGAGCAGCCGCTGCTCAACCGCGGCGCCCGCGGCGTGACGCTGACGCTGCACGGCGAGCGCCTGCTGGGCCATGCGCGCGTCATCCTGCGCGGGCACGACACGGCGCTGGCCGACTTGTCGGGTGCCGGCCTCGCCGGCACGCTGCGTTTCGGCTGCCCCGACGACTACGCCGCGGCTTTCCTGCCGCACATCCTGCGCAGCTTCGCCGGCCGGCACCCGCAGGTCTTCGTCGAGGTGTTCTGCGCGCCGACACCGCGGCTGCAGGCGCAGCTGCAGCAGCACACGCTGGACCTGGCGCTGATCTCGACGGTCGGCGACGAGCCGGGTGTGGTGCTGCGGCGCGAGCCGCTGGTCTGGGTCGGCAACCGCCACGACGACGCCGCCGCGCACGAACCGCTGCGGCTGGCGCTGGCCGACCCCGACACGCTGGACCACCGCGCCGCCAGCCAGTGCCTGCAGGCGGCCGGCGTTCCCTACCGTGTGGCCTACGCCAGCGCCAGCATGGCGGGGCTGCTGGCGGTCGTGCGCTCTGGCCAGGCGATCGCCGTGCTGACCCAGGCCGCGGTGCCGCCCGACCTGCAGATCCTGGCGCCCTGCGAACGCCTGCCGGCGCTGCCGGCGGTGGGCCTGGCGGTGCAGTACGGGCTGCCCGAGCCTTCGGCGCTGGTGGCCGAGTTCGCCGAGCACCTGCGCCGGATCGTGCCGACGCTCTGAGGTTTCAGAACTGCGCGTGAACTCGCGCTTGCGCTTTCGTCTGGCGCAAGGCGCCTTCCAGCCTCAACTAAGCGCGCGCTTGGCGCGGGCGCCGTCGGCCGCCTGCGGCAGCGGGCGCGGCGTGCGCCGCAGCCCGTCGAGCACGCGGTCGGCGTCGAGCGAACGCAAAGCCACGCCGGCGTCGCGCGGGATCAGGCCTTGCGCGATCAGGTTCTCGTAGCGCAGCGCACACACACGCAGGAAGGACGAGAAGTTGCCGACGGCGCCGCGGTCGGCCACCAGTTCGTCGTAGAGCTTCTCGATCAGCTGCGCGACCGTCATGCCGTCGCGGCCGGCGATCTCCTCCAGCACCGACCAGTGCAGGTTCTCCAGCCGGATGCTGGTGACCACGCCGTGCAGCCGCACCGAGCGCGTGCGGCTCTCGTAGCTGCTGGGGTCGGCGCCGATGAAGATCTTGCACATGCCGCGGCTCCCGGTGGCGTGACGGACCGATGCTACAGGCTGATGCGCGTGCCCAGCACCGCCAGGAACTGCGCGATCCAGGCCGGGTGCGCAGGCCAGGCCGGGGCGCTGACGAGCTTGCCGTCGGTGACCGCGGCGTCGATCGCGATGCCCACGTACTCGGCGCCGGCGAGCTCGACCTCGACCTGGCAGGCCGGGTAGGCGCTCAGCCGGCGGCCCTTGATCAGCCCGGTGGCCGCGAGCAGCTGCGCGCCGTGGCAGATCGCCGCCACCGGCTTGTCGGCGGCAAGGAAGTGGCGCGTGATCTCGATGACGCGGCTGTTCATGCGCAGGTACTCGGGCGCGCGGCCGCCGGGCACGACGAGCGCGTCGTAGGCCGCCGGGTCGACGTCGGCGAAGGCGGCGTTGAGCGTGAAGCGGTGGCCGGGCTTCTCGCTGTAGGTCTGCTGGCCTTCGAAGTCGTGGATCGCCGTCATCACGTAGTCGCCGGCCTTCTTGTCGGGCGCCACGGCGTGCACCGTGTGGCCTACGGCCTGCAGCGCCTGGAACGGCACCATCACCTCGTAGTCTTCGCCGAAGTCGCCGCACAGCATCAGGATCTTGCTCATCGGGGTGTCTCCTTTGTCGGGGGTGCCGTCATTCTTCGAGGCCGGTTGCGGCGCGGGTAGTAGCGGCGTATGGCGCGCGGCGTGGTTTTCCCGCAGACGCCGGCGCGGCCGGCGTGAACAGCGTCGCGTTAACCGTGCGGCGCCGGCCGGTGTCTGCCGCGATGATCGACACCGTCGCCAGCTTCGCCACCTCCGCCGCCACCATGTCGATTGCCGCCACCAGCCTCTCGGGCATGAACGCCGCCCAGGCGCGCCTGGACAGTGCCGGCCACAACATCGCCAACCTGCAGACCGAGGGCTTCCGGCGCCAGTTGGTGCAGCAGGCCAGCGTAGCGCCGGCCGCCGGCGTCACGGTGAGCATCGGCCAGGCGAGTGAACCCGGCAACGCCGAGGTCGACGACATGGTCGGCCTGATCGAGGCGAAACACGCTTTCGGCGCCAACCTGATGGCGTTTCGCACCCAGGACGAGATGACGGCCAGCCTGCTCGACATCCGCGCCTGAAGCGGCCGCGCCATGCGCGCACCGAGTTAAGAAACTGCTAATCCTGCGTTCAGCCTGACAAGGGTTTTCCTTAGCCTGGACGGCCCGCCGTGCGCGGCGCTCCGTTTCCAACAAGCTGAGGAAAACAACGATGTCGTTCAAACACATGCTGTCCGCGGTGCTCGTCGCCGCGCTGCCGTTCGCGGCCCAGGCCGAAGAGGTGCTGAAGGTCGCCGCCTCGCCGGTGCCGCACGCCGAGATCCTCGAGTTCATCAAGCCGGCGCTGAAGGCGCAGGGCGTGGACCTGCAGGTCAAGGTCTTCACCGACTACGTGCAGCCCAATCTGGCGGTCGAGGAAAAGCAGCTCGACGCCAACTTCTTCCAGCACAAGCCTTACCTCGACAGCTTCAACCGTGACCGCAAGACGCACATCGTGCCGGTGGCCGGTGGCACCGTGCACGTCGAGCCCTTCGGCGCCTATTCGAAGAAGATCAGGAAGATCGCCGACCTGCGCAACGGCGCCACGGTCGCGATCCCGAACGACCCGTCCAACTCCGGCCGCGCGCTGGTGCTGCTGCAGAAGCAGGGCCTGGTCAAGCTGAAGGACCCGGCCAACATCCTGGCGACCGCCAAGGACATCACCGACAACCCGAAGAAGCTGGTCTTCCGCGAACTCGAAGCGGCGCAGCTGCCGCGTGCGCTCGACGACGTCGACCTGGCGCTGATCAACACCAACTACGCGCTCGAAGCCAAGCTGGTGCCGACCAAGGACGCGCTGTTCATCGAAGGCGCCGACTCGCCCTACGCCAACTTCGTCGCCGCGCGTCCGGACAACGCCAACTCGCCGGCGATCAAGAAGCTGATCGCGGCGCTGCACAAGCCCGAGGTGAAGAAGTTCATCCAGGACCAGTACAAGGGCGCGGTGGTGCCGGCCTTCTGAGCCCGGTTTTTGCCTGAAGCGGCCGCTCCGGCGTCACGGAGCGGCCGTTGTCGTTTCAGCGCTGCCGGTACTGGGTCGCGCCGAACAGCATCTCGCGCGCCTTGTCGTCGGTGATCGGCTTGCGCCGGTCGGCCAGCACCTCGCAGCCGCGCTGCACCGCCGGGCGCGCGCCGATCTCGTCGAACCAGCCCTTGAGGTGCGGGAAGTCGTTCCAGTCGATTCCCTGGTTCTTCCAGCTGCGCAGCCAGGGGAAGATCGCGATGTCGGCGATCGTGTACTCGTCGCCGGCGATGTAGCGGGTCTTGGCCAGCTTGCGGTTCATCACGCCGTACAGGCGTCTGGCCTCGTTGGTATAGCGCTCGACGGCGTAATCGATCTTCTCCGGCGCGTAGATGCGGAAGTGGTGCGCCTGGCCCAGCATCGGGCCGACGCCGCCCATCTGGAAAATCAGCCACTCGAGCGTCTCGTAGCGCCCGCGCACGCTCTCGGGCAGGAAACGCCCGGTCTTGCCGGCCAGGTAGACCAGGATCGCGCCCGACTCGAACAGCGAGATCGGCTGGCCGTCGGGCCCGTCGGGGTCGACGATCGCCGGGATCTTGTTGTTCGGGCTGATCGCCAGAAACTCCGGCGCGAACTGCTCGCCGGCACCGATGTCCACCGCATGCACGCGGTAGGGCAGGCCGCACTCCTCGAGCATCACGTGCACCTTGTGCCCGTTGGGTGTGGCCCACGAATACACTTCGATCATCAATATCCCTCCAGCGCCCTCGTCCTCGAGCGCACGCGGTGCGGACTCTAAGACATGCTCGAAGGCCTCAAACGCTGGTTCTCGTCGCGGCAGGAGCCGCTGCCCCAAGGCTGGGAGGCGGTGGCCGCCTGGGCCGAGTCGCGGCGCTGGGCTTTCCGCGGCGTGCGTGACCACGACGGTTTTGTCGTCGAAGGCCGCTTCGGCACGCAGCCCTGGCGCCTGGAATGGGGCCCGTCGCAGCGCCCGTACATCGAAGGCGGCGAGCTGCGGCTGCGCTCGGACGTCGGCCTGCCGCACGACCTGCAGGCGCTGATCATCGACCGCACGCTGCAGCAGCGCCTGGAGAAACAGGTCTTCGACCAGTACGTCGAAGGCGTGCAGACGCGCATCGACGACGAGACGCCGCCCGAGATGCGCTGGCTGGTGATGTTCCCGCGCCTGACCGGCCCCGAGATGGGCGTGCTGCGCGAGCGCCACGTCGCGCTGGCCAGCGCCAAACCCTGGCTGCAGCAGTGGCTGGCCGGGCCACTGCCAGCGGCGCTGGCGGCGCTGCCGGCTAGCGAGCTGCCATTCGTGCTGATGTCGGCACGCGGGCGCCTGACGCTGCGCACCGCGCTCGCCGAGCCCGCGGTGGCGGCGCTCCAGCACTGGGTCACGCTGTTCGAGACCGCGGTGCGCGAGGCGCACCGCGCCGGCGTCGAGGTCTTCGGCGCCGAGGCGATGCAGCCGGCCGCCGCGCCGACGACGCGGCGTTAAGTCCCGGCCGGCTGAGCCCAGCGGCCGAGTTCGAGCTTCGCGATCGTATGCCGGTGCACCTCGTCGGGCCCGTCGGCAAAACGCAGCGTGCGCGCGCTGGCATAGAAGTAGGCCAGCGGCAGGTCCTCGCAGACGCCGGCGCCGCCGTGCACCTGCATCGCCCAGTCGATCACCTGGCAGGCCATGCTCGGCGCCACCACCTTGATCATCGCGATCTCGGCCTTGGCCGCCTTGTTGCCGGCGCTGTCCATCATCCAGGCCGCCTTCAGCGTCAGCAGCCGCGCCTGCTCGATGCGGCAGCGCGCCTCGGCGATGCGCTCCTGCGTCACCGTCTGCTGCGCCAGCGTGCGGCCGAAGGCGCTGCGCGCCAGCGCACGCTTGCACATCAGCTCGAGCGCACGTTCGGCCAGCCCGATCAGACGCATGCAGTGGTGGATTCGGCCCGGGCCCAGCCGGCCTTGCGCGATCTCGAAGCCGCGGCCTTCGCCCAGCAGCAGGTTGGCGGCGGGCACGCGCACCTGGTCGAAGTCGACCTCCATGTGGCCGTGCGGCGCGTCGTCGTAGCCGAAGACGCCCAGCGGCCGCAGCACCGTGACGCCGGGCGCGTCGGCCGGCACCAGGATCATCGACTGCTGCGCGTGGCGCGCGGCCTGCGGGTCGGTCTTGCCCATGAAGATGAAGACCTTGCAGCGCGGGTCGCCGGCGCCGCTGGTCCACCACTTGCGCCCGTCGATCACGTAGTCGTCGCCGTCGCGTCTGATGCGGGCCTCGATGTTGGTCGCGTCCGAGGAGGCCACCGCCGGCTCGGTCATCGCGAAGCCGCTGCGGATCTCGCCGCGCAGCAGCGGCTCGAGCCAGCGTGCCTTCTGCGCCGCCGTGCCGTAGCGCACCAGCACTTCCATGTTGCCGGTGTCGGGCGCCGAACAGTTGAAGACCTCGCTCGCCCAGGGCACGCGGCCCATGATCTCGGCCAGCGGTGCGTACTCGGAGTTGCTGAGGCCGGCGCCGTATTCGCTCTCGGGCAGGAACAGGTTCCACAGCCCGGCGGCCTGGGCCAGCGGCTTCAGGCCTTCGATGGTCTGCAGCGGCGTCCAGCGCCGGCCGGCGGCGGTGTTGGCCTGGATCTCGGCGGCGTAAGCGGCTTCGGCCGGGTACACGTGTTCGGCCATGAAGGCCGCGAGCTGCTCGCGCAGGGCCTGGGTGCGCGGCGAAAAGGCGAAGTCCATGCGGGGCCTCCTTCAGGCGCGGCTGGCGAAGCGCCAGGCCATCTCGGCCAGCGGCCGGGTCGCGGCGCCGGTGGCGCGCGCCTGGGCGCTGGAAGCCGTGCCGTCCACCACGCGCCGGGCGATGCCCTGCGTGATCGAGGCCAGCCGGAACAGGTTGTAGGCGAGGTAGAAGTCCCAGTCGGCGGCGAGCGCGTCGGCGTCGTCGCGGCCGCTGCGTTCGCAGTAGCGGCGCCGGTACTCGGCTTCGCTCGGGATGCCGAGTTCGGCCAGGTCCAGGCCGCCGATGCCGCGGAACATGCCCGGCGGGATGTGCCAGGCCATGCAGTGGTAGCTGAAGTCGGCCAGCGGGTGGCCCAGCGTCGACAGCTCCCAGTCGAGCACCGCGACGACACGCGGCGCGTCGGGCGCGAAGACGAGGTTGTCGAGGCGGAAGTCGCCGTGCACCACCGCGACCCGGGCGTCGTCGCGTGCGCTCGCCGGCAGGTGCTCGGGCAGCCAGGCGATCAGCCGGTCCATCTCGGCGATGGGCTCGGTCGCCGAGGCCAGGTACTGCTTGCTCCAGCGCGCGATCTGGCGCTCGAAGTAGTTGCCCGGCCGGCCGTAGTCTGCCAGGCCCGCGGCGACGACGTCGACGCTGTGCAGCGCGGCGATGACGCGGTTGCTCTCGTCGTAGATGGCGGCGCGTTCGGCCGGCGTCATGCCCGGCAGCGACTGCTCCCACAACACCCGGCCGGCGACGTGTTCCATCAGGTAGAAGGCGCGGCCGATGACGGCTTCGTCCTCGCACAGCAGCAGCATGTGCGGCACCGGCACGGCGCTGCCGGCGAGCGCACGCATGACGCGGAACTCGCGCTCGATCGCGTGCGCCGACGGCAGCAGCCTGGCCGCCGGCCCGGGCTTGCTGCGCATCACCCAGGTGGCGCCGGGCGTGACGAGTTTGTAGGTCGGGTTCGACTGGCCGCCCTTGAACTGCTCGACGGCGAGCGGGCCTTCGAAGCCGGGCAGCTCGCGCCGCAGCCAGGCTTCGAGCGCGCCGACGTCGAAGGCGTGGCTGGCGGCCATCTCGCGGGTGCCGGTGTAGCTGTCCATGGGCTGTCTCCTGTTTGTTTTGTGGCCCCGGGGCGGGGTCTCAACGTTCGGCGATCTCCAGCAGCTTGCCGCGCGACAGCACCACCAGCCGCGTCGGCTCGACGCGCAGCGCGCCTTCGCGCTCGAAACCCTTCAGCTCCTGGTTGACGCGCTGGCGCGAGGCGCCGAGCAGCTGCGCCAGGTCTTCCTGCGCCAGCTGCAAGCCGATGCGGATCTCGTCGCCCTCGGCGACGCCGTAGCTCTTGGCCAGCAACAGCACCTGGCGCGCCAGGCGCGCCTGCAGCGGGCGCGTGTTCAGGTCTTCGAAGTTGTCGAACATCAGCCGCAGGCGGCGGCAGTTCAGCCGCAGCAGCGCCTCGTAGAGCTCGACGTGGCGTGCCAGCAAGTCCTTGAAGTCGGGCTTGCGCACGACCAGCAGCGTGGTTTCGCCGTGGGTGTCGGCGTCGTGCGTCCGCGGCAGGCCGTCGAAGAGCGCGATGTCGCCGAACCAGGTGCCCGGCTCGACGTAGGTCAGCGTCACCTGCTTGCCGCCGAGCGAGATCGAGCTGATGCGCACCGCGCCGCGCGCGACGCCGCACCACTCCTCGGCGCGCGCACCGCGGGCCACCAGCGGGGCGGCGTCGGGCAGGCGGCGCACGTGGGCACGGGAAAGGATGTCATGGCGCAGGGCGGGCGAGAGCTTGGCGAACCAGGCGCCGGTCTCGACGTTCTGGCGCTCTTCGAGTGTAAGAACCGGGGTATTCATGTCTTGTCTCGGCGGCGACAACGGGTCGACGATCGATTCTCCTTGTCTTGCAGGAGTGCGCCGCGTGCCCTCTCGTGCCGTCTGTTTCCCCGACCTGAGGGGTCGTGTCAGCGCCGACGAATGGCGGCTGAGGGTCGAACTCGCCGCCGCCTACCGGCTGGTGGCGCTGTTCGGCTGGGACGACCTCGTATTCACCCACCTCAGCGCGCGCCTGCCCGGGCCGGGCGACTGTTTCCTGATCAACCCCTACGGCCTGATGTTCGAGGAGATCACGGCCTCGTCGCTGCTGCGTGTGGACGCCAGCGGCCGCTGCCTGGACGACTCGCCGTTCCCGGTGAACCCGGCCGGCTTCACGATCCACGGTGCGGTGCACGCGGCGCGGCCCGACGTCGGCTGCGTCGTGCACACGCACACCGAGGCCGGCGTCGCGGTGGCGGCGCAGGCCGGCGGGCTGCTGCCGCTGTCGCAGCAGTCGATCTTCGTGCTCGCGAGCCTGGGCGTGCACGACTACGAAGGCGTCGCGCTGCACGAGGACGAGAAGCCGCGCCTGGTGCGCGACCTCGGCAGCCGCGACTTTCTGCTGCTGCGCAACCACGGCCTGCTGACGGTGGGCGCGAGCGTGGCCGACGCCTTCGTCGCGATGTACCTGTTCGAAAGTGCCTGCCGCATCCAGCTGCGCGCCCAGTCGGGCGGGGGCGAGCTGGTGACGGTCGCGCCCGAGATCGTCGCCGGCGCGGCGCAGCAGGCGCGGCAGGTGACGCACGGGCAGGGCGCGGGGCTGGTCTGGCCGGGGCTGCTGCGGCGGCTGGACCGGCAACTGCCTGGTTACGACTCCTGACAAACCGGCCGCAGCTCGACGCTCGGCGCCGGTCCACGCCGGCCGCAGGTTCGTGACATCGGCCTGCGCACGCGGCGCCACGATCAAGGCGCCGTGCGCGCGTCACCTCGACGCTGGGCTAGCATCGGGCCGAAGAGCGGCGACAGTCGCCCCGGCTATTGACGCTCCTCGTGCTTCGGCACCGGGGAGGCGGGCTTGAAGCCGTATTTGTAACCCTCCGTGATAGAGTCCCCCGCGCGTCGCCCGCGACGACTCCAAGAATGCAAAAGAAGCGGCAACCGTCATCGATCTGGATCGCGATCACCCTGCTGTCGGCGGTCCAGAGTGCCAGCGCGCTGGGCTGGTCGCGTGCCGACCAGGCTGCGGTGCTGGGGCATCCGCTGTCCTTCGCGGCCAGCCTGCGGCTGGACCCGGGCGACGAGATCGCCCCCGAGTGCGTGCGTGCCGAGGTCGTCGCGGGTGACCGCACGCTGCCCGCGGGGCTGGTCCGGGTGAGTGCCGAGCGCAGCGCCGATGCGCTGGCGATGCACGTCGCCACCGAGATCTCGATCGACGAACCCGTCGTCAGCGTCACGCTGCAGATCGGCTGCCCGATGCGGCTGTCGCGCCGTTTCGTGCTGTTCGCCGACCCGCCTTCCGCGCCGTCCGCGCTGCAGGCCGCGGCGGTGCCGCGTTCGCCCGCAGTCGATGCCGCACCGCCGCGGCCTGCAGCGCGGACGGCGCGGAAG
>NZ_NRRU01000136.1 GCF_016583785.1 Rubrivivax gelatinosus | reverse complement strand
GGCAGGGCAGGGCCAGCGCGGCGGCGTTGCCGGCCAGGCCCGGCGGCCGGCGCCGGCCTTCGGGGCCCTGGCGCGAATGGATGGTCACGCGCAGGCCGTCGCCGGCGTCGTCCAGCGGCGCGCTCTCGGCCGCCAGGTCCAGGCGTTCGATCTCCCAGGCCATCCACTTGGGCAGGTGGCCGCAGAGCACTTCCAGGCGCACGAAACGGCCGGCCTGCAGGAAGGGGATCAGGACGTGGCGCGAGGTCGGGTTCGAGGGGTGCTCGAGCGCGGCGCGCAGGTCGATCCAGAAGTGCCCGGGCTCGCCGCCGGCCCGCTGCAGCGGCGTCGGCACCGGCTGCTCGCCCAGCAGCACCAGCTCGTAGCGCTTCTTCGCCTGGGCCTCGGTCTCGCGCCGGCGCACGTCCTCCAGCTGTTCCTCCAGCGGGCCTTCGGACATCCAGACGCGCCAGCGGTGCTGCTCCAGCAGCAGCGCATACGGCAGGCCGCGGACTTCGGCCGACAGCAGCACCCCGCCGCCGTCGCCCAGCGCCGCCACCGCCTCGGCCAGCGCCGCCTTCAGCGTCTGCAGTGTCGGCGCCGGCCCGGGGTCCCAGCGGTGGCTGGCGCCGGCGCGCCAGCCCCAGGGCGCGCCGCCTTCGTCGTCGTAGACACACAGCGTGCCGGCCCGGTACAGGCTGGCCGGCACGCCAGCGTCGTCGAGGTGGACCACGATCTTCATGGCGTCGCCCTGCCTTGGCTCACCACACGTTCAAGATCCACTCTTTGTTTTTCTTGTATTCCATGTCGGTGAACAAGGCGTTGGCCATCTGCTCGGCCAGCCACATCGCGCCTTCGTAGCCGAGCACCGGGTGGCGGAACAGGCCGGCGCGGTCGTAGGTGGGGAAGCCCACACGCACCATCGGGATCGCGTTGTCGATGGCGACGAAGCGGCCTTTGGAGTGGCCCAGGATCAGGTCGAGCTCCAGGCCCTCGTTCTTGATCCGGTTCTCCAGTTCCCAGAAGTCGGCGTTGGTCACGACCTCCATCTTCCAGTCGACGTGCTCCTTGAGCGCCAGCAGCCGCGGGTCGGTCTTGTAGCGGCTGTTGTCGTCGCCCAGCAGCAGCAGCGCCGGCTTCATCTCCAGGTCGATGCAGAACTCGGCCAGGCCGATGACGAGGTCGGGGTTGCCGTAGATCGCCACCTTCTTGTCGGCCAGGAACATGTGGGCGACGTCGGTGATCGCGTCCAGCGCGATGCCGCGTTCCTTCACCAGCGACTCGGGGATCGCCTTGCCGGTGAGCTTCTTCAGGTTCTTCAGGAAGGCGTCGGTGTTGCGGATGCCGATGGGCGTCGGGCCGATCAGCGTCGGCTGGTTGTAGGTCTCCTGCAGCCACTCGGCGGCCTTGCCGCCTTCGTAGCGGTTGAGCGCGATCGTCGCGGCGGCGTTGGCGGTGCTGCGCAGGTCCTCGATGGTGGTGCTGCCGTGCGACTTGGCGCTGCCGTCGGGCAGCAGCGGCGAGTCGAAGCTCTCGATCTCGAACAGCACCGTGGCGTCGATCTCCATCGCGCCCAGCAGGTGCTTGATCGCCTTCACGTCGCCCGGGTTGACCCAGCCGGTGATGACGTTCAACTTGCCGTTGGGCTCGGCCGGGGTCGCGAAGTACTGGACGAAATCGCGCACCGCGACGTCGTAGCCGCTGACCATGCTGCCGACGAAACTCGGGCTGTGGATCGCGATCAGGTGCACCTCGCGGTCGGGGTACTTCTCCTTGAGCAGGCCTTCGTTGAGCTTGCGGATGACGCCGTCGACGTCGTCGCCGATGACCTCGGTCGAGCAGGTCGTGATGATCGGGATCACCTTGACGTCCGGGTAGCGCGCCAGCAGCACGTCCACGCCTTCCTCGACGCGTCCGCAGGCGCCGAACACCGCGCCGTCTTCGTGCACCGAAGACGAAGCGAGCTCGAAGCTCTCCTTGAAGTGCTGGGAGAAGATCAGGCGCACGAACATCACGCAGCCCTGGCCGCCGTGCACGATGCCGATGCAGTCCTGGATGCCGATGCTGGCGAACTGCGCGCCCGCGGGCTGGCAGGTGAAGATCGGGTTGATGGTCCCGATGCGGCCTTTTTCCTTGATGTCGCAGGTCATGGCGCTTCCTCAGTAGTTCACGACGGTCAGTTCCTGGTTCAGCGATCCGTCGATCGTCAGCCAGTCGATGCGCGCGTGCAGCGCGCTCATCAGGGCCTTGATCTCGTCGACGGACAGCGTCGTGATCCAGGGGAAACGCTGGCGCCAGTCACGGTCGAGCATGACCGCGTCGACCCAGTGGCACTTCTCCATCGGCGTCGGGTTCTCGACCGTCTCGCCGCACAGCAGCTGAGTCGTCTTGCCGAGCACGCCGGCGTTCTGCTTGCGCCGGTCCCAGCCGCGCGAATTGAACTGCCACAGGCAGTGCTTCATGATGAAGTTCTCGAGCTGGCCCACACGCTCGCGGGTCGGCGCGTCGGCGCCTTCCAGCGGGTTGCTCGTGTAGATCGGCACGTACTTGCGTGCCGCCAGCGTCTTCGGCGAGGTGACGTGTTTCATCGTCCGGCCCCCCTTACTGGCCGACGGCTTCGACGGCGCCTTCGGCGCGGCGTTCGAACACCGGGTAGGTCTTGCTGCGCAGCGGCGTGATCGTGTCGTAGGCACCGCTGTAGTCGCGTGCCGGCGCCGTGCGCTGCGCTTCGGACAGGCCGGCGTCGGACAGCATGCGGCGCGTCGCGAAGCCGGGGCCGTCCGGGATCTCGTCGCGGCTGATGTCGAGCTGCGCGAGCTGGTGGATCGGCGAATAGATCGCGTTGTAGATGTCGCGTGCGAAACGCACCCAGCCTTCGAAGCCCTTGTACGGCCCGTTGTGGTACGCGTGGGCGTTGAGGTAGGGCACGCCGACCTTCTTGGCCATCTCGCCCGGGCGCTTGCCGGTGAAGATGACGTCGGGCCTCAGCATCTCGAGTGCTTCCAGGCCTTCGAGCTCGTTCGGGTCGTCGATCGCCAGCGCCCCTTCGCCGCAGCGCGAGACGCCTTTTTCCATGTCGCCCTGGTGGCCGAACTTGGTGTAGACCGAAACGACCTTGACGCCCATCTCCTCCTGGATCGCGTGGGCCCAGTGCCAGAGCTTGGAGCCGCCCGGCCACAGGCACACCCGTTTGCCCTGCAGCCGCTCCCGGTACCAGTCGAGCTCGGGCTGCCAGCGTGCGGTCTCCTCGGCGATGATGGCTTCGGCGCGCTCCTCGATGCCGAAGAACAGGCCGATCTTGCGCAGCGAGTCGCCCAGCGCCTTGAAACCGAAACCGTCGATGTCCAGGCGCGGGATGCCGTAGCGCTCGCGCAGCTCGTCGCAGATGTACTCGGCCGAACGCGCGCACTCGAGCACGTTGAGCTGCGCGCGGTGCATGCCGCGCAGGTCGTCGTAGGAGCCGTTGCCGGTGAAGGTCGACAGCACCTGGATGCCCATGCGCTTGAAGTAGTCGGTCATCACCTCCTGGTCGCCCTGGATGTTGTATTCGCCGACGTAGTTGATGACGTGGTCGCTGGTGATCTCGGGCTCGAGCGTGCCGACCTTCTGGTTGATCCAGGCGATGTTGATCTTGTGGTGGCCGCCCGACTGGCTCGGGCCGGCGAAGCCGGGCGAGTTGCAGACGAAGATGTCGGTGCCGGGCAGCTCTTCCATCACCTCCTCGGCGATGGCGTTGATGTCGTCACCGATCAGCGCCGTGGCGCAGGTCTGGTAGATCGTCATGCGCCTGGTGTCGGGGAAGGCCGCGAAGGCCTCCTTGATGTTCTGCTTGAGCAGCTTCTCGGCACCGAAGACGATGTGTTTTTCCTTCACGTCGGTGGCGAAGGTGTATTTCAGCTGGAAGTTGTCGTTGTCGCTGATGTAGCGCTTGGTCTGCCAGGTGTCGTAGGTGCAGCCGACGGGCCCGTGGCTGATGTGGATCACGTCCTTCATCGGCGTGCCGATGACGTGCTTGGCGCCGCAGTAGGCGCAGCCGCGCTCGGAGATCGAGCCGGGAATGGTGTTGAGGTAACCCTTGGGCAGGCAGGAGGTCAGGTCCTCGCCGGGGCCCTTGAGCACGGCGTGCTCGCGGCGTTCCGGGATGACCTTGCTGCACTCGAACTCGTGGTAAGGCATCGTCGTTCTCCGAGGCGGTTGGCGGCTGGGCGCGGGCGTTCAGTCGGCGAGGCCGTACTTGACGACCATCGATTCGAGCTGGTCCATCGTCAGCGGGCGCGGAATGACGAAGTCCTCGTTCTCGATGATCTTGCGGCCGAGTTCGCTGTACTCGAATGCCTGGCCCTGTTCGGCGTCGTATTCGGTGACGGTCTTCTTGTTGAATTCGGCCTTCTGCACGATGTTGTCGCGCGGCACGAAATGGATCATCTTGGTGCCGATGGCGGCGGTGAATTCCTCGAGGAATTCCTTCTCGCCGTCGACCTTGCGGCTGTTGCAGATGATCCCGCCCAGGCGCACGCCGCTTTGTTTGGCGTACTTCACCAGGCCCTTGCAGATGTTGTTGGCGGCGTAGATGGCCATCATCTCGCCCGAGGCGACGATGTAGACCTCCTGCGCCTTGCCGTCGCGGATCGGCATCGCGAAGCCGCCGCAGACGACGTCGCCCAGCACGTCGAAGAAGATGAAGTCCAGGTCTTCGGTGTAGGCGCCGCTTTCTTCCATCAGGTCGATGGCGGTGATGACGCCGCGGCCGGCGCAGCCGACGCCGGGCTCCGGCCCGCCGGACTCGACGCAGCGAATGTCCTTGTAGCCGGTCTTGATCACCATCTCGTTGGTGACCTTCTCCGCGCCGTGATCGCGCAGCACGTCCATCAGCGTGTCCTGCGGCTTGCCGCCCAGGATCAGCCGGGTCGAATCGGCTTTCGGATCGCAGCCGTGGATGAAGACCTTCTTGCCGTGGAAATGGGCCAGCGCGGCCGCAGTGTTCTGCGTCGTCGTGGACTTGCCGATACCACCCTTGCCGTAAATGGCAACCTTGCGCGTCATGTCGAACCCCCGTTTCAGTCGGTCGTAAAAGCGCTGCACGTTGCGGCGCGTTCGGGGCTTCTATTCGCCAGGACCGTGCCAACTCGATCACGAACGGTGCATGGCCGGCGCGGGCGTCGGCGCTTGTCGACAAAACGGGGGGTGGGGGCGCCGGGCCACCTATAAGGGCCGCGCGCGGACGTGCCGGCGAGGCGGTTTCGTGGCGGCGCTGCGGACGGCCGCCGCCGGCGTTCGGCTGGGCCTCGCTTTTGACCGGAAGGTACAGAGTTCCGGCCGGTTTCGGACCGCGCGGGACAAATGGCGGCGCGCGCCGGTCATGCCGCGTCGCGCCGCCCAGGCGGAAGCGGGCATGGCGCCGTTCGGCACCGTTCTTGCACGTCATCCGCGGAGGCGTGCCCCGCGTGCGCCGCATCCGTCCCTTGGAGGCCGTCTTGAACCAGGACACGCACACGATCACGGTCGCTGGCCGTCTGGCACTCGAAGCCCGCGCCCGCCGCCTGTGCGAACGCGACCTGTCCGAATGCCGCGCCGGGCTGCTGCCGCTGCTGTTCGAACTGAACCAGCTCGTCAGCGCGAACGAGGACCTCAAGCAGATCCTGGCGACGCTGCTGCGCATCATGCAGCGCCACATGAAGATCGTGCGCGGCATGGTCAGCCTGTTCGAGCCCGAGTCGGGCCAGATCTTCATCCACGAGAGCTTCGGCCTGAGCGAGGAGGAGGCAGCACGCGGCGTCTACCACCTCGGCGAAGGCATCACCGGCAAGGTCGTCGAGAGCGGCCTGCCCATCGTCGTCTCGCGCATCAGCGAGGAGCCGGCCTTCCTGGACCGCACCGAAAGCCGCGCCGACCCCAAGGACCGCGACCACTCCTTCCTGTGCGTGCCCATCCTGCGCGGCAGCAAGGTGATGGGCACCGTCAGCGGCGAGCGCCTGTACGACAACCAGCGCCTGCTGCAGCAGGACGCCGAGATCCTGACCATCCTGGCCGTCACCACCGCGCAGGCGGTCGAGATGTACCTGCTCAAGCACGTGCACGGCGTGGCGCTGGAGAACGAGAACCGGCGCCTGCGCCAGGCGCTGAAGGCGCGTTTCAAGCCCAAGAACATCATCGGCAACTCCAAGCCGATGCTCGAGGTCTACAGCCTGATCGAGAAGGTCACGCGCTCCAAGACGACGGTGCTGCTGCTGGGCGAAAGCGGCGTCGGCAAGGAGCTCGTCGCCAGCGCCATCCACTACCACAGCGCCGGCAGCCGCGGCCCGTTCATCAAGTTCAACTGCGCCGCGCTGCCCGAGACCGTCATCGAGAGCGAACTCTTCGGCCACGAACGCGGCGCCTTCACCGGCGCCCAGAACCTGCGCCGCGGGCGTTTCGAGGACGCCGACGGCGGCACCATCTTCCTCGACGAGGTCGGCGAGCTGTCGCTGACGATGCAGGCCAAGCTGCTGCGTGTGCTGCAGGAGCGTGCGTTCGAGCGTGTCGGCGGCAACCAGACGATCAAGGTCGACATCCGCATCCTCGCGGCGACGAACCGCAACCTCGAGCAGATGGTGGCGCAGGGCACGTTCCGCGAAGACCTGTTCTACCGCCTGAACGTCTTCCCGATCACGATCCCGCCGCTGCGCGAGCGTGGCAACGACATCATCGCGCTGGCGGACCACTTCGTCGGCCACTTCGCGCGCGACATGGCGATAGCCGTGCACCGCATCTCGACGACGGCGCTGAACATGCTGCTGTGCTACCACTGGCCGGGCAACGTGCGCGAGCTCGAGAACGTCATCGAACGCGCGATGCTGCTGGCCGAAGGCGGCGTCATCCACGGCTACAACCTGCCGCCGTCGCTGCAGACGCCGGTGATCGGCGAGGTCTCGGCCGACGGGCCGCTGGAAGCGCGTGTCACCGCGATCGAGTTCGAGATGATCGTCGAGGCGCTGAAGCTGCACCACGGCAACGCCAGCGCGGCGGCGGTGCAGCTGGGGCTCACGCGGCGCATGCTGGGTTTGCGCATGCGGCGCTACAAGCTGGACTACAAGGACTTCCGCAAGCGCGGCTGAGGTCGGCCCCGCCGTCGGGCTGCCGCAACACGAATAGCCAGCGCGATCTGAGCGAACAAGAAGCGTTCGCATTTGCGTTATGCTGCTCGGCGCGCCGCCGGACATCGCTGGCGCCCGCGCGACCCCACTGAACCCCACAGCCCGTCGGTGACACCGCCGTGCCGCCCCGGCGCGCGGCTGCGTGCATAGAGCCGCCCCCGAGAGGGCGTACCGACCGTTTCATCACCAGGACTTCCATGGTTTCCCGCCGCCACCCACGATCCACCGCGCGCCGCGAACGCGCTCCATCCGGCCTGGCCGCCGTCTTCGTGCCGACGCCGCTGGTGCGGGCGCTGATGCTGTCGTCGCTGCTGCTGGGCGCTGCCGGCGCGCGTGCGCAGGCTGTCGAGACCGATTCCTCCGGCACGGCTGCGGCGCCGGCCGAAGCCGGCTCGCTGCCGGCCCTCGTCGTCAGGACGGCGCGTGAGGCCGGGCCGTCGACCGAGGCGTCCGGTTCCTTCGCCAGCGGCAGCGCGACGCTGTTCAAGGGCACGCAGGAACTGCGCGACATCCCGCAGCCCGTGACGGTGCTGACGCGGGAGTACCTCGACCAGCGCGGGCTGGTGGACCTGCAGGACGTGCTGCGCAACACGCCCGGCGTCACGGTCGACTACACCGACAGCGAGCGCGTCACTTTCTTCTCGCGCGGCTACCAGATCGACGCGCTGCAGATCGACGGCCTGACCTTGAGCCAGAGCGGCGCGTACTTCATCCAGCCCGACGCCGCGATCCTCGACCGCGTCGAGGTGCTGCGCGGCGCCTCGGGCACGCTGCGCGGCTCGGGCAACCCGTCGGCCACGGTGAACCTGGTGCGCAAGCGCCCGACGCGCGACTTCCAGGGTTCGGCGCGGGTGACCCTGGGCTCCTGGGACCGCACGCGAGTCGAGGCCGACGTCTCCGGTGCGCTCGTCGAGTCGGGCGCGATCCGCGGCCGCGTCGTTGCCGTCTCCGACGACAAGGAGTTCTTCCAGAAAGCGCGCCACGAGGACAAGAAGGTGGTCTACGGCGTGTTCGAGGCCGATCTCGGTACGCGCACCACCGCCACGCTCAGCCTGCAGTACACCCAGCTGGAGGCCACCGGCGCCTGGGGCAACCTGCCGTCCGATCTCGACGGCTCGTCGCTGGACCTGCCGCGCAGCACCTACCTGGGCGCGGCCTGGAACCAGTGGAACCGGGTCAACCAGCAGACCCAATTCGGCATCGAGCACCGCCTGGACGGCGACTGGACGCTGCGCCTGGATGCCGCCCACACGCGTTTGCGCATGACGGGCGACGAGGGCTTCAAACAGAGCTACTTCACGCGGGCCAGCAATGCCGACCCCTATCTGTTCAACGTCACGACCTCGGTCTACAGCGGCGACCAGAGCGACCAGGACGTCGTCAGCCTCAGCGCCGACGGCCCGTTCGAACTTTTCGGCCGTCGGCACGAACTGGTGCTGGGCGCCGAAGTGCAGCGCGTCGACGCCATCGGCACCGAGGGCTACTACAACCTGAGCCCGATCACCGGCGTCGACATCCGCGACTGGAACCCGTACACCAGCTACGCAGAACCGAGCGGCACCGCCGGCGGCACCTACTACAAGGGCGCCGACACCGTCACCGCACAGAAGGGCGTCTACGCGCGCACGCGGCTCTCGGTCACGGACCCGTTGAACCTGCTTCTCGGTGCGCGCATCAGCTGGTGGGACTACGACGTGCGCGGCAGCTCGGCGGCGGACTACAAGGCCGAGCGCGAGATCACGCCCTTCGTCGGCGCGACCTACGACATCACGCGCGAGCTCGGCGCCTACGCCAGCTACACCGAGATCTACACGCCCCAGAACGTCAGCGACGCCGATGGCGATCTGCTGCAACCGATCCGCGGCGAGGACTACGAGCTCGGCTTGAAGGGCAGCCTGCTCGACAAGCGCCTGAACGCGCAGCTGTCGCTGTTTCGCATCAGCAACAAGGGCAAGGCGATGGACGATACGTCCGGCCCCAACCCTTGCCCCGGGGCCACCAGTGGCTACTGCAAGATGGCCGGTGGCCTGTCCCGCAGCAAGGGCTGGGAAGTCGAGCTCGCCGGTGAGCTTGCGCCTGGCTGGATGCTGCAGGCCAGCTACACCCAGACGCGCACGCGCTACGTCGCCGACAGCAGCGCGAGCAACGTCGGCCAGCCGCTGCGCAGCATCGACCCGCGCCACCTCGTCAACGTGTTCAGCAGCTACCGCCTGGGTGGTGTACTGCAGGGCCTGACGCTGGGCGGCGGTTTGCAGGCGCGCAGCGACAGCTACGTCAGCTCGGGCGCGCTGACCGCGCGCCAGGGCGGCTATGCGGTCTACAACGCGATGCTGTCCTATGCGATCAACCCGGGCTGGACGGCGCAGCTCAACGTCAACAACGTTTTCGACAAGGTCTACTACGCCAAGTTCGCGCCCACCGGCATCAGCAACTATTACGGCGACCCGCGCAACGTGAACCTGTCGCTGCGCGCCAACTTCTGATGGCGGCAACGACTCCGCAGCCGCTCTGGCGCTACCGCGCCGAGGTCGCCTCGCGCACGCTGGCCGCGCTGGCCGGTGCTTATGCGCTGTCGTCGGCGGTCGCGGCCGCCGGCACCCTGCTGCTGCTGCGTGCCGGCCTGGTGCGTGCCGACGCGGTGGCCTGGAGCACGCTGCTGGCGCTGCTGCTGCTGCCGGCGGTGATGATGGGCTGCTTCGCCTGCCGGCGCCAACGCGATGCCTGGCTGGGCAGCCTGGGGGCGGCCGTGCCGCTGGCGGCGATCGTCTGGCTGCTGCGTTAGGCCGGGAGTGCGACGATGAACCCCAAAGGCAAACCCGAAGGCCTGCGCCAGGCCATGTCCTGGTTCCACACCTGGGCCGGCCTGCTGCTGGGCTGGGTGATGTTCGCGATCTTCGTCACCGGCTCGCTGTCGTACTACCGGCAGGAGCTGACGCTGTGGCTGCGGCCCGAGCTGCAGACGCTGGCGCCGCCGGCGCCCGGCGTCGAACGCATCGCGCTCGAACGCCTGCAGACGCTGGCGCCCGAGGCCGGCTTCTGGTCGCTGCGCCTGCCCGACGAGCGCGACCCGGCGCTGCGCATCGGCTGGCGTGAAGCCGGTGGCGCGGGCGGCCGGCCGCGCGTCGAGAACCGCGTGCTCGACCCGGCCAGCGGCGAGCTGCTCCCGGTGCGCGCCGGCATGGCCGGCGACTTCCCGTACCGCTTCCACTTCGAGCTGCGCTCGGCCCAGCGCAGCCAGTGGATCCTGGAAGGCCGCTGGGCGGTCTGCATCGCCACTGCGGTGATGTTCGCCGCGCTGCTCAGCGGCATCGTCACCCACCGCCGCATCTTTGCCGACTTCTTCACCTTCCGCCCGGCCAAGGGTGGCCAGCGCGCGTGGCTCGACGGCCACAACGTCAGCGCCGTGCTGGTGCTGCCGTTCTATCTGCTGATCACCTTCAGCGGCCTGCTGCTGTTCCAGACGATCTTCATGCCGGCGGGCATCGCCGCGGCCTATGGCGAGCAGTCGCGCGCCTACCTGGACGAGTTGCGCGGCGCATCACCCGGGGTCAAGCGCCACGGCGCGCCGGACGCCGCGGCAGGCAGCGGGCCGATGCCGGCGCTGGCCTGGGACACGGTGCTGGCCGAGTCGCGCCGCCAGCTGCCCGACGGCCGGATCGACGTCATCCTCGTGCGCCGCGACGGCCCGGCGGTGCATGTCGAGGTGCGTGGCAGCGACGCCAAACGCCTGGCCTATCCGCCGGTCGAACTGGCTTTTGACGGTCGCAGCGGCCTGCTGCTGGGCCGCGTCGACCCGCAGGGTGCCGCGGCGCGCACCGTCGGCACGATCTACGGCCTGCACCTGGCGCATTTCGCCTCGCCGGGGCTGCGGTTCGTGCTCTTCGGTTTCGGCCTGCTCGGCAGCCTGATGATCGGCAGCGGGCTGGCGCTGTGGGTGGTCAAGCGGCGCGAGCGCGGCAAGACCCCGGCGCTGGCTTTGCATCTGGTGGACGGCCTGAACATCGGCACGCTGGCCGGCCTGCCGCTGGCGCTGGCGGTGTTCGCGCTCGGTTCGCTGTGGTTGCCGGCCGGCCTGGCCGAACGCGGTGAAGCCGAGATCCGCTGCTTCTTCGCCGCCTGGGGGCTGGCGCTGGTCTGGGGCCTGGCACGGCCCGGCCGCGCCACCTGGGGGCGGCAGTGGGGCTGCGTGGCGGTGGCCTGCGCCGCGCTGCTGGCCAGCGGGCTGTGGGTCGCGGCGACGAACGGCGCGGCGCCGCGGCCGCTCACCGTCTGGGCGGTCGACG
>NZ_NRRU01000135.1 GCF_016583785.1 Rubrivivax gelatinosus | reverse complement strand
GACGGTGCCGCCGCGCTCGCCATCGCCGCCGCGCCGCCGCCGCTGTACCCGGTGCGGCTGCCGCCGGCCTTCAGCGGACGCTGGCGGCGCGAAGGCGGCGGCCGCGACGGCGAGTTCGTGCTCGACTGGTCGCCCGGCGACGGCAGCTACCGCCTCGTGCTCGCCGACGACGCCGGCGACGGCTGGGCCAGCCGCGGCGCGCTCGGCGCCCACGGGCTGGAGCCCGAGCGCCTGGTCGAGCGCCGCCGCGGCCGCGACCGGCGCGCGGCCAACTTCCGGCGCGACGTCGGCCGCATCAGCTACTCCGGGCTGGAGCAGCAGCACGCGCTGCTGCCCGGCGCCCAGGACCGGCTGAGCTGGCTGGCGCAGCTGGCCGCGGTCGTGGCCGCGGCGCCGCAGCGTTTCGTGCCCGGCGCGGCGGTCGAGCTCTTCGTCGCCGGCACCCGCGGCGACGCGGCACTGCGGCGTTTCGAGGTCGTCGCGCTCGAGGCGCTGGAGCTGCCGGCCGGGCCGGTGCCGGCGGCGCTGCGGCTGGCGAGTGCGGCACCGGCGCCTTACGAGCCGAAGCTGGAGGTCTGGCTGGACCCGGCGCGCGGCTGGCTGCCGGTACGCTGGCGCAGCGAAGTCGCCGCCAACGGCACGGTCGTCGAGCAGCGCCTGCTCGGCACGGCGGCCGTTACGTCTGCCGGGCCTTGAATCGGTGGTTTGCGGGCGCATCTGCCGGGCATGCAGATGCTGTACCAATCCGACTCCTTCGTCGTCGTCCAGGTCGAATTGCCGGCCGAAGCCGGCACGCCCGCACGCGGCGGCTACGAGATCGTCGACAAGTTCGCGCGCACCGACATCTGGCTCGAAGGCGTCATCGCCGAGAGCTTCCGCCGCGGCGTGCAGGAACTGGTCGAGGCCGAACGTGGCGCCGAAGACTTCGACGACTTCATCGCCGGCTACGCCCGGCTGGCGCAGCATCCGCTGACGCTGCACTGAGCGCCCGGCCCCCCGGGGCGGGGTGCACTTCCTACAATGCCGGCATGAACGCCCGCACGCCCGAATACACCCGCGGCCAGGCCCTGGCCGAGCTGCTGCCCCGGCGCATCGTCGTCATCGACGGCGCGATGGGCACGATGATCCAGCGCTACAAGCTCGGCGAAGCCGACTTCCGCAACGAGGCCCTGCGCGAGCATGCGAAGGACCTCAAGGGCAACAACGACCTGCTGTCGATCACGCGCCCCGACGTGATCCGCGAGATCCACGCGAAGTACCTCGCCGCCGGCGCCGACATCATCGAGACCAACACCTTCGGTGCGACCTCGATCGCGCAGGAGGACTACGCACTCGCGCACCTGGCGCGCGAGATGAACCTGGCCTCGGCCCGGGTCGCGCGCGAAGCCGCCGACGCCGCGGCCACGCCCGACAAGCCGCGTTTCGTCGCCGGCGCGCTCGGCCCGACGCCGCGCACCGCCAGCATCAGCCCCGACGTCAACGACCCCGGCGCGCGCAACGTCACGTTCGACGCGCTGCGCGGCGCCTACCGCGAGCAGGCCGAGGCGCTTCTCGACGGCGGCGTCGACCTGTTCCTGGTCGAGACCATCTTCGACACGCTCAACGCCAAGGCGGCGATCTTCGCCCTCGACGAGCTGATGGAAGAGCGCGGCGAGCGCCTGCCGGTGATCGTCTCGGGCACCGTCACCGACGCCTCGGGCCGCATCCTGTCGGGGCAGACGGTGGCGGCCTTCTGGCACTCGGTGCGCCATGCGCGGCCGCTGGCGATCGGGCTCAACTGCGCGCTCGGCGCGGCGCTGATGCGGCCCTACATCGAGGAGCTGTCGCGCATCGCCGGCGACACCTTCGTCAGCTGCTACCCGAACGCCGGCCTGCCCAACCCGATGAGCGACACCGGCTTCGACGAGACGCCGCCGGTCACCGGCGCGCTGATGGAAGACTTCGCCAAGGCGGGTTTCCTGAACATCGTCGGCGGCTGCTGCGGCACGACGCCGGAGCACATCGCCGAGATCGCGCGCCGCGTCTCGGCCTACCGCCCACGTTCGCGCCGCGACCCGCTGTTCAGCGGGCTGGTCGCCGCCTGATGCGCGCCGCCCCGGCCGGGCGGCCGGGGTTCAGGGTGCGGCGCACAGGCAGTGCGCCATCGCCGCCGGGCGCCGGCCGTCGGCCGATTGCAGCAGCCAGGCGGTCTGCTGCTTCAGCTCGGCCAGCGGTGCCGGCAGCGGCGGCGGCAGCGCGGCCTGCAGCGCCGGCTGCAGCAGCGGCTCCAGCGCGCTGGCGCCGAGGCCGCCGAACCAGGCCATCAGGCGCTCGGCGCTGCCGGGGCTGCGTTCGACATAGTGCACGCGGTAGCCCGGCGCCAGCTTGGCGCGTGCCGCCGCCACCGCGAGCGCGTCGCGCAGCCCGCCGCTGCGGTCGACGAGGCCACGCACGCGCGCCTGGGCGCCGGTCCAGACGCGGCCCTGGCCGATCTCGTCGATGCGCTCCGGCGTCGTCTTGCGCGCCGCCGCGACACGCGCCAGGAACTGGCCGTAGACGTGGCCGATGCTGGACTGCAGCACCTGCTCGAGCCGCGGGTCCAGTGGCTGGCGCGGGTCGTAGCCGCCGGCCAGCCAGCCGGTGCGGTAACCCTCGGTGTGGATGCCCAGGCGCTCGAGGCCGCGCTCGGCGGTCGGCAGCACGGCGATGACGCCGATCGAGCCGGTGATCGTCGCCGGGTCGGCCAGGATCTCGTCGGCCGCGGTCGAGATCCAGAAACCGCCCGATGCGGCGACGTCGCCCATCGAGACCACGACCGGCTTGCCGGCCGCGCGTGTCAGCTCGAGTTCACGCCGCACCAGTTCGGAGCCGAAGGCGCTGCCGCCGGGCGAGTTGACGCGCAGCACGACGGCGCGCACCTGCTTGTCCTCGCGTGCGTCGCGCACCAGCGCCGCGGTCGACAGGCCGCCTATCGTGCCGGGGCCGGCGTCGCCGTCGACGATCGGGCCTTCGGCGACGACGACGGCGACGGTGTCGCCGGCCGGCGGCGGCGCGAAGCGCGCGGCGTAGGCGCCGAAGCCGATCTGGCGGAAGCTCTCGCCGTCGCGTTCGCCGCGGGCGATCAGCGCCGCGCGCAGCTCGTCGCGGGTCTTCATCGCGTCGATCAGGCCTTCGCGCGCGGCGAGCTTGGCGCCGTCGCCGCCGGCGGCGGCCAGGCGCTCGGGCAGTTCGGCAAGCGCGCGGTCGAGGCTGCCGCGCGGCAGCCGGCGCGCGTATTCGACGGCGCTGGTGTAGTCGGCCCAGAGGCCGTCGTAGAGCTCGCGGTCGGCCTCGCCGGTCTCGGGCGAGGGGCCGTCGGCGGCCAGCGTCTCGGCGGCGTTCTTGAAGCGGCCGGCGCGCACCACGTGGGCGGTGACACCGAGCTGGTCGAGCGCGCCCTTGAAGTAGCTGCGCTGGCTGCCCATGCCGGAGATCTCGACCCCGCCCATCGGGTGCAGCCAGACCTCGTTCGCGTGCGCCGCCAGGTAGTACTGGCGCTGGTCGTAGCTGGAGCCCCAGGCGACGACCTTCTTGCCGCCGGCCTTGAAGCGGTCGACGGCGGCGGCCACCTCGCGCAGCGTCGGCAGCCCGGCGCCAGCGAAGTCGTCGAGCACCAGCAGCGCGCTCGAGATGCGCGGGTCGGCGGCGCCGGCGTCCAGCGCCGTCAGCAGGTCGCGCAGCCGGGTCTGCTCGAGTTCGGAGCCACGTGCCTTCTGCAGCGCGTTCTCGCGCAGGCTGCCGCTGAACTGCTCGCGGATCGGCCCCTGCGGGTTGATCACCAGCACCGTCTTGTCGGCCAGCGGCGCGGGGCCGCCGCGCAGCGCCGCCCAGGCGACGGCGCCGAGAACGAGCAGCAGCAGCAGGTTCAGGATCGCGCGCCGGCCGGTGTCGACCAGCCACCACAGGCCACGCAGCACGCGCATCGTGCGCGAACGGGGTTTCGTCTCGTCGGCCATCGCTTCCTCCTCTGACGGGTGCGAGGCTAGCAGGACGTCGAAGAACGCATTGCCAATTCGTCACCGATCTTCGGCGATGCAGCGCTCCTCAGACTGAGTGGAGCCTCCCTCTCGGAGGGAGGCTGGAGGGCGCTCGTCGAACGAGCTGGAGCACCCTCGCGGAGGGGGCTCGGGGCAGTTGTGCGGTATAGCCGCAGGCTCGGTGTCCGGGCGGCAGCCGCCGCCCGGACACCGAGTCGATTGCGATACTCGCGGCAATGTTGTCGATCCTCGCCGTGACGGCGCCCTTCTTCGCGCTGGTGGCGGCGGGTTATGCCGCCGGCCGGCTGCACCTGCTGCCCGAGAGCGCCATTCCCGGCCTCAACGTCTTCGTCCAGTGTTTCGCGCTGCCGGCGATGCTGCTGCGCCTGGCGATGGCGACCCCGATCTCGCAGCTGCTCGACCCGGCGGTGCTGCTGTGCTGGCTGGGCGCGGCGGCGGTCGTCGTCGGCGGCGTGCTGGGCTTCACGTGGCGCCGCGCCGGGTTGAAGAACGCGTCCTTCGGCGCGCTCGTCGCGACCTTCCCGAACTCGGGTTTCATGGGCGTGCCGCTGCTCGTCGGCCTGCTCGGGCCGCAGGCCGCCGGGCCGACGATCGCGGTGCTGCTGATCGACGTCTTCGTCACCAGTTCGTTGTGCATCGCGCTCGCCCAGGCCGGCGACGCCGCCGGCCACGGCACGCGGCGCGCGCTGGCATTGGCCTTGCGCGGCGCCTTCGGCAACCCGCTGCCCTGGGCGACGGCGCTGGGCGCCGTGTTCTCGGTCGCCGGCGTCGGCCTGCCGGGGCCGGTGGACGTGCTGGTCCGCATGCTCGCCGACGCCGCGACGCCGGTGGCGCTGTTCACCGTCGGCGCCGTGCTCTGGCGTGCTGGACAGCGCGCCGGCCACGGCACGCGCTGGGGCGGCGTGGCGGCGATCACCGCGGTCAAGCTCGTGGTCCACCCGGCGCTGGTGGCCGCGCTGGCGCTGGGGCTGATCGTGCTGGGCGTGCCGCTGTCGCCCGAGCAGGCGATGGTGCTGACGCTGGCCGCCGCGCTGCCCAGCGCGAGCAACGTGCCGCTGCTGGCCGAGCGCTACCGCGCCGACGCCGGGCCGGTGGCGCGCGTCGTGATGCTGTCGACGGCGCTGGCCTTCTTCAGCTTCAGCGCGCTGGTGGCCTGGATGGGCGTGCGCCCGGCCTGATCAGCGCCGGCGCAGCACGCGCCACAACCAGGCGGCGAGCGCGGCGACGACGATGGCCTCGGACACCGGGCCTAGCCACTGCGCTGCCGTCTCGTGGCGCTCGCCGAGCGTGAAGCCGGCGCCGGCCAGCAGCGTGCACCAGACCAGCGTGCCGGCGGTCGACCACAGCAGGAAACGCGGCAGCGCCATGCGCGCGACACCCGCGGGCGCCGAAATCACGCTGCGCACCGCGGGCACCAGCCGGCCGCCGAAGACGGCGCGCGCGTCGTGGCGTTCGAACCAGCGTGTCGCGCGTTCCACCTCGTCGCACGACACCGCCAGCCAGCGGCCGTGGCGCTCGGCCAGCTGCTCCAGCCGGCGCCGTCCCAGGCGCTGGCCGAGCCAGTACCACGGCAGGGTGCCGGCGATCGAGCCCGCCGCGCCGGCGGCCACCACCAGCGCCGGGTCGAGCGCGCCCTGCGCGGCGTGGAATCCGGCGAACGGCATGATCAGCTCCGACGGGATCGGCGGCAGCACATTCTCCAGCGCCATCAGCGCCGCGATCGCCCAGTAGCCGTGGGTCTCGATGAAGCCGGTGATCCACTCCGCCACGTGTGCGCTCCGCTGTGCCGAAGCGGCGCACCGGCAAACGCCGTGCCTTTCAGATCGCCAGCGGGTCGACGTCGACCGCCCAGCGGATCAGGCCTTTGTGCGCCGGGCGCAGCGCGTGCAGCTCGGGCAGCCAGCCGGCGAGGAAACGCTGCAGCGCCGGCCGCGACGCCGACTCGACCAGCATCTGCACACGTTCGACGTCGGCCACACGCGACACCGCCGGCGGCACCGGCGGGTAGACGCCAATCGTCTCGATGCCTTCGGCCAGCGCCGCGGCGGCGTCGAGGAAGGCGCTGGCGACCTCGGCCGTCTTGGCCTCGGCGCGCAGCAGCGCCAGGTGGCTGAACGGCGGCAGCCCGGCGCTGCGGCGTTCGTCGAGCTGGCTGGCGGCGAAAGCCGCGTAGTCGTGGCGCTTCAGCGCGGCGAAGAGCGCGTGTTTGGGGTTCCAGGTCTGGATCCACATCTCGCTGCGTGCCGCCTGCTCGGCGTCGCGGCCGGCGCGGCCGCCGGCCTGCATCAGCAGCGCGAACAGGCGTTCGGGGGCGCGGAAGTCGCTGGCGAACAGCGCCGAGTCCGGGTTCACCGCAACCACCAGCGTGATGCGGCGGAAGTCGTGGCCCTTGGCCACCATCTGCGTGCCGACGAGCACGTCGACCTCGCCGGCGTGCACCGCCGAGAGCTGGCTCTCGAGCGCGCCGACGCCCTTGGTGCTGTCGGCGTCGATGCGCGCGACGCGGGCGCCGGGCAGCAGTTCGGACAGCTGCTCCTGCAGCTTTTCGGTGCCGCGGCCGACCGGGGCGATGTCCTGGTTGCCGCAGTCGGGGCAGGCGCGCGGCACCCGTTCGGTGAAGCCGCAGTGGTGGCAGCGCAGCGTGCGGTCGGCCTTGTGGAACACGCGCCAGGCGCTGCAGTGCGGGCAGCCGCTCTTCCAGCCGCATTCGCCGCACTGCAGCACCGGCGCGTAGCCGCGGCGGTTGAGCAGCAGCAGGCTTTGTTCGCCACGCTCCAGGCGCTCGCGCAGCGCGTCCAGCACCGGTGGCGCCAGCGCCGGCGCGTCGACGCCGCGTTCGCGCGGCAGCCGGCTCATGTCGAAGACGCGCACGCGCGGCATCGCGCCGCCGCCGATGCGGGCGTCCAGCGCCAGGCGCCGGTAGCGGCCTTCCTGCACGCGCTGCCAGGTCTCGAGCGAGGGTGTGGCCGAACCCAGCAGCACCGGCACGCCGGCGTCGTGCGCGCGCCAGACGGCGAGGTCGCGCGCCGAATAACGCGCGCCTTCCTGCTGCTTGAACGAGGGGTCGTGCTCCTCGTCGACGACGACCAGCCCCAGCCGCGGCAGCGAGGCGAACACCGCCAGCCGCGTGCCCAGCACCAGGTCGGCCGTGCCCAGGTGCGCCTGCAGCCAGTTCTTCAGCCGCTGCGCCGGCGTCAGCGCGCTGTGCAGGCTGACCAGGCGCCGGCCCGGGAAACGCGCGGCAAAACGCGCTTCGAGCTGCGGCGTCAGGTTGATCTCGGGCACCAGCACCAGCGCCTGCTGGCCGCGCTCCAGCGCCTGCTCGGCGGCGCGCAGGTAGACCTCGGTCTTGCCGCTGCCGGTGACGCCGTGCAGCAGCGCCGGCGCCGTGCCCTCGGCCAGCGTGGCCAGCGCCGCCGCCTGCTCGGCGGTCAGCGGCGGCGGTTCGGGCGCCTCGCCGGCCGGCAGCGGTGCCAGCTTCGCGAGCTTGGCGAGCCGGCGTGCGAGCTGCACGTCGTCGAGCTTGCGCAGCTCGGGCGGCAGCACCCCCAGCGCCATCTCGCCGACACCGCGCTGGTAATAAGCAGCGGCGAACTCGACCAGGCGCCGCCAGGCCTCGCCCAGCGGCGGCAGCGCCGCCAGCGCCGGGCCGGCCGGGCGCAGCGCCTCGTCGGCGACCTCGGTGTCGCCGGGGCGGTGCCAGACGATGCCGGGCACCTCGCGCCGGCCCAGCGGCACACGCAGCAGCGTGCCGGGAGGCAGTTCGGTGTCGGCGCGGTAGTCGAGCACGCCGACCCCCGTGTGCTGGGGTGTCTCGACGGCGACGGCGATGCGCTTGGTCATCGCTTGGTCACTTGCGTGCGATTGCTAGTCTTGGTCTCAAGGATCGGCCCCAAGTGCTTGTGCGGGAAGGCTTTTCGGACCTGCCCACAGCTTCTGTGGATAACTTTGTGCAGAAGCTGCGTCCAGCGCCGCCAAGTCCTTGATTCTGCGGGCCCGGAGGTTCTTTGCGCGATTAAGCGGCACCGGGGCTGATTCCAGAAAAATCAAGGACTTAGCGAAGACAAACGGCCCCAGTGGGGCCGTCGGTCGTCGGGTGCGGCAACGCTGCGCCGCAGCACGGTTTCTGGGGATAAGTCAAGCGTTCAAGGGGGGCAAACGCAGGCCCTGAGCGCTCACTTACCGGCCGAACGAAGCCGGCGGCCGTGCGTGTGCACCGCTTCGACGAGCGCGGTGACGTGATCCGGCGGCGTGTGCTGGCTGATGCCGTGGCCGAGGTTGAAGACGTGGCCGCCCCAGCCGCCGTCGGCGCGCTGCGGGGCGCCGAAGCTGTCCAGCACCTTGGCCGCTTCCTTGGCGATGACCTCGGGCGTCGAGAACAGCACCGCCGGGTCCAGGTTGCCCTGCAGCGCGACCTGGTCGCCGGTGCGGCGGCGGGCGTCGCCCAGGTTGGCGGTCCAGTCCAGGCCGACGACGTCGGCACCGATCGCGGCGATCTGCTCCAGCCAGATGCCGCCGCCCTTGGTGAAGACGATGACCGGGATCTTCTGGCCGGCGTGTTCGCGCTTCAGGCCGGCGACGACGCGGCGCGTGTACTCGAGGCTGAATTCCTGGAAGGCGCCGTCGGCGAGCACGCCGCCCCAGCTGTCGAAGATCATCGCCGCCTGGGCGCCGCATTCGATCTGCTGGTTCAGGTAGGCGGTGACGGCCTGGGCGTTGACGTCGAGGATGCGGTGCAGCAGGTCGGGGCGCGCGTACAGCATCTGCTTGATGACGCGGTAGTCGTCCGAGCCAGCGCCTTCGACCATGTAGCTGGCCAGCGTCCAGGGGCTGCCGGAGAAGCCGATCAGCGGCACGCGGCCATTGAGCGACTTGCGGATCAGCGTCACGGCGTCGAAGACGTAGCGCAGCTTGTCCAGGTCAGGCACCTGCAGCGCCGTGACCGCGGCTTCGTCGCGCACCGGATGCGCGAAACGCGGGCCTTCGCCGGCGCCGAAGCTCAGGCCCAGGCCCATCGCGTCGGGCACGACCAGGATGTCGGAGAACAGGATCGCCGCGTCCAGCGCATAACGGTCCAGCGGCTGCAGCGTCACCTCGGTGGCGTACTGCGGGTTGGTGGCCAGACCCATGAAGCTGTTGCCCGCCTTCTCGCGCGTGGCACGGTACTCCGGCAGGTAACGACCGGCCTGGCGCATCAGCCAGAGCGGCGTGTGGGTCGTGGGCTGGCGCAGGCACGCGCGCAGGAACTGGTCGTTTTGGAGGGGGGCGAACATCGGCGAATTATCGCCGTGCGAGTGCCTGGGCCAGTTTGATCTCGGCTTGGTAATCGTCAGGCTGCTGCGCGGCGTCCCAGAGTGCCTCGGGCGCGACGACGCGGGTGCCGGCCGGCATGGACGGCAGCAGGCGCGCGAGCAGCACGACCAGCTGCGCCAGCCGCGGCGTGCGCAGGGCGCCCTGCTGCGCCGGGATCATCCAGCGCAGCTGCGCCAGCCACAGCGCCACCACCCGCTCCAGCCACGAGGCGCCGGCCGGGCCCGTCTCGGCCTGGGCGGCGCGCAGGAAGACGCAGTGTTCGAAACCGAGCGCGGCGACCTGCTGCTCGGCCGCCGACGCAAAACCGGCTTTCAGCGCCGCCGGCAGCAGCGCCGGCGCGTGCGGCAGCACGACGACCAGACGGCGCACGCCGGCGGCGTGCAGCGCGCTGGCGCGTGCCAGCAGCTCCTGGGGCTGCGGCTGCACGAAGGCCTCGTCGCGGCCGTTGGCGTGACGTTCGCGCTCGAAGACCAGGAAGGCGATGTCGGCGAGCGGCGGCACCGCGGCTGCCAGCTCGGCTTCGTACAGCGTGCCCAGGCCGCGCGGCGTCGACGCCAGCGGCGCTTTCACGAGTGCGGCGACATGGGCGAAGCGCCCGGCGACCAGCGCCTCGGCCAGCAGCGCCGAGCCGAGCGCGCCGCCGGCGCCGAGCACCAGCGCGCGTTCCCGCAGAGCGAACGTGGCCGCGCGCGGCGGCGAGGCTGCGTCGCGCGGGCTGGGGGAAGCGGTCGGATCGGCCATGGTGAGGGCATCGTAGTGCGCCGAGCCCCCGCCCGCGCGGGGACATCGCAGGGGGTAGCATCCGGCGCCAAAGAAGGAGGACGTTATGGGGTTGACGAGGTGGATCGCCGCGCTCGGCGTCGTGCTGGCGCTCTCGGGCTGCGGCTACAACGACTTCCAGCGCCTGGACGAACAGACCAAGGCGCGCTGGGCCGAGGTGCTCAACCAGTACCAGCGGCGCGCCGACCTGGTGCCCAACCTCGTTTCCACGGTCAAGGGCGAAGCCAACTTCGAGCAGGAGACGCTGACCCGTGTCGTCGAGGCGCGCTCGCGTGCGACCTCGATCCAGGCCACGCCCGAGCTGATCGAGAACCCCGAGGCCTTCCGCAAGTTCCAGGCGGCGCAGGGCGAGCTGTCGAGCGCGCTGTCGCGGCTGCTGGTCGTCAGCGAGAACTACCCCAACCTGCGCGCCAACCAGGGCTTCCAGGACCTGCGCGTGCAGCTCGAAGGCACCGAGAACCGCATCACCGTCGCGCGCAACCAGTACATCGCCGCGGTGCAGCAGTACAACGTGCTGGCGCGCAGCTTCCCGAGCAACCTGACGGCGATGGCGCTGGGTTACGAGGTCAAGCCCAGCCTGCAGGTGCAGGACGAAGCGACGATCAGCCGGCCGCCGGCGGTGAACTTCGACAAGCCGGCGTCGAAGTGAGCGCCTGACGATGCGCTGGCTGAGCCGCGTGCTGGCGCTGGTGCTGGCGGCGTTCGCGCTCGCCGGCGCCGCCGTCGCCCAGGACCTGCAGCCGGTGCCGGCGCTGTCGGCGCGCGTCATCGACCAGACCGCCACGCTCAAGCCTGAGCAGCGTGCGGCGCTCGAAGCCAAGCTCGCGGCCTTCGAGGCCGACGCCGGCCCGCAGATCGTCGTGCTGATCGTCGCCAACACCGCGCCCGAGGACATCGCCGCCTACGCCTGGCGCGTCGCCGACCAGTGGAAGATCGGCCGGCGCGAGGTCGGCGACGGCGTGCTCGTCGTCGTCTCGATCGGCGACCGGCGCGTGCGCATCGAGGTCGCGCGTGCGCTCGAAGGTGCGATCCCCGACCTGGCCGCGCGCCAGATCATCGACCGGGCGATGCGCCCCGCGTTCCGCGAAGGCGACTACGCCGGCGGGCTGGACGCGGCGCTCGACCAGCTGATCGCGCGCATCCGCGGCGAGAACCTGCCGGCGCCGGCGGCGCACTCGGGCGCCCAGGAAGGCACGCAGTTCGAGGACTGGATCGTGCTGCTGCTGTTCGGCGTGCCGGTGATGGCGACGGTGCTGTCCCGGATGCTGGGGCGCAAGCTCGGGTTGCCGCTGGCGGCGGTGATTGCCGGCGGTGTCGCCTGGTTCGTGACCGCCAGCGTGCTGATCGCGCTGGTCGCCGCGGTCGCGGCGCTGGTGCTGGGTTTCGTCTTCAGCGTCGCGTCGGCGTTGCGCCACATCGGCGGCCCGCCCGGTG
>NZ_NRRU01000134.1 GCF_016583785.1 Rubrivivax gelatinosus | reverse complement strand
CCGCCGCGCCGGGGCCGGCGCCGGCCAGCGCGGCGGCTTCGGCCAGGCTGCCGGCGCCGGTGAGCCGGCGCACGCGCGCCGACTCGGTGAGGGTGGGTTGCAGCGCCAGCAGGTCTTCGGGCAGCGCCAGCACCGGCAGGCCGGTCTCGGCGGCCAGCGCCTGAAAGGCCGGCGCGGCGGCCTTGCGCTCGCTGGTCGCCAGCGCGTCGGCGCCCTGCGCGCCGGCGGCGGCCAGCGCCGCGCGCAGCGACTCGACGTTGGCGCTGCTACGGAAGCCGAGGCCGGCGACTTTCATCGGGTGATGGTCCACTGCACTACCGGCCGTGCGGGTTGCCAACCGCGCATGCGGCCCAAAGGCGCGGCACGTGCCAGCTCGATGCGCAGCAGCTCCCCGCCGTGGCGCGCGTGCAGCGCCGCCAGCAGCGCCTCGGTCTCCAGCGTCACGCCGTTGGCGACCAGGCGCGCACCGGGCGCCAGGCGCGCCCAGATGGCGTCGATCACCGCTTCGTCCAGGCCGCCGCCGACGAAGACCGCGTCGGGCGCCGGCAGCGCTTCCAGCGCCTGCGGCGCGTGGCCTTCGACGACCGTCAGACGGTCCTGCAGGCCGAAGCGGCGCACGTTGGCTTCGATGTTGGCGACACGTTCGGCACGCGTCTCGACGGCCAGCGCACGACCGCCGGCGAGGCAGAACTCGATCGAGACCGAACCCGAGCCGGCGCCGACGTCCCAGAGCAGCTCGCCCGGGCGCGGCGCCAGCGCGGCCAGCGTCAGCGCACGCACCGGCGACTTGGTGATCTGGCCGTCGTGCGCGAACAGCGCCTCGGGCAGGCCGGCGCAGCGTGGCAGCGGGCGGCCGCCAGCGGCTTCCACGGCCAGCAACGCTGGCGAGACGGCGTCGTGCAGCGCGTAGGCCGCGGCGGTGGTCTCGCGCACCCGTTCGTTCGGGCCGCCCAGCGCTTCCATCAGCCAGACGCGGCTGGCGCCCCAGCCGTGTTCGGCCAGCCAGGCAGCCAATGCGGCACCGGCCGCGCCGTCACGCAGCAGGCACAGCGCGCGTGCGCCGTGCGCCAGCTGCGGCAGCAGGCGTTCGAAGGGCGCGGCGTGCAGGCCCAGGCAGGCCGTGTCTTCCAGCCGCCAGCCCAGGCGCGCCGCGGCCAGCGACACGCAGCCGGCCGCCGGATAGGCGCGCCATTCACCCGCCGCCAGCCGCGCCGTCAGCGTGCCGCCGGCGCCGTGCCAGAACGGGTCGCCCGAGGCCAGCACGGCGACCGGCCGGCCGCGCAAGGCCAGCACCGGCGTGACGTCGAAAGGCACCGGCCACTCGCGGCCACGCGCGCCGACGTCGGCCAGCGCGAGGTGGCGTGCGCCACCGAAGACAATCTCGGCCGCGCCGAGCGCCGCACGCGCGCTCGTACCGAGGCCGGCGAGGCCGTCCTCGCCGAGACCGATGATCGAGAGCCAGGGTTCAGACATGACACGCGTCCTCTTGTTGGGAGGCACCACCGAAGCCAGCCGCCTGGCCGCCGCGCTGGCGCGCGACGGCGTCGAGGCGGTGTTTTCCTACGCCGGCCGCACCGCGGCGCCGGTGGCGCAGCCGTTGCCGGTGCGCGTCGGCGGTTTCGGCGGCGCCGAAGGCCTGGAGGCCTGGCTGCGCGACCAGGGCATCAGCCACGTCGTCGACGCGACACACCCGTTCGCGGCCCAGATGAGCCGCAACGCGGTGGCCGCCTGCGCCGCCACCGGCACGCCGTTGATCGCGCTCGAGCGCCGCCCCTGGGCCGCCGGCCCGGGCGACGACTGGACGCACGTGGCCGACATCGAAGCCGCGGCCGCGGCCTTGCCCGACGCGCCCGAACGCGTCTTCCTCGCGATCGGCCGCCAGCACCTGGCGGCGTTCGCGGGCAAGCCCCAGCACCACTACCTGCTGCGCCTGGTCGACCCGCCCGAAGGCGCGCTGCCGCTGCCCGACGCCGAGGCCGTGATCTCGCGCGGGCCCTTCGGTTACGACGACGACCTGGAACTGCTGCGCTCGCGCCGCATCACGCGCCTCGTGACCAAGAACGCCGGCGGCGACGGTGCCCGCGCCAAACTCGACGCGGCGCGCACGCTGGGCCTGCCGGTGCTCGTCATCGACCGCCCGGCGCTGCCGCCACGCGAGAGCGTCGAGACCGTCGCCGAGGTGCTGGCCTGGCTTCATGCCGAACGCGGCGTGTAGACCCAGCGGCCGACGCGGCGTGTCGCCGAGTTGCCGACCAGCACGACGGTGCGCATGTCGGCCATCTCGGGCGTCGCTTCGGCCAGCGTGACGGTGACGAGCTGCTCCTCGGGCGTCGACACGGCGCGCGCGAAGGTGATCAGGCGCTCGCCGCCGCAGGTCTCGCGCAGCAGTTCGAGCACGCGCGCGAAGCCTTCGGGCCGGCTGCGCGAACGCGGGTTGTAGAAGGCACAAGCGAAGTCGGCCTGGGCCGCGGCGCGCAGCCGGGCTTCGATCAGCGCCCACGGCTTCAGGTTGTCCGACAGGTTGATGGCGCAGAAGTCGTGGCCCAGCGGCGCGCCGGCACGCGCGGCGGCGGCCAGCATCGCGGTGATGCCGGGCAGTACGCGGACGTCCAGCGCCTGGTGTTCGGGCGCGGCTTCCAGCGCCTCGAACAGCGCCGAGGCCATCGCGAACACGCCCGGGTCGCCCGAGGAGACGATGACGACGCGTGCGCCGGCTGCCGCCAGCTCCAGCGCGTGGCGCGCCCGTTCGACCTCGACGCGGTTGTCGCTGGCGTGCAGCCGCAGCCCGGGGCGCGCGGCGACACGCGCGACGTAGGGGATGTAGCCGACGATGTCGGTGGCCTCGGCCAGCGCGGCGCTGACTTCGGGCGTGACGAGTGCGTCCGAGCCTGGGCCCAGGCCGGCGACGGTGACCCAGCCGCTCATCGTGCAAGCTCCGCCCGAGCGGCCTCCGCCTGCACCACCGGGCGCCGCCCGTGGCCATGCACCAGCACGATCGCGAAGTACGGGCAGTCCTCGGGGTCGGCATCGGCCAGGCGCAGTACCCGCTCGCCGGGCATGGTGCCGCGTTCGACCAGCCAGGCAGCGTCCAGCCGGCCGGCGGTGGCCAGCGCGCGCCGCACCTTGGGCAGATTGCGGCCGGTCTTCATCACCACCAGCGCGTCGGCGGCGCGCATGCGCTCGACCAGTTCGGCCTCGGGCATCGTGCCCGGCAGCACCGTCATCACGTCGTCGCCCCAGGTGATGGGCTCGCCGGTGGCGTTCCAGCAGCCGGCCATGCCGGGGATGCCGGGGATGACCTCCAGCTCGACACGGCCGCGCAGGCGCACGTAGAGGTGCATGAACGAGCCGTAGAAGAACGGGTCGCCTTCGCACAGCACGACCACCTCGCCGGGCAGCGCCGCCAGGCGAGCCGCCCAGTCGTCGTAGAAGCCGGCGAGCGCGTCGTTGTACTCGTCGCCGTCGACCGGCAGTTCGGTCGTCACCGGGTACTCCATCGCCAGCTCGACGGCCTCGGGGTGCAGCAGCTCGGCGGCGATGCGCCGCGCCTGGCCCGGGCGGCCGGCCTTGCGGAAGTAGGCCACCTGGCGCGCGCTTCCGATGACGCGCGCGGCGCGCAGGCTGACGAGGTCGGGGTCGCCGGGGCCCAGCCCGGCGCAGATCACTTTGGCCACCGCGCTACTCCTTGCGGCTGGCCAGCGCGTTGATCGCCGCCACCGTGATCGCCGAGCCGCCGAGCCGTCCTTCGACCACCACCGCCGGCACCGGCGGCGCCTCGATCAGCGCGGCCTTGGATTCGGCCGCGCCGACGAAACCCACCGGGCAGCCGATGATCGCCGCCGGCCGCGGGCAGGCCGGGTCTTCCAGCATGTTGAGCAGATGGAACAGCGCCGTCGGCGCGTTGCCGATCGCGACCACCGCGCCAGCGAGCATCGGCCGCCACAGCTCCAGCGCCGCGGCCGAACGTGTGTTGCCCATCTTCGCGGCCAGCGCCGGCACTTCGGGCGCGTCCAGCGTGCAGACGATGCGGTTGTCGGCCGGCAGGCGGGCGCGCGTGATGCCTTCGCTGACCATGCGCGCGTCGCAGAGGATGGGCGCGCCGGCGGCCAGCGCGGCACGCGCCGCGGCCGCCATGCCGGGCGTGAAACGCACCTGGCGCTCCAGCCCCACCATGCCGGCGGCGTGGATCATGCGCACGACGACCGGCTCCTCGTCGGCGTCGAAACGCGCCAGGTCGGCTTCGGCGCGGATGGTGGCGAAGGAGCGGCGGTAGATCGCGGCGCCGTCGGTTTCGTAGACGTGGGGCATGGATAGGGACAGGTTCAGGCTTTGGCGCCGCTGAAGACGGGCCGCAGCACCGGGCCGACGATGGTCGGCACGAAGGCGGCGAGGAAGACGACCCAGCCGGCGCACCAGAGCTGCGCCGCCAGCGCCACCGGGTTGTCTAGCCAGCCGTAGAGGAACGGTGCGGCGGTGCGCAGCCAGGCGCCCAGCCAGACCAGCGCGTAGGCCGTGGGCAGCAGCCGGCCGGCGTCGAGCGCGCCGCCTTCGCCGCGACGCGCCGCCGCACGCGAGGCGACCGACAGCACCATGCCGGCCATCGCGCCCATCGTCAGCGCGTGCACCGCGTCGCGTTCGGGCCAGAAGCCCGGCGCCAGGCGCGAGACGCCGACGATGACCAGCCCGACGATCAGCGAGCAGAAGGTGGTGTGCATCATCACCAGCAGCTTGTTGCCGCCGACGGCGTGCGATCTCCAGCCCGAGAAGCGCCAGGCCTGCACCGCCGCGGCGACGATCAGCGCCCAGCCGCTGGCGGCTTCGGCGCCGGCCAGCGTCAGCCCGAGCGCCGCGTACAGCGTGACCAGGCCCAGGCGGTTGGCGACCCGGTTCTCGTGCGGCGGCGCCACGGCCGCCCCCGTCTGGCGCAGCCAGTTGGCGGTGAACGCCGGGATCATGCCGCCGGCGATGAACGCGACCTTCATCGCGAAGAACATCACCGCGGCGCGCTTGAGCGCCAAGACGTCCAGCGCCCAGGCCTCGTGCGCGGCGACGACCAGCAGCGCGTCGACGATGCCCAGCGCCAGGATCGCACCCGGGAAACCCAGCTTGTTCCAGACGCGCGCGGCGGCGATGTCGCGCAGCAGCCAGTACGTCACGCTGCCGAAGTACAGCGCGCCGGGCGCCAGCAGCAGCGCCAGCGGCAGGCTGCCGGCCTGCAGCATCACCAGGCGCGCGGCGCCCCAGAAGGCGACGAGCAGCATCAGCGGCCGGCCGGCGAGCATGGGCCGCGAGGTCCAGCTCGTCACCGCGGTCAGGAAGTAGGCCGCGACCGAGGCGCCGCCGAAGCCGAACACCATCTCGTGCACATGCCACAGCGTCGGCGTGCCGAGCGTGGGCATGCCCAGCCCGGGCCACCACCACCAGCCCCACTGCCACCAGAACAGCGCGGCCAGCGCCCACAGGCCCGCCATCAGGAACAGCGGCCGGTGCGGCGCCTGCCAGAGGTCGGACACGCGCGGCGGACGAGGAGAGACGGCAGGATCGGACATCGGCTGGGACTGCGGCCGCACGGCGTCGGCATCGGCGGCGCGGCAGCGCAGCGGTCCCGGCACCGCCGGCACGGGAGCCTGCGGCGCAAGGCCTCGGCGGGAGGAAGGATTCTACGGGCCGCTTCAGTGCCCGCCAGCCTCTTCGCGCCGGGCCCGCGCCGCCGCCAGCCGGGCCGCCAGTTCGGCCTCGGCCTGCTCGCGCCCCATGGGCGGCGCCAGCGGGGCACGCCGCGCGCTGCGCCGCGCCGCGACGATGGCGGCCACGACCACCAGCGCGAACAGCGCCACCGAGGCCGCGTTCAGCGCCGCGCCCAGCGCCTTCAGCGCCGCGTCCTCGACGCCGCCGAAGAGCCGCAGCACCAGCGACGCGTGCAGCGCCGCCACCGGCAGGTACAAGCGCGCGCCGAAGCGCAACTTCACCTTGGCCACCGCCGGCAGGATCACCGGCGCGTGCCCCATCACCATGCTGAAGACGAACCCCAGCCCGAGCGCGTGCAGCGCCATGTCGCGCCCCGGCCAGCCCAGCGCCGTGCCCATCCACGCCAGCCCGCCGACGGCGAGCCAGACGTAGCCGGCCAGCAGACACAGCGCCATGTAGCGCGGCAGGCCCTTGGCGCGCACCGTGCGCCGGGCGACGTCGAAGAGTGCGAACCAGATGCCCAGCGCCAGCAGCGCCAGCCCGAAGAGCACGCCGCCGGCCGCTGCCTGCCACGGCGACAGCGCCGCACCGGCCAGCAGCGCGGCGACGATGCCCAGCAGCACCGGCTCGGCCGCCGGTTTCTGCGGCGCGAAACGGGTCATCTCCAGCCGCTCGGCGCCCACCGTCAGCACCAGGAAGGCGAACCACCAGGCGGGTGCGTCGGCGCCGCGGCCGGCGGCAAAGAGTGCGTTGCCGAACAGCCAGCACAGCGCGGCGACGGCCAGCAGCCGCGTGTGCGTCATCGCCTGGCGCTTGAGCAGCGCCGCGTGCACCGCGACGAAGACCGCCGCGCCGGCCAGCGACAGCCAGGCCGCGGTGCCGGTGGCCCCGGCCAGCAGCGCCAGCGCCCCCGCGCCCGACAGCGCCGGCGCCGCGAAAGCCCAGCGCTGGCGCAGCGCCACCGCACGTTCGATCGCGATCACGCTGCCGAAAAAACCCGAGAGCATCAGCGCTGCGTGGAACACCGCTGCTCGGCCGAAAAGCCCGGCATCGACGTTGAGCAGCCCGGTGCCAACCCCGGCGCGCAGCAGCCCGCCGGCGGTCGCGGTGGCGAGCACCGTGACGACCAGCAGCGCGACCAGCGGGCGTGTCGGGTTCATCGCCTCACCAGCCCATGAACTTCCGGGCGTCGGCGCTCATGCGCTCCGGCGTCCACTCGGGTTCCCAGGTCAGCTCCAGGTCGACGGCCCAGCCGGCCGGCAGCAGCTGCATCAGCTCGGTCTCGACGTCGTCGGCGATCGAGCCGGCCAGCGGGCAGGCGGCCGAGGTCGTGGTCAGCAGCACCGAGGCGACGCGGTCCTGCAGATGCACGCGGTAGACCAGGCCGACGTCGACGATGGACAGCGCGATCTCGGGGTCGACGACCCGCGCGAGCGCCTCGAACACCGGCTCGCGCCACTCGGGCGGGCCTTCGTAGCGGATGCGGGCGGAGGCCACGGCACGGCGGTCGTTCATGCGCCGGCCTGCGTGCCACCAGCCTTCATCCGCACTGGCGGGGTCCCGGCGCACGAAGGCGTAGCCGGGCGGTGCGGCGTCTTGCGCAGTGCAGTCATGCGAGGGCTGTCCGGTGGTTGATCTGTGGCACGCCATTGTGCGAACGGGACAGCGCCAGAGTCCTTGAAGCAGTTTAAGGAGGCCGGCGCGAACGCTGCGGCGCGTCGTCGGGGCATGCGCACGCCGTCCGCACGCCTGGGCATGGGCACGCCCGGCCGGCAGGCACAACGCTGGAACAGGATCACGCGGTCCGAGGCCCGCTCGCACCGGGGCTGTCGCGGCCGCTGACGGCGTAGACCGTTGCCGCGCCCAGCAGCGCCGCCAGCAGCCAGAGCGTCGTGGCCAGCGGCCAGTGCGCGGTGGCCTGCGCCAGCCAGGGGCCGACGCTGGCGCCGACGAACAGCACGAAGGTGTAGAGCGCCACCGCCAGGCCCCGGGCTGGCGCGTCCGCCAGGCCTGCTACGCGGGCGATCAGGCTGGGCACGCTGAGGCCCAGCCCGGCGGCGAACAGCACGCTGGCCGCCAGCAGTCCCAGAGGATGCGCGCTGCCCGCCGCGGCGCAGGCTGCCATCCCCGCGCTCGCCAGCCCCAGGCCCAGTGCCACCAGGCGCCGCGCGCCGACCTTCGGCATCACGACGGCGGCGGCCAGCGGCATCAGGAAACCCGGCAGCGCCACGGCGCGTGCTGCCAGCGGCGTGATGCCCAGCGCCTGCAATGCGCTGCCGGCCTGCGCGTCCAGCGCCAGGTAGAAGGCCACGAAGCACATCAGCAGCAGCAGCGCCGGCGCATAGACACGCCGCAGGCGGGCGTCCGCCAGCAGCGTGCCCAGCGGCCGGTAGATGGCCAGCCAGCGGTCCGGGCGCGCCGCCGGAAGCGGGTCGGCCGGCGTCAGCGCCAGCGCGCCCGCGGTCGCGGCATACACCAGCGCCAGCGGCAGCATCGCCACGCCCAGGCCCCAGCGCCCGGCGACCGCGCCGCCGTAGATCTGGCCCAGCAGGCCGGCACACAGGAAGGCCGTGCTCAGCCAGGCCAGCGCCCAGCTGCGCTGCCGGGCGCTGCCGCGCTCGGCCAGGTAGGCGATGACGACCGGCGGGAAGGCCGCGGCTGCGAAACCCTGCAGCGCACGCCCGGCCATCAGCAGCGGCGCGGCACGGCTCCAGGCGACGGCGGCGGTCAGCAAGGCCAGCGCGCACAGCCCCCAGACCATCACGCGCCGCCGGCCCAGGCGGTCGGACAGCGGCCCGAACACCAGGAAACCGGCCGCGTAGGCCAGGCCGAAGGCGCCGGCCGCGCCGGCGGCGACGCCGGGCGCCACGTCCAGTTCGCGGGCCAGCTGCGGCAGGATCGGCAGCGGCACGTAGAGCTGCGAGACCACGGCCAGCGCGCACAGGGTCAGCAGCAGGCGCAGCGAGGTCGAGGGCGGGTGCAAGCAGGATGTTGGGTTCATGGCTGAAAGACAGGCAGCTACATAGTTGGTATTGAAAAGCGGCGGACCTTGCCGCCGCCCGCTCAGGACGAGGCGAGACCTGCGGTGCGCAGCTTCTGCATCAGCCCGACGAGCACCCGGCGCTCCTCGGTGCTGAACTGCCGCATCAGCTCGGCCACCCAGGCGTAGTGCGCGGGCAGGGCCTGGCCCAGCAGCGCGTCGCCCTCGGGCGTCAGGCGGATCAGCCAGGCGCGACGGTCCTGCGGGTCGGCCTCGCGCCGGCACAGCCTGGCGGCTTCCATGCGGTCGACGATGCGGGTCATGGTCTGCGAGGTCACCGTCACGCCCTGCGCCAGCGCGCCGACGCTCAGGCCGGCGGGGTTGCGCTTGAGCAGCAGCAGCACGAAGAACTGCGACTGCGACAGGCCAGCGTGCCGGGCCAGGTTGGCCTCGAAGGCCGCCAGCATCTCGCCCGTGGCCGAGGCCCAGGCCAGCCAGGCGTGCAGCCCGTCGACATCCGGGTTGCCATAGGCGGCGCCAAAGGCGGCGAGCGTGTCGTAGCTGGGAAGGTCCTTGAGTTCGAACATCGGCGCTCTCCTTGGCTGAAATGTAGTTGGCTACATAAACCGTCGTCAAGCGCCAGCGCTGGGCTTGCGAAGCCAGATCTGTCCCTCAGCCGGCCTGCTCTTGATCAAAGCCAAGTGGCCAGAGTTGGATACGATAAGCGTTCGCATTCGCATCGAGCCCGGCGGCGCAAGCGTCGCCCCGGGCCGCAAAAGGAACTGTCGAGATGATCAAACCCCTGCTGGCCGCGCTCGGCCTCGCCCTCGTGTCCGCCTCCGCGCTGGCTGCGCCCGAAGACATCCTCAAGAAGTCCGGCTGCCTGATGTGCCACCAGGTCGACAAGAAGGTCGTCGGCCCGTCCTACAAGGAAGTCGCGGCCAAGTACAAGGGCAAGAAGGTCGAGGCCCAGCTCTTCGACAAGGTGCGCAAGGGTGGCGGTGGCGTCTGGGGCCCGGTGCCGATGATTCCGCACACGCCGCAGCAGATCTCCGACGCCGACCTCAAGACCGTGATCGCCTGGGTGCTCAAGCAGTGAGACCCGGCGCGGCGCGCGCCGCTCAGACCGGCGCGTAGTCGCCGGTGCCGTCGGGCCAGGGCGTCAGCACCTCGTAGCCGTCGGCGGTGACGGCCACCATGTGCTCCCACTGCGCCGACAGCGAACGGTCGCGCGTGACGACCGTCCAGCCGTCGGCCAGTTCGCGGATCTCGGCGCCGCCGGCGTTGAGCATGGGCTCGATCGTGAAGATCATGCCCGGCTGCAGCCGCAGCCCCTGGCCGCGCTGGCCGAAGTGCAGCACGTGCGGGTCGCCGTGGTAGACGGTGCCGATGCCGTGGCCGCCGTATTCGCGCACCACCGTGAAACCTTCGCGCCGCGCCACGCTCTGGATCGCGTGGCCGACGTCGCCCAGCGCCGCGCCCGGGCCCACCTGGCGGATGCCGGCGCACATCGCCTCGTAGGTGGTGTCGACCAGGCGCCGCGCCAGCGGCGAGACCTCGCCGACGCAGTACATGCGGCTGCTGTCGCCGTACCAGCCGTCGTGGATCACGGCGACGTCGATGTTGACGATGTCGCCCGCCTTCAGCAGCACGCGCGCCGACGGGATGCCGTGGCAGACGACCTCGTTCACCGAGGCGCAGATCGTCTTCGGGAAGCCGTGGTAGCCGACGTTGGCCGGCACCGCACGCAGCTCGCCGACGATGTAGTCGTGGCACAGCCGGTCCAGCGCCTCGGTGCTGACACCTTCGCGCACGTGCGGCGCGATCATCTGCAGCACCGCCGCCGCCATGCGGCCGGCGGTGCGCGCCTGGTCGGTCTCGGCCGCCGTGCGCAGCGGCACACGCGCCTTCATTGCACGCATGCCGTGGCCCCCGTCGTGTCCAGCGGCGCTGCCGCCAGCTTGGCGATGTCCAGCCCGCCGGCCAGTTCGGCACGCACCAGCAGCCGGCAGATCTCGGCGTGGCCGAGTTCGGGGTGCAGCTCGGCGAGCATGCCGATGCGCATCCAGTGTTCGGCCTGGGCGTTGATCGAACGCGACAGGGCGTTGGACGCGATGCGCAGGTTCTCGTGCATCGGGTCGGAGATTTTGACGATTCCCATGCGGCGATGATATACGAAACGTATACGAACCGTATGGTGTCCGCGCCTCAGCCGGTTTCGGGCAGCAGCCCCGGTGCCGCGGGCGGCGCCAGCACCGGCCCGGCCGGCCAGGCACGCAGCAGCCCGGCGTGCGGCGCCAGCCCGCAGGCCAGCGGCGGCGCCGGCAGCGCCTGCGCCAGCGCGCAGGCGGCGGCGAAACCCGGGTCGCCGTCGAAGCAGTGGGTGACGATCAGCCCGAGGCCCGCCGCGTGTGCGGCTTCGGCCAGTGCCAGGCAGCGCACCAGCCCGAGCAGCGCGGGTTTGAGCACCAGCGCCGCCGGGCGCCGGCCGGGCGGCAGCGCCAGCAGCGCCGCGGCCAGCACCGGGTCGGCCAGCGACTCGTCGGCCGCCCAGGGCAGGGCCAGCGCCGGCAGCGCCAGCAGCGCGTCGCCGGCCACCGGCTCCTCGACGAGCTCGACGCCCCAGAGCGCCAGCGCCGCCAGCCGAGACTGCGCTTCGGCGGGCGCGAGCGCGCCGTTGGCGTCCAGCCGCAGCCGGGCGCCGGGTGCGGCGGCGTGCACCGCGGCCAGCAGCCGGTCTTCGTCGGCCGCGCTGCGGCCGGCGACGGCGATCTTCAGCTTCAGCACGCGGTGGCCGCGTGCCACGGCCTCGGCGGCTGCGGCCGGGGCGCGTGCATCCTCGGGCAGCAGCACGCTGACGGCCACCGGCTGCAGCGCCCGGCCGCCGGCCAGCCAGGCCGCGGCGCTGCAGCCGGCGTGGCGCGATGCGGCGTCGAGCAGCGCGCATTCGAGTGCGAAGCGTGCGCTCGGTGCCGGCGCCAGCAGCGCCGCCACCGGCTGCAGTGCCGCGCCTAGCCGCTCGGCCGGGCGGCCCGCGGCCGGCAGCAGCAG
>NZ_NRRU01000133.1 GCF_016583785.1 Rubrivivax gelatinosus | reverse complement strand
CCAGCACCCATGGCATGGTGAAGGTCGCGGCACCCCAGCACATCCTGCTGACCGCCGCCGGGGCGGCCATACGCATCGAGGGCGGGAACATCACGCTCTCGGCGCCGGGCAAGGTGGAGTTCAGGGCCGCGATGAAAGAGCTGGGGGCGGGCAGGAGCGCGTCACTCGACAAGCCGCAACTTCCACGGCAGCAGGCCTTGACGCTACGCCCCTCCGATCCGATCCACGCCGAATTGCTCGATGCGCAAGGCATTCCGGCGGACTGGCTGCCGACGGCGTTCTCCGCTGCTGTCGTTCTGAATGCGTCCGGCAAGCGGCTCGGCCGGCATTCCTTGAGCCAGCCTATGGCGAATGTCGTTCAGACCGAACGGACAGAACCTATTGCATACCGGCTGACGTCCGACAGCGGAACGTCCTGGCTTGTCGAAGAGTACATCGACGAGCCCCCTGCCGACGACGACACGGAGGCGGTCGACGATGAGCAGTAATGCCACTTCCGTCAGCGACCCGTACCGTGTTCGGCCGGGCGACACCTTGTCGGACATTGCGGCCCGCTGCGGAACGTCAGTGGCCGAGCTGCAGCGCATCAACGGCCTGCGTGACCCCCATCGCCTTGAGGTCGGTCAGACCCTGTACCTCACCCAACAGGAGGCCTTCGGCTTCAGTGTGTTGTTTCTCGACGCTCTGCGAGCGCCGATCGCCAACCTGCCCTACAGACTGCAATTCGACGGTCGCACCGTCGAAGGAACGACAGGTTCGACCGGGCTAGCTCCGCGCCATCAGACTGCACAGGCAGCGTCCACCATCAGCGTGGAGATACGCCGCCCCGATGGTGGATGGCAGCGGGTGCTCGACACGGTATCCGGTTACGGCCACAAGCTCGTCACGCTGGTGAGCAGCGCCATCGCCTTCAAAGGCCAGACCGAACCGGTGCTGGCCGATGTCCGGCCGCACTTGCGTGATCCTTTGCCTCGGACGATTGAGTCAGCGCCGTCGGCACCTGCTCTCGGCGCTCCACCGCAGCCTAAGCCAGTGGGCTCGCCGTCTAAGAACGACCCGGCCTTGGTGCGTGTGCGCAAGATGCAAAGCAACAAGGGCCAGCCGGTGATTCAGGTCGGGATCGAGCTGCCGGTCGAACTGATTGAGATGTTCGGCCTTTACAGCGAAGACCCCATCACGGAGGTCGATTGGGAAAAGTACGCCGATTTCATCAAGTGCGAGCAGGAGGTCCTCAAGGCCATCGCGGAGGTGGAAACCAAGGCGCATGCTTTCTGGCGATTGAATCAAGGCGAAGGTCATGCCGTGCCCGCCATTTTGTACGAACGACACATATTCAGCGAATGCACGAAAGGACGTTTTGACAAGTATCCTGATCTTTCGTGGCCCACAGGATACCGGAAACGCAGCGAACTCGGCGCAGCGGACCCGAAGATGTCCGACGGCCGGGTGGACGAGAACGATATCTATAGCGATTTCGCCAGCTCTTATCTGCGACTCGTTCGTGCCTACGCACTGGACAGTGCGGGCGCTCTAAAGCGCCTGCTCCTGGGGAAAATTCCAGATTCTCGGCGAGAACTATACGCTATGCGGACAGAGGAGAGTGGAAGATATGGTATCGAAGATGTGCTCCTCCGAAAAATCGCAACTGGGCATGCTGGCGAGCTTCATCGAAAACAAACCGGCGGCATGGATCAACCCCAAGAACCGAAAACTTGGCAGACACCCCAGCCTGTTGCAGGCGGTACGCGCCAAGAACTGGCAGATGATCGCATTCAATTACAACGGATCGTCGTATAAAAAGAACTTTTATGACCAGAAGATGGAGCAAGCTTATGCCCATCACAAGAAACTCAGCAATGAAAACCGATAGAAATTTCGCCGCATGGCGATGGGGCGCGCTGACTTTGCTCGCCGTCGTTCACCTGAACGCCGCCGCCGAAATTAAGCTGCTTGGTGATTGGGAGCCCGACCCACCTTGCGGGGGCCCGCCGCTGACCATGAACGACTTGCACGACATACAGGCGGGACTGAAGCCCAGACCCGCGTGCTCTAAGTCGGAGACCGAGAAATTAGAAGAGGCCAACTGGATCTCTCTTCGCAAGCGGATCGCGACAATATTGGAGCCTGACGGCACGACACTGCGAAAGTTCTTCGGACAAGGGTTCAGGCTGCACTTCGACGGCGATATTTTCTACCTTCAGGCAATTGGCTTCATGCCCAAGTCAAGACTCGACGAAGTTTGCACCCTGGGTCGCCGCACAAAGGAAACCGCCTACCAATGCCTCGAAGGCCAACGCTATACCGTAGCCTGCCACATCGCCATTTATAATCGCCAGTTCGAAGAGATTGGCTGGCATACCGTACGCATCAACGAAAGCTATCCGATATTCTGCAATGCGATACCGGGCCTCGGGCGACTGGACGCCAAGCATGACGATGTGCTTGCCGTCGTGCAATACTTTAGCGTGGCCAAAGAAAGCAAGCTTGCCAGCAAGATCAGCGAGGTCGGAAGCGACTGGAATCGCATGACAGTACGCTTGAAGCTACGCAAGACCGGTGACGGTCGAGTGGAAATCGAACAGGACGATCGTTGCCTCGGCAACCCGAACACCGAAGAAGAGATTCCCGAAGCCCGTGTCGCGATCCGCCGTTGCGAAAAGTCCGCTCGCTGATCCCTCGCATCGATTTCGCTAGGGCGCCAGCAGCCGCGCGTCCACGGCCTGGACCTGGCCACGCGAGCCTGGGGCGCCGTGCGCGCGGCCAGCGGCTTGCTGATCAGCGCGCACGGCAAGCCCTGCAGCACCGCCGGTGCCATGCAGATGGACACCCGCGAGCCTGGGACCCAGCTCGAACAATCCGCCGAACTGGCCCGGACCCTGGCCGACAGCGCGCACCAGCACGACGCCCGGCTCCAAGGCGAGCCCGAGCCCGCGGCGATGAGCTTCGCCAAGGGCCTGCTCGCCAGCCAGGAGAGCCTGAAGGGTAGCGACACCACCGGCGACAGCAGCAGCGGCGGCGCAGGCACGGTGCCCACGCTGACGCGCCCGGACGTTGTCATCGCCGCACCGGGCGGCATCACCAGCAGCACCCCGGCGCACGCCGTCGCCAGCATCGGCAGTACCGCCAGCTTCGTCGCCGGGCAGGACCTGCAGCAACTGGCGCAGGCCAACAGCGCCACCGTTGTCAAGGATGGCCTCGTCTTCTTCACCTACGGCATGGCGCAGAACCCGCGCAAGCCCAACACCGAAACCGGCATCCAGCTGCACGCTGCCACGGGCAACGTGAACACGCAAAGCCAGCAAGGGGCGACCCGACTCGCAAGAAGGACTGGGCAATGATCGCCTTCAACTACAACGGCCCCGGCTACGAGACCTACTCGTACGACACCAAGCTCAAGTCAGCTTATGAAAAATATCGGTCAGAGTCCAAGGGGTAAGAGCATGCGCTTGGCCCGCGCGGCAGTCTTCATGGGGTTGATACTTGCCGCGGCAGCCGGCCGTGCCGAGATTCGTCTGACTACAGACTGGCTCGAAAACGTTCACGGCGTTTACATACCGTTGGCAGATATGGAGACCACAAAGCTCGAAATCGCGACGTGGAAATCCCTGCGTAGTCGTATCGCGACGCCGCTGGATCCCGACGGCAAGACCCTAGACATGTTCTCTGGGCAGGGCTACCGCATGTTCTTCGATGGCGACCTGAACTACGCGACGGTCCTGGGCTTCATGCCCAAGACGCGCCCAGACGAGGCCTGCAATATCAAGGACTACGTGCGCCAGCCTAACTACCGGTGCGAACAAGGGCAGCGGTATACCTTGGCGTGCCACCTCGGACTCTACAACGCCAAGTTCGAGGAGGCCGGCTGGCATACCGTGACCATCCGCGAGTCGCAGCCAGTCTTCTGCAACGCGGTGCCTGCGATGGGTCGCTACGACAGCAAGTACAACGATCTGCTGCTCATCGTTCAGTACTTCGGTGTCGACGAGCCCAAAGTCGCCACTACTCGCAGCGAAATCGGCTCCGGATGGCAGCGCATGGCTGTGCGGCTCAAACTATCGCGCGTCAAAGACGGGCGCTTCAGCGTTGAGCAGGACGACTCGTGCCTCGGCAACCCGAATGCGATCAGCACGATCGACGACGCTCGGCGCAAGCTTCGACAGTGCGAGAAGCAGCCGGGGCACCGATAGCGTTTTGGCCGGCTTCGAAGCCAACACCTCGTCGGCCGCCTGGCATCGCGTCCCAGCGTTCACAGCGTGCAGACGGCCCTGGGCGAGCCGGTGCACACCGACCGCGACCACCGCATCAAGATCCAGTTCCACTGGCAGCGCGGCACGCGCTCCAGCCACCGGCTGGCACACCCGGCAGGCGACAACGCACCGGCGTCAGACGCCAGCGGCACCTGGGTCCGGGTATCGGAGGCGGTGGCCGGCGCCAACTGGTGCCGGCGGCGTCGAAGTCGAAGCTCTCGGCGGCGCCGTCGGCGTAGGTCTCCCCGCTGCGGCGGTTCAGGTCGTCGTAGGTGCAGCGCGTGCTGTTGCCCGCCGCATCGGTGAACGCGACCAGGTTGCCGTTCTTGTCTCGCGCATAGCCCGATAGCCGGTTCATCGGCTCGGTCACGGCACTAAGCCAGTTGTTGCCGTCGTACTCGTATGCCGTGACGCCGCCACCCGGCCGCGTGATGGCGATGCGGTTGCCGTTCAGGTCGTACGCGGTGCGCGTGGTCTCGCCTGCGCCGTTGGTCACCGCGGTGGGGCGGCGCCGCAGGTCGTAAGCGGTGGCGGTGACGCGGCCCTCTGGGTCGGTCTGACGCAGCACGTCGCCCATCGCGTCGAGCGCGTAGCGCGTGGTCGCGCCCAGCGGGGCAGCTTCGGCGGTGACCAGGCCTCGGCGGTCGTGGCTGAAGGTCACGCGGTTGCCGTTGCCGTCGGTGCGCGAGGCCACCTTGCCCAGCGGCGTGTAAGTGAGTCTTTCGACCGTGATACCGGCCTTGACCGCGACAGCGCCTCGTTCATCCACTGCCGGATCGGCCGCAGCGGGTGGTTGGCCAGGACGAAGTCCTCCAGCCGCACCGTGCTGAACAGCGGTTCGTCGCAGCCGTCGGCGCCTCGCATCGGCCTCGTCCCCCGTCCTCGAGGGGCTGGATGATCAGAAGAATCCAGAACGGGAACCTGGCGATGTGGCCGATGCCCATGTCCGGCGACTGGAGGCGGTGTGGCGGTAGAGCTTCGTTCGCACCTGCCCATCGAGCGGCCGGTGCGCGTGATCGGCGCCACCTGGCTCGACCTGCATCTCATCGGCGGCGGCGCGGGCATCGGCCCCCTGGGTTTCGGTCGTCGGTGACCTGGCAACTGGGGCGCCAGCGAGGGACTTCCATCTGACCCCGGTGGGTCTCGGCGGAGCCTGGAGCAGTCGAGCTTCATCGTCTGCTACGATGCGAATACGTCTCAATACTAGCTTTGCTACACAAATCGCGATAGGCGTGTCATGGCGGCCGGCGAAACCTCACTGGATGTGCAAACCCTTTACAGCGACCACCACGGTTGGTTGCAGGGGTGGCTGCGCCGCAAACTTGGAAACGCATTCGATGCTGCCGACTTTGCTCACGACACCTTCGTACGCGTGCTGGGAAAAGGCCCGGACCAAGTCGTCCATGAACCCCGCGCCTACCTGACCACCATCGCTGGCGGCCTGGTCGCCAGCCATTGGCGGCGCTACGCACTGGAACAGGCATGGCTCGAAGCGCTGGCCGCCCGGCCCGAGCCGCTCGCACCTTCGCCGGAAGAGCGTTACCTCATTCTCGAAACCCTTGAAGAAATCGCGAACCTGCTCGACGGCTTGCCCGCACAGGTGCGCGAAGCCTTCCTGCTGTCGCAGCTCGACGGCCAGAACTATCCGCAGATCGCCGCACAGCTCGGTATCAGCGTCAACGTCGTGCAAAAGGCCATGACGCGCGCTGTGGCCCATTGCTACAAGGCGCTCTACGCCACCCGCTGACGCGGCGGATTGCGGGCGAGAAACAGGTGGAAGCACTGTTTTCCTCACGCAAGGGCCCTAACCCCGGGGCCCCGGCCAACGATGATGATGCCCCGGTTGCTGATGGCATCGTCGAGCAGGCTGTGGGTTGGTACGTTCGGCTCGCCTCCGGCGTGCAAACGACGCACGACCAAGCCGAATTCGAGCAATGGCAGGCCGCGCATGCCGAGCACGCGCGTGCCTGGCGGCGGCTGCAGGCCATGGGCGGGCGGCTGCAGGCCAGTACCCTGCACGTTGCGCCGGACGTCTCGCGCACCACGCTGGCCCGCGCTGCCGAAATCGAGCCCGCGCGGCGCCGCGCATTCAAGACGCTGATGTGGGTGGGCGCCGGCGGCGCCGCCTTGTATCTGGTGCAGGATCAGGTGCCCTGGCGCGCCCAACTCGCATCGGCCATGGCCGACGAGCACACGGCCACCGGTGAGCGCCGCAGCCTGGTGCTGGTCGACGGCACACGACTGATGCTCAACACCGGCACGGCGGTGGATATCCAGTTCGATGCGCGGCAGCGCCGCATTGCTTTGCGCGCCGGAGAGATCCTGGTGACAACGGCACCCGATGCGCAAGGGCGCCCCTTCGTCGTCTCCACCCAGGAAGGCACGCTCATCCCGCGGGGCACGCGTTTTTCCGTGCGGCGCGATGAAAGCCCGGCCGAAGGCAGCACGCGGCTCGCCGTTGCCGAAGGCGCTCTGGAAGTTCGTTCGGCGGGGACGGCTTCAGATGCCCCGACGCTCGTCAGGGCGGGCCAGCAGGTTCGTTTCACCCGTCAGCAGGTTTCGTCCGTTGAGCCGCTTCGCGATGCGGCCCTGTCCTGGGCCGACGAGGTGCTGACTGCGGAGAGCACGCCCCTGGGCGAATTCATTGCCGACCTCGACCGCTACCGGCACGGCCGGCTGCGCTGCGCGCCGGAAGTCGCGCATCTGCGCATCACGGGCTCCTGGCCGCTGAGCGGCGGCAATCCCACCGAACGAATCCTTGCCTCGCTGGAGAGGCAGTTGCCGGTACGGGTGAACCGCTTGACGCGGTATTGGGTGACGGTTTCCGCGCGCTGAGACCGATCGCGCGATGTGGTGCGGCCCATCCCACCGGCCAGATGCCGGCTCGGCTCGTCGGCCTGTTACAAATTAATCGGCAGTATTTTGAGTCTCGTGCGGCTTTACATGTGAAGCCAGGCGGGACGGCTCCTCGGCCCAGGTAGTTGTCGTCTCGCTGTGCTTTCTTCCACAACAGCATTCGCACAAGGAAACCTGCACATGGCGGCCGTTCGCGCTCAATATCCGACCACTCAGCCCGGCAAGCATTTGGGCCAGCAGCGCGCAGCCCCCGCCACGCGATTTCCGTTGACCCCTGTTGCACAAGCTCTGCTGGGCGTGCTGCTAGGTGCGGCCTTGTGGGCGCCTGCACCCTCCGCTTGGGCACAAGGCATCCCGGCGGCGACAGAGGCTCGCCGCAGTTTCGACGTGCCGGCCGGCTCGCTCGACCAGGCGTTGAGCCGTTTCGGTCGCCAAGCCGGGGCCCAGATCGTGGTCAACGCTGAACTCACGGCAGGGTTGAAGAGCCCAGGGGCTACCGGTAGCCTGACAGAGGCAGAGGCTTTGCGCCAAGTGCTGGCTGGTACCGGCTTGCAGGCAGTGCGCGACGCCAGCGGCGAATACACGCTACGCAAAACGCCTGCGCTACCTGCGAGTGAAGCAACATTGCCTGAAGTCCGGGTGCGAGAAACGACTTTGCCGGCGGTGACGGTCAAGGCGAAAGCAGATGTAAGCGCGACCACTCAGGGCAGCGGCAGCTACAGGGCGGCGGGCCCGACCTCCACGGCCACGGGGTTGGCCCTGACACAGCGCGAAACCCCGCAGTCGATCAGTGTCGTCACCCGGGAAAAGATCGACGACTACGCGCTGAGCAGCCTCAACGAGGTGCTGGAGCAGATGCCGGGCGTTCACGTTTCCTCGCTGGATTCCGAGCGGACGACTTACTCCGCACGCGGCTTCGGCATCGAGAATTTCCAGTATGACGGCGTCCCGACCACCATCAACTCCGCCTTCTCGGCCGGCAACAATCTGAGCAGTACGGCGATCTATGACCGCGTCGAAGTGCTCAAGGGCGCGGCAGGCCTTCTCACAGGTGCGGGACAGCCAGGCGCCATCATCAATCTCGTGCGCAAGAAGCCGACGGCGACATCGCAGAAGCAGGTCAGGGTCGGGGCGGGCTCCTGGGACAACTACAGCGCTGAACTCGATGTGAGCGCGCCGTTGAGCACCGACGGAAGAATCCGCGGTCGGGGCGTCGCCGCGTTTCAGGACCAGCATTCGTTCCTCGATGGCAGCCAGCGCAAGACCTCCGTGCTTTACGGCATGCTGGAAGCCGATCTGACGCCAGACACACTGTTGAGCGTCGGACTGGATTATCAGAACACCGACCCGCAGCGATCGAGTTGGAGTGGCACGCGGCCCATCTACGACAGGTACGGCAACCGGATTTCCCTGCCCCGCTCCTACAACAGCGGCGCCAACTGGAGTGGCTGGGAACAGACTTCAGGCTCGGCATTCGCATCGCTCACGCAGTGGCTCTCGGACAGGTGGAAGCTCCAGGCCTCGTTGACCCACCAGTACAACGGCTATGACGCGAAGCTGGGGTCGATCCAGAGCGGACCGTTTGCGGATGGCACGTCCACCATCTTCGCCAACAAGTATGTGGGGAGAACGAATACCGACACTTTCGATTTTGCAGTCGACGGCTCTTTCTCCTGGCTGGGCCGGGAGCACGAACTGGTGCTGGGTGGACAGGTCTCGCGGGCGCACTGGACGGGCACCACTTATGCGAACGTGAGCTATCCCCAGCGGATCGTCAGCGACTTCTGGAGCTGGAATGGAGACATCCCGGAGCCGCTGTGGGGCACGCCTTCGTCGTACCAGGACGAGACTACGCGCCAGGAAGCCCTCTATGCGGCCACCCGCCTCTCCGCCACCGACTCCCTGAAAGTTCTGCTGGGAGGCCGGTTCGCCAACTACCGCTACGCAGCGCCCAATTCATCCATCGACTACCAGCAGAACGGCAATTTTGTGCCTTATGCCGGGCTCGTTTATGAAATCAACAAGAACATTTCCTGGTACGCGAGCTACACGACCATCTTCAAGCCTCAGAGCTATCGCGACGTCAGCGGCAACCTGATCGACCCGCTGGAAGGAAAGAGCTACGAAACCGGGTTGAAAGGGGAATTTTTCGATGGCGCGCTGAACGCCAGCGCAGCGTACTTCGAGATCCGTCAGGAAAACTATCCCGAGCAACTCGAAGACACCTACGCGCCCGACGGGAATCCAGCCTATCGCGGCATTCAGGGCGTGAAGGCCAAGGGCTTCGAAGTCGAGGTGACGGGCGCGCTGACGCGCAACAGCCAGCTTCAGGGCAGCTTCACGCATGTGAAGGCGCGGCAGGACGGAAAACTGGTCTCGACGACAGCGCCGGCGAACCAGTTCAAGCTGTACGCGAGCTACAGGGCCGATGCTCTGTTGCCGGGGCTGAAGCTGGGCGGCGGCGGCCGCTGGCAAAGCCGCACGTATCAGACCATCATGAACTACGGGCTGGGGCGGCAGGAAGAGTACAGCCAATCGGCCTACGCGGTTTTCGACCTGATGGCACGCCACGAAATTTCCAGCCAACTGACCGCGGGGTTGAAGATCAACAATGTTTTCGACAAGGCATACCGGACGAATATCGGTTTCTATCGCACCACATCCTATGGGGAGCCGAGGAACATTCACCTCAATCTCACCTACAAGTTCTGACGCCCCTTAGGCGCGGGCCGTCGGTACCGACGGCTTCTCGGACTTCCTCACAAGGTCGAGGCTATTGGTGGCGGCCGAATCGGCATTGGCCTGCGGCTTGAGGCCGCCAACGCCCAGGCCTCACTTCGGCGCGTCCGTCCTCGTCACCACCGGCCGCCGACTTCGCGAAGATCCTGGCCACCCGCGCCGAAGCACGCGCGCGGCACGGCTGGAGCCAGAGCCCGAAGCTGCCGTGCGCTTGGTAAAAACCCCCTCCATATCGCCCTGACCCGACTGGTATGGTGTGCGTACCAGTCAAGCGCACCATGAGCAACGCCAGCATTCGCCTCATCGACCGTGTCCCCGGCGACAAGGGTCCGATCGTCAAACGCACGGTCAAGGAGCAGATCAGCGACAAGCTCGCCTACATGATCCACTCCGGCCTGCTGCGCGCCGGCGACGAACTGCCCTCGGAGCGGGAACTGGCGGCCACGCTCGGCGTCTCGCGCGAGACCGTGCGCGCCGCGGTCGGGGTGCTGCAGGCGCGCCGCATGATCGAGGTGAGCCAGGGCGCCCGCACCCGTGTCATCGGCCCCGGCGCGATGCCGCTGCACGAGTCGGTCGGCGTCCTGGGCGGCTTGAAGAACCGCTCGCTGGAAGAAGTCACCGAGGCCCGCGCCGCGGTCGAGATGCAGGTGGTCCGCCTGGCGGCGCAGCGCATCACGCCGGCACAGATCGAGCGCCTGCAAAACCTCGTCGACGACCAGCGCGGCATGCGCGCGGACGCGGTGCGCTTCCAGATCTCCGACCAGGAGTTCCACCAGATCCTGTACCGCGCCTGCGGCAACGAACTGCTCGCCGACGTGGTGTTCGACTTCTACGGCTACGCGCTCGAGTTCCGGCGCCTGGCGCTGATGCGCCCGGGCGCCATCGAGCACAGCGTCGCCGAGCACCAGGCCATCGTCGGCGCCATCCGGCAGCGCGACCCCGAAGCCGCCATCGCCGCGATGCGCAACCACCTCGAGCAGGTGCACCGCACCACGCGCGACGTGATGGGCGGCTGAGCGCCGGCCCCTCCCATGTCGCGCCGTTTCGCCCCTACTGGTATGGTCCCCAAACCTGTTGACCAATGTCTAGTTCAGGCCGCCCGCAAGGACTGGCTGGACGCTGGCGACGAGCGCCTGCTGCCGCTGGTCGACGCCCACCACCACTACTGGGACCCGGTGCGCAACCCGCACCCCTGGCTGCAGCGCCGCCCGCGCATCGCGTTCCGCTACGGCGACTACGAGCCGATCTGCCGTGAGTTCCTGCCGCCGCACCACCACGAGGCCGCGCGTGGCCATCTCGTCGTCGGCCACGTCACGATGGAAGGCGAATGGGACCCGGCCGACCCGACCGGCGAGGCACGCTGGATCAGCGCGCTGGCCGCTGCCACCGGCGAGCCTCAGGCCCACGCCGCCCAGGTCTGGCTGGACCGCGAGGACCTGGCCGCGGTGCTCGCCGTCTACCGCGCGCTGCCGCTGGTGCGCAGCGTGCGCCACAAGCCGGCCACGCTGGCGCGTGCGGCGCACCACGAACACTTCGCCGCGCCGGGTTCGATGCGCTGCCCGCGCTGGCGCGACGGCTATGCGCGCCTGGCGCCGGCCGGGCTGATGTTCGAGCTGCAGGCGCCGTGGTGGCATTTCGGCGAGGCGCTGGAGCTGGCACGCGACTTCCCGGCGACGACGATCGTCGTCAACCACGCCGGCCTGCCGGCCGAGCGCGACGCCGCTTCGCTGGCCGCCTGGCGGCGTGCACTGGCGCCGCTGGCCGACTGCGCCAACGTGGTGGTCAAGCTCTCGGGCATCGGCGTGCCAGGACGGCGCTGGACGCCCGAGCTGCAGCGCCCGGTGCTCGACACGCTGATCGACGCCTTCGGCACCGGCCGCTGCCTGTTCGCCAGCAACTTCCCCGTCGACGGCCTGTGCGCCAGCTTCGACGAGATCGCCTCGACCTTCAAGGTTCTGACGCGGCGCTTCACGCCGGCCGAGCGCCTGGCGCTGGCCTGCGACAACGCGCTGCGGCTGTA
>NZ_NRRU01000132.1 GCF_016583785.1 Rubrivivax gelatinosus | reverse complement strand
GCCGAATAGCGCCAGCGCGGCGGCGATCTCGCGCCGGCGCGGGCGCAGCCGGCGCGCCGCCAGCGGCGACTCGCAGCGGTCGAAACAGCCGGCATGCGCGGCCACCAGCTCGGCTTCGCGCACGCCGATGGCGGCGGCGGCATCGCTGCGCAGCAGCGCGGCGTCGGCCGCGGGCGCGCTGCTCAGCGTGCGCAAGGCCAGGCGCAGCGCCGGTGCACGCACGCCCGGCGGCGGCAGGCGCAGGCCCTGGAGCAGGGAGGAGACGGCGGGGATGTTCTGCACGGGACGCTCCAGGTGGGGCGCGCACGTGCTGGCTGGTGGCTGGCTGGTGCTGCGGCGGCGAAGGTGGCGAGGACTACTTGGTCAGGATCAGCTTGCCCATCGAGGTGATGCGCATGCGGTAGAGCGCGTCGCCGTGAACGATCTCGATCTCCTCGCTGCCGGCGAAGAGCACGGCGCTGTCCCAGCGTGGACGGCGCCCGGCAGCGGCAGGTTTGTGCATCACCGCCGCGGCTGCCGGTCGGGCCGGCGCGTCGGCCGGCGGGCGGGCGGCCGGCTCGAGAGGTTCGGGGTGCAGCATCGTGGTGTCGCGGTGGATTCGTGAAACAGCAATGTAATGCGAACCATTCGCATTAACAAGCCCATTGTCGCGAGGATGACGCGTTGTCCGGTGCTGCGGCGCGGTCTTCGAGGCCGGATGACCCCGAATCCGGGCCCCGGATGCCGGCGCTGTCACCGGGAACCGTTACAACAGCGGCTGCCCGCCGCGACGACGCCCGATGCCCCGGATCACCCTGCTCACAGAACCCCAACGCCTGCCGCTGTCGGCGATGCTCGCCGCGCTCGCGGCCGACGAAAGCCGCGAGCGCATCGCCGTCGGCGATCTGCTGGCGGCACTGGGCGACCGGGCGCTGGCCGCGCTGCTCTTCGTCTTCGCCTTCCCGAACGTGCTGCCGATGCCGCCCGGCACCTCGGCGGTGCTGGGGGCGCCGCTGGTGTTCCTGGCGGCTCAGCTGGCGTTCGGGCGTGCGCCCTGGCTGCCGGCGGTGATCGCCAGCCGCTCGATGACACGCGCCGACTTCGCGGGGCTGGTGGCGCGCGTCGGCCCCTGGCTGGCGCGTGCCGAATGCCTGCTGCGGCCGCGGCTGTCGCTGCTGGCGGCGCCGCCGATGGAGTACGCGATCGGCCTGCTGTGCCTGCTGCTGGCGCTGGTGCTGGTGCTGCCGGTGCCGCTGGGCAACATGCTGCCGGCGCTGGCCGTCAGCCTGCTCGCGCTCGGCGTGCTCGAACGCGACGGCGTCTGGGTGCTGGCCGGCTTCGCCACCTCGGTCATCGCCGCCTTCGTCGTCTCCGGCGTGGTCTGGGCGATGGTGAAGGCGGCGGTCTACTTCGTCACCAAGGTGCTCGGTTTCGGCGTCTGATCAGGGCGTGGCGGGCGGCGCGTCGCGCAGCTCGCGGCGCAGGATCTTGCCGACGTTGGTGCGCGGCAGCGGTTCGCTGCGGAACTCGATGCGCCGCGGCATCTTGTAGCCGGTGAGGTGCTGGCGGCAATGCGCCAGCAGCTCGTGTTCGCTCAGCTCGGGGTCGGCGCGCACGACGACGGCCTTGACGACCTCGCCCGAATGTTCGTCGGGCACGCCGACGGCGCCGGCCTCGCGCACGCCGGGGTGCATCGCGAGCACGTCCTCGACCTCGTTCGGGAACACCTTGAAGCCCGAGACGACGATCATGTCCTTCTTGCGGTCGGTGATGCGCACGAAGCCCTGCTCGTCCATCGTGCCCATGTCGCCGGTGCGCAGCCAGCCGTCGGCGGTGAGCACCTCGGCGGTTTCGTCGGGGCGCAGCCAGTAGCCCTGCATCACCTGCGGGCCGCGCAGCCGGATCTCGCCGACGCTGCCCGCTGGCAGCACGCGGCCCTCGTCGTCGGCGATGACGACGTCGGTGCTGGGGATGGGCATGCCGATCGTGCCGCTCCACTCGACGACGTCGACCGGATTCGCGATCGCCACCGGCGAGGCTTCGGTCAGGCCGTAGCCCTCGACCAGCGGCACCTTGGCGCGTTCGCGCCAGCGCTGGGCGACGACCTTCTGCACCGCCATGCCGCCGGCCACCGCGAGCTTCAGCCGCGACAGGTCGATCGCGGCGAAGCCGGGCGCGTCGAGCAGCGCGCGGTACAGCGTGTTGACACCGATGATCCCGGAGAACGGCACCGAGGCCAGCGTCTTCAGCATGTCGGGCATGTCGCGCGGGTTGGCGATCAGCACCAGCATCGAGCCCTTGCGCAGGAACACGATCGAGGCCATCAGCGCGAACACGTGGTACAGCGGCAGCGGCAGCACGACGGTCTCGCGCCCGTCCTCCATGTCGCGCGCCAGCCAGGCGCCGACCTGCAGCACGTTGGCGAGCACGTTGCCGTGGCTCAGCATCGCGCCCTTGGCGACGCCGGTGGTGCCGCCGGTGTACTGCAGGAAGGCGAGGTCGGCCTGCGCCAGCGTCACCGGCTCGAGCACGCGGTGGCGCCCGGCGGCCAGGGCCTGCGGCAGCGACACCGCACCCGGCAGCCGCCACTGCGGCACCATCTTCTTCACGTGCTTGACGACGGCGTTGACGATGCGGCCCTTGAAGCCGAGCAGGTCGCCGACCTGGGTGGTGACGATGCTGCGCAGCCGCGTCGCCGCCACCACCGGCTCCAGCTTGGAGGCGAAGTTCTCGAGCACGACGATGGCCGCGGCGCCCGAGTCCTGCAGCTGGTGCTCCAGCTCGCGCGGCGTGTACAGCGGGTTGACGTTGACGACCACCAGCCCGGCGCGCAGCACGCCCAGCAGCACCACCGGGTACTGCAGCAGGTTGGGCATCATCAGCGCGACCCGTTCGCCGCGTGCCAGGCCGGCGTCGTGCTGCAGCCAGGCGGCGAAGGCCAGGCTGGCTTCGTCGAGTTCGCGGTACGTCATCGTCCGCCCCATCGAGTGCAGCGCGGGACGGTCGGCGAAACGGGTGCAGGCCTCGGCCATCGCGTCGACCAGCGACGTGTGACGGCCGAGGTCGATCTCCGCCGGAATGCCGGCGGGATAGTGGGCGAGCCAGGGCTTGTGCATGAGGTCGGCGATGGTCTCACAGCCGCCGCGCGCGCACCCCTCGTCGAGATGACGAGCACTGACGAAAGTCAAAACGCCGCACCGCTGCGGGGCATGTGCACTGTCATGCAGCGTTCACCACGCTGCCATCGAAAGCGTGGACGATGTTCGTTCTGGAGGCGCCACGAGATGTTGATCTTTCTGAACACCGATTGCCTGATGAGCGCCGCCGACGCGGCCGCGCACACGCGCGGCGGCGTGCCCGGCTTCGAGGCCGTGCTGCAGGCCTGGCCGCAGCTGCGCCTGGTGCTGACCAGCGAACGCCGCCACTGGACGACGATAGACCGGCTGGGTGCGATGTTCAGCGCGCCGCTGCGCACGCGCATCCTGGGCACGACGCCGATCTACGGCGCGCTCGCCCAGTCGCGCCCGGGGCGCGAGGACGAGATCCTCGACTGGCTGCGCCAGGGCGACGCCGACGACGCCGACTGGCTGGCGGTCGACGACCGCCACGACGAGTTCCATGCCCACGCGCACCGCCTGATCGCCTGCCGCTGGTTCGGCCCGGACGAGGCCGAGGCGCTGCACGGGCGCCTGCACCAGCGTTCGCTGCAGCGCGAGGCGGTGCTGCGGCTGCAGCCCGCGGCCCGGCGGCCGCTGCCGCTCGGTGCCTGACCCCGCGGCTGGCAGGCGGCTCGCGGCGCGCACACAATGCGCGCCTCTAGAGGACCCGCGCATGGACCAAGAATTCCTGGACGGCATCGCCGAGCAGTTCACCGACATCCCGATGGACGAGCTGATCAGCGGCCCGCTGATCGCCCACTGCGACCCCGAGCTGAAGACCGCGCTCGCCGGCGCGCGCTACATCCGCTTCGCCGGCTTCGCACTCGACGCCGACGGCGGCCTGCCGCAGGTGAAGTTCGAGTGGCAGCGTGGCGACGCCGCCGCACCCGAGATCCTGCAGGTGCCGATCCCCGGCGCCAGCGCCGAGGACCTGGTGCAGACGCTGGAACGCGAAGGCGGCGGCGCCATCCGGGCCCAGGATGACCAAGCCTAAGCTGGACGCCGCCGTCGTCGAGCGCCGCCTCGAGGACATCGAGGTCAAGCTCGCCTTCACCGAAGACCAGCTGGAAAAGCTCGACGCCGTCGTCGTGCGCCAGCAGCAGCAGATCGAGCTGCTGACGCGCGAGCTGGTGCAATTGCGCCAGCAGGGCAGCGCCGAGCCGGCGACCGTGCGCAGCCTGCGCGACGAGCTGCCGCCGCACTACTAGCGCCTGGGACTACCAGCGGTAGCTGGCCGTCATCACGACTTCGCGCTTGGTGCCGTACCAGCAGTCGCCGCGGTTCAGGCAGGCGGCGAAGTAGGTCTTGTCGGCCAGGTTGGTGACGTTGAGCGCCAGCGACCAGCGCTGCAGGTCCCAGCCCAGCATCGCGTCCATCAGCGTCACCGAATCGGTGCGCAGCGTGTCGTAGCCGTCCCAGGTCGGGCCGACGTGGCGCACGCCGAAGCCGGCGCGCACGCCCGGCAGGCCCCAGGCCGCCAGCCGGTGCACAGCCCAGACGGCGGCGCCGTTCTCGGGCACGTTGGCGACGCGGTAGCCGGTCTCGGTGTCCTCGGTGCGGGTGCGCGACCAGCTCGCGATCAGCTGCCAGGCGGCGAGGTCGGCACGCAGCTCGACTTCGGTGCCGCGGGACTCGACGTCGCCGAGCTGGCGCGTCGTGCCCGGGGTGTCGCCGTCGGCAACGCGGCCGGTCTCCTTGAGACGGTAGGTGGCGATGCTGGCGGTGAGCGGCGAGCCCGCCGGCTGCCACTTGATGCCAGCCTCGATCTGCTTGCCGCGCAGCGGCTGGAAAGCGTCGCCGGTTTCGCTCGTGCCCTGCGGCTCGAAGGACTCGGAGTAGCTCAGGTAAGGCGAGAGCCCGCCGTCGGCGAGGTAGACGCCGCCGACGCTGCGGCTGGTGGCGTTGACCTTCAGGTCCTCGCTGCCTTCGGAGAGGGTCTTGCTGCGGTCGTGGCGAATGCCGGCGCTCAGCGCCCAGCGCTGGCCGATCTTGATCTGGTCCTGCAGCAGCACGCCGACCTGATCGACACCGCTGTGGCCGGAATAGCCGTCGAGCGTATTCGCGCTCGTCAGCGTCGGCGGCGTCCACTGGCCGTAGGTCGGCGTGTAGACGTCGAGCGCGGTGGCGTCGCCGGCCCAGTACAGCCGATTGGTGCGCTGGCGCATCGTGTCGACGCCGGCCAGCAGCGTGTGCTGGAGCTCGCCGGTCTTCAGCCGGCCCTGCACGAACAGGTCGGCGCTGGTGATGCGGTCGGTGTCGTCGGTGGCGTACCAGGTGCGGTTGAGCGAGCGGCCGTCTGCCAGGAAGCCTTCCCAGTAGTTGGCGTACATGCTGCGGTGTTTGCCTTCGACGACGTCGCGGCGCAGGCGCTGGGTCAGCGTCCAGTCCTGCGACAGCTTGTGTTCCAGCTCCCAGCCGAAGCGCCAGCGATCACCGCCGTAGGTGTCCCAGCCGGGTTCGCTGACGAAACGCTGCACCGGGATCTTGCCGTTCGGGCCGTCATAGAGCGTGCCTTCGAGCGGGAAGAAACCTTCGGTGCTGCCGCTCTCGTCCTTCTGGTACTGGGCGTAGACCCACAGCCGCGTGTCCGGCGTCGCCTGCCACTGCAGCGAGGGCGCGAACAGCGTGCGCTCGATGTCGGCGTGCTCGACCTGGGTGCCGCTGTCGCGGCGCAGCGCGAGCACGCGATAGGCCAGGCGGCCGTCTTCGGTCAGCGGGCCGGTCAGGTCGGCGGCGATCTGCTTGTGGTCGTTGTTGCCGACCTGCACCTGCACCTCCCGCGCCGCCTCGGCCTGCGGCCGTTTGCTGACGAGGTTGACGACGCCACCAGGGCCGTTCTGGCCGGTGATGACCGAGGACGGGCCGCGCAGCACCTCGATGCGCTCGAAGGCGAAGGGTTCGTCGCGCACCACGCCGTACCAGCCCGACAGCGGCCGGCGCAGGCCGTCGACCAGCGTCGAGCCTTCGCTGCCGCCGCGCAGCGAGAACCAGTCGCCGCGGTTGTCCAGGCCATAGACGTCGGCGCTGACGCCGGCGGTGTAGCGCAGCACCTCCTGGATCGTCTGCGCGTTCTGGTCGCGCACCTGCTCGGCGGTGATGACGCTGATCGACATCGGGATCTCGTTGAGCGGCGTGTCGGTGCGTGTCGCGGTGGCGCTGCGGCGCGCGGTGTAGCCGGGCACGGCGGAGGTCGCGGTTTCAGCGCGGCCGGTCGCCTTGATCGCCGGCAGCGTGCCGTCGTCGGCGGCGACGCCGGCAGACGTGGCAGCCGGGGCGTCGGCGTTGGTTTGTGCCTGGGCGCCGAGCGCCATGAACGAGGCGACGGCCAGTAGCGTGATGCGCGGCACGGGCCGGGGCTTGGAGGGCGAGGTCATTCGGGCAAGTCCTGCGTGATGGCGCCACGACAGCTGCGGCGAGGCGCGCCGGAGTCGTCATGGCCTGATACGGCCGCGGACTGTAATGCGACTCCTTCTCATTTGCGAAGGCGTGGAGATGACGGCGTGTGAGCTGTGGCGTCATGGCGACAGCGCAGCGTTCGCCGTGGGCCGCCGATGTTCAGGCGCCGACGTGCCAGTCCTTGACCTGCTGCTGCGCCTGCCACATCGTGCGGTAGCGGCCGGGCTCGGCCAGCAGTTCGTCGTGACGGCCCTGCTGCACCAGCCGGCCTTCGTCGAGCACCAGGATGCGGTCGGCCGCGGCGATGGTCGACAGGCGGTGGGCGATGACGATCACGCTGCGCTCGCGCACGAGGTGGTCGATGGCGCGCTGCACCGCGAGTTCGCTCTCGGTGTCCAGCGCCGCGGTGGGCTCGTCGAGCACGACGATGGGCGCGTCCTTCAGCAGCGCACGCGCGATCGACAGCCGCTGGCGCTCGCCGCCGGACAGGCGTGCACCGATCTCGCCCAGCCGCGTCTGCCAGCCCTGCGGCAGGCGCTCGATGAAGTCCAGGCACTGCGCCGCACGCGCCGCGGCGACGACCTCCTCGTCGGCAGCGTCGGGCCGCGCCATGCGGATGTTGGCGAGCACGGTGTCGTCGAACAGGTAGACGTCCTGGAACACCACCGAGACCTGCGCGTTCAGCGCCTCGGCGGGAATGGCGCGCAGGTCCACACCGCCCATCAGGATGCGGCCCTGCTGCGGGTCGGCATGGCGCAGCAGCAGCCGCAGCAGCGTCGACTTGCCCGAGCCCGAGGGGCCGACGAGCGCGGTCAGGCTGCGTTCGGGCAGATCGGCGTCGACGCCGCGCAGCACCGGCGAGCCGTCTTCGTAGGCGAAGCTCACGCCTTCGAGCCGCAGATCGTGGCGCTCGGGGCTGCGCGCCGGCTGCTGCTGCGGCAGCGGCGCGACGGCCATCAGCGCATCGATGCGCTCGAGCGCGGCCTCGATCAGCTCGAAGATCGCGGTGTAGGCGACGAAGTCCGACAGCGGCCCGGCGAAGCGCACGACCAGCACCAGCGTCGCGGCCAGCAGCGCCAGGTCCAGGGTGCCGGCGGCGACCCACCAGGCGCCGAGCGCGACGATGACCAGCAGCCCGAGCTCGACGACGCTGGCGATGACGACGTTGGGCTTGCTGCCCTTGCGCTGGCCCAGGGTCTGGATGCGCTCGAGCTCGGCGAAGCCGGCACACAGCGTTGCCGCGCGCTCGCCTTCGCAGCACGCGGCGCGCAGCACCGGCAGGCCCTGCATGTACTCGAGGATGTCGGCCGCGGTACGCGCGTGCGCCGCGCCGACGACGCGCATGCCGCGCGCGAACGCCGGGCGGCGCCAGCGGTACAGCGGCACGATCGCCGGGAACACGAGCAGCAGCAGCAAGGCGATGCGCCAGTCGAACACGAACACCGCCAGCGCCGCGGCCAGCGGCGTGACGAGTGCGATCGCCACCAGGTTCACGATCGTCAGCGTGTAGTTGAGGTTCTCGTCGACGTTGCCCAGCAGCATCGCGTGGACCTCGCCGCTGCGTTTGTCCTGCAGTTGCAGCAGCGGCATGCGGCGCAGCTGCTCGCCGAGGCGGGTGCGCAGTTCGTGCGTGGTCAGCGCCATGCGGCCGCCGTAGTCGAAACCCTGGGCCCGCCAGCGCAGTGCCAGCGACGCCAGCCCGAGCACGGCCATCGCCGTCAGCCAGGCCCAGGCCGCGGCGGCGTCGGCGTGCGTCAGCAGCGCCTGCAGCAGCGGATAGCTGCAGGCCAGCGCCAGCCCCTGCAGCGCCGCGGCCGCGAACAGGCCGGCGAGACTGGCGCGCAGTGCCGGCGCGTGATCGCCAGCGCTGCGCAGAAGCTGGCGATAGGTGGCTATCCACGGCGTCGGCCGCAGCGCGCCGTATGCGGTAGCCGTCATGCGCCCTCCCCGGCGGCCGGCGCCTGCGCGCCGCTCGAACGCAGCGCCCAGTGCTGCGCGTCTTCATGGTGACGCCACAGGCGCGCGTAAAGCCCGGCGCGTGGCAGCAAATCGTCGTGGCGGCCGGCCTCGACGAGGCGGCCGCGGTCGAAGACCAGGATCTGGTCGGCGTCGCGGATCGTCGCCAGCCGGTGCGCGACCATGATCACCGTGCGCCCGCGCATCAGCGCCGACAGCGCGCGCACGATCGCGGCCTCGTTCTCGGGGTCGGCGAAGGCGGTGGCTTCGTCGAGCACCAGGATGGGCCGGTCCTGCAGGATGGCGCGTGCGATCGTCAGCCGCTGGCGCTGGCCGCCGGACAGGAAGACGCCGCGTTCGCCCACCGGCGTGTCGTAGGCCTGCGGCAAGGCGGCGATGAAGTCGTGCGCCTGCGCCGCGCGTGCGGCCGCCTGCACCTGCTCGGGCGTTGCCTCGGGCCGGCCCAGGCGGATGTTGGCGGCGATCGTGTCGGCGAACAGGAAGGCGTCCTGGAAGACGAAGGCCACCTGCGACATCAGCGTCTGCGGCGTCATCCGGCGCACGTCGACGCCGCCGACACGCACCGCGCCGCGCTGCACGTCCCAGAAACGCGGGATCAGCCGCGCCACCGTCGTCTTGCCGGCGCCCGAGGGGCCGACCAGTGCCGTCACGGTGCCCGGCTCGACCCGAAAGCTCACGCCCTCCAGCGCCGCCGCGGAATCGGGGTCGTAGGCGAACGAGACCGCGTCGAAGACCACGCCGGCGTCGCTCGGCGCCTGTTCACGCCCGGGCGCGGGCAGGGGCAGCGGCGCCAGCGCCAGCACCTCCTGGATGCGGGCGGCGCTGAGCTTGGCCTTGTCGACCATGTGCATCAGCGCCATCAGCGGCATCAGCGCCTCGGCCATGCCGGTGCCCAGCAGCAGCACCCCGAGCCAGCGGTCGAAGGCCAGCGAGGCGTGCTGCGTCAACCACAGCCCGAGCGCGAACAGCACCAGCAGCGTCGGCAGCGGCCCGAGCACGGCCATCGAGAAACGCGCCGTGAAGCCCGCGGCGCGGTACCAGAGCACCAGCATCTCCAGGTAGGCCGCGAGCGCACGTTCATAGCGGCCGAAGGTCGCGCGCCCGGTGTCGAAGCTGCGCACCACCGGCATCGCCTGCAGGAACTCGACGATCGCGGCGCTGACCTGCTCGCGTGCGGCGTGATAGCGGCGCGACATCTCGCCGCGCCCGCGCATCGCCAGCGACATCACGGCGACACCGAGCACCAGCACCGCGGACGCGCCCAGCGCCAGGCGCCAGTCCAACACCAGCAGCACCAGCAGCGTGGCCAGCGGTGCGACGTAGGCGCGCGCGTACAGCGGCGTGCTGTCGGCGACGAAGACGTGCAGCGCCCCGACGTCGTCCTGGACCACCTTGGCCAGCGCGCCGGCGCCCAGCCGCTGCACCTCGCCCAGCGACAGGCGCGCGACGTGTTCGGCCAGCCGCGCGCGCAGCAGCGTCTCCAGGCGGAACGCGGCGTAGTGCGAGCGGTTGAAGGCCAGCAGCCGCAAGCCGTAGGCACCGACGGTGCACAGCGCCGCCGCCAGCAGTTCGGCCACCGGCAAGCGGGCCGGCTCGCGCTGCAGCGCGCCGACCACCAGCGCCAGCGCGGCCAGCGCCGCCATTCCCAGCAGCACGCCGACGGCCGCGATCGCCATCGCCGCGTCGATGCGCCGGCGCACCGGGTCCATGATCGCCCAGGCCTGGCGCGGGCCAGAGTCGACAGAGGGCGGCGTGCCCGCGGCGGGCAGGGACTGGCTGTCGTTCATCGGGTGCTGGCCCGCACGCACGCGGGCTGTTCGGGGCCGGCAGCGCCGACAGACGCGGCTCGATCGGTCAGGCGTACACGCACGACGGCGGGCAGCAGGCTGTCGTGCCGCGGCAGCGGCGCGGTCAGCGGCATGAACGTCCACGGCAGCGTCTGCGTTACATCGCCGAGTCGGTTGGCATCGGACATGGCGGTCCTCGGGAAGCACTAGACTTTGCGATGCTAATGATTCCCATTTGCGCCGCCACCCGGATCGCGACGCCCGCCGCCCCGATCGCCACCACCACCACAACCCGATGAAGCCGAGCCCAGCCCACGTCGTCGAGTTCGGGGCCCGCGACATGCTGGAGCGCCACGCCGAGCTGGACTTCGGCGACGGCGCCCGCTCGCGGCTGGACGTCGTCGCCCTGCCCGACGGCAGCCGGCTGCTGGGCTGGCAGGCGCAGTTCGAACGCACGCTCGAACTGCGCCTGCACGACGACAGCGACGCCGTGCACCTGAGCTACACGCTGCAGGGCCGCAGCCGCTGCTGGATCAGCCGCGATGGCCGCACGCGCGAGCACGCGCTGGACGAAGCCGCCGGCCATCTGCACCACGGCCCCGGACGCCGCGCGCGCTTCCTGCAGTGCGGCGGCTACCGCAGCGTCTCGGTCGTGCTGCCAGCGGCGTTGGCCGCGCCGGTGGCGGCAGCGTCGGCCGGCGGCTTCACGACCGGGCTGCGCGGGCGCGAGCTGCACGCCTGCGCGCTGGGGCTGGCCGCGGCGCTGGCACCCCGGGCGCCGCCGCGGCATACGCTGTGGCTGCAGGGCCAGGCGCTGGCCTTCGTCGGCCTGCTGCTCGAAGCCGGCGCCGGTGGCTGCGAGCCGGCGCCGGACGCAGCCGAACGACAGCGCCTGCTCGCCGCCCGCGACCGGCTGCTCGCCGACCTGTCGGCGCCGCCGCTGCTGGCCGAGGTCGCCACCGCCCACGGACTGACGCCGGCGCGCCTGCAGCGCGGCTTCAAGGCGCTGTTCGGCCGCAGCGCCTACGCCTTGTTCCAGCACGAACGCATGCAGGAAGCCCGCCGCCGGCTGCTAGCCGATGCCGCCAGCGTGACCGACGTCGCCACCGAGCTGGGCTACACCAACACCAGCCACTTCGCGGCCGCGTTCCGGCGCGAGTTCGGTGCCCCGCCCGGGCAGCTGGCCGGCCGCCGCCGGGGCTGATGCCGGCCCGGTGCCGGCCTCAATCGCGGAAGTTCTGCGTCACGACCAGACCGTGGCGCCCGGCGTCAAGCACGGCGATGCCGGCGCGGCCGAAGGCCGCGCGCAGGATGTTGGCGCGGTGGCCGGGTGAATTCATCAGGCCGCGATGGGCCAGGGCCAGCGTCGGCGCGAGCGCGAGGTTCTCGCCGGCGGCACGGAAACGCAGGCCGGCGCGGCGCATGCGGTCGAACGGCGTCACGCCGCCAGGGTCGAGGTGGGCGAAGTAACCGCGGGCCAGCATGTCGCGGCCGTGTTCGCGCGCGACCGCGGCCAGCGCCGGGTCGGCGGCCAGCGGCCCCAGGCCGGCGGCGACACGCTCGGTGTTGACGAGTTCGAGCATGCGCGCCTCGAGTTCGGGGCGCTGCGGCGCGTCGGCGACGACGAAGTCCAGCGCCACGGTCTCGCTCGAGTCCGGCGCCACGGTCAGGCGCTGCAGGCTGCGGTCGACGGCGGGCTCGAAGATCGGTGCCAGGCGTTCGCCCAGCGCGGCGGCCGGCGCTGCCAGCGTCTCGGCGGCGCGGCTGTCGCGTGCCGCCAGCGTCAGCCGGTCGGCCAGCGGCAGCGTGAGCAGCAGCAGCGCGGCGAGCGCCGCCTGCAC
>NZ_NRRU01000131.1 GCF_016583785.1 Rubrivivax gelatinosus | reverse complement strand
CCCAGATCCCCAAGGCAGCCGCACGACCGGCCGCCACCACCCCGCAGCCGGCGCCGCGTGCAGCGCTGCCGGCGCCCGCCAAGCCGGCCTCCAAGGCCAAGGAAACGGCCGAAACCGACTGGGAAACGTTCTGACGGCGCCGCGCGACAGCGCGGCGGATTTGGCCGGCCGGGGTGCTCCGACACTCCGGCCGGCATTTTTCTTTGCGGCACGCCGCTTGCCGTCCCGCGCCACGTGTGGTCCCGCATCGCCGACACCATCGCCCAGGAGTTCTCCGACGTTCCCGACATCGAGCAGGTGACGCGCATCCTCGTGCGCCTGCTGCTGGCGGCGCTGCTGGGCGGCGCGCTGGGCTGGGAGCGCGAACACAGCGGCCAGGCCGCCGGCTTGCGCACCCACATGCTGGTCTCGATGGGCGCGGCGCTGTTCGTGCTGGCACCGGGCCTGGCCGGCATGGACATCGCGGACCTGAGCCGCGTGATCCAGGGCGTGGTCGCCGGTATCGGCTTTCTCTGCGCCGGTGCGATCGTCAAGGCACACAGCCCGCATACCGTGCACGGCCTGACGACCGCCGCCGGCATCTGGCTGACCGCGGCCATCGGCATGACCGCCGGCCTGGGCCGCGAGACGATGGCGGTGCTGGCCACCGTGCTCGCGCTGATCGTGCTGGGGCTGCTGCCCCGCATCGTCGAGCCGCGCCGCGACTGACGCGGCGCGCGGCCTCAGGGCATCACTTCGACGTACTGGTAGACCTCGCAGTCCAGCAGCACGCGCCGCTGCGGCAGCGGCAGCTGCTCGTACCAGGCGGCGACGTCGTGGCGGTCGATCTCGCGGCCCAGGTGGCGCACCAGCTCGCAGATCGGGTCGGTAACCTTGCTGCGCCAGTCGCCGTCCTCGCGCACATAGCCGAGGTACAGGTTCTTCATGCAGTTGCCGCGGCACCAGGCCTGGGCTTCGCAGGCGTTGCAGGGCATCTTCGGATCGGGCTGCAGCGGGCTGCGGCGCAGCCAGTTGCCGACGACGTCGCCGGTCTGCATCTCCGGCAGGTGCATCAGGTCGGGGCAGGCGAAGATGCGGCCGTCGGGCATCACGTTGAGGATGTGCGTCGACACGCGGCAGGCGGTGCCGCCGCCGCACTGCTCGACGGCACGCGACGGGAACAGCTTGTTGCGCACCGCGCCCATCAGCGGGATGAAGGGGTAGACGCGGTCGGTGTCGGCGAAGAAACGGTCGACCAGTTGCGTCAGCACCGCCTTGCGGCGCTCGACCGATTCGGCCGAATAGGCATCGCCAGCGACGAACTGGAAGTAGACGTAGTCGAAGCTGCGCGTCAGCGCATCGAGTTCGTCGAAGCCGATCTTCTCGTCCGACCAGGTCACGCGCGCCGTCAGCGTGCCGCCCAGGCTGTCGCGCACCAGGCCGATGTTGCGCAGGATCTGCTTGTAGATGCCCTTGCCGCGGTAGCCGTCGGTGACCTCGGGGCCACCGTCGATCGACACCAGCACGTTGGACAGGCGCTGCAGCACGTGGTGGCTGAGGTCGTCGAGCAGCGTGCCGTTGGTCTGCAACTGGAAGCGGAACAGCGGGTGGCGCTGCATCACCGCCTCGATGAACGGGCGGTTGAGCGTCGGCTCGCCGCCGTAGAACGTGACGTAGACCTCCTTGCCGGCGAGCTGATCGGCGATGAACGCGTCGAGCTGGTCCAGCGTGTAGTTCACGTGGCCCTGCGACTCGCGCACGTCGCCTTCGGCGATCGAGCAGTAGCTGCACTTGAGGTTGCAGCGCAGCGTGGTCAGCAGCTGCAGCTCGACGCGGTGGCCGGCGATGGCCGGCAGGCTGTCGGTGGCGAGCTGGCCGGCACGCGGATGGAGGACGATGGTTTGTTCGGACATGATCGGGTGGGTCGACTCCTCGGGAATCGGCATGGATGGCGGCGCCGTGACAGCGCAGCGGCAGGCGCGCCGGGGCCGCAGGGCCGCCGCGCGACGGGCGCGCAGTCTCGCCGCAGCGGCCGGCCCCGTCGCGCCGCCAGATCAAACAATGATCAAGTCGCAACCGCCGCAGCCGGCCGCTGCAGCCCTGGATTCCGGCTCGGGCCCGCAGGCGTTAGCCTCGGGGCCCGACGGCCCACCCCGCGGCCGCTGCAGGACGGCACATGGAGATCGACTTGCGCGACGAGTGGCTGCACAACGCCACCTTCGACGAACTCGCCGTCGGCCAGAGCGCGACGATGCGGCGCGCGCTGACCGACGCCGACATCGCCGGCTTCGCCGCGATCTCGGGCGACCTGAACCCGACCCATCTCGACGACGTCTTCGCGCGCCAGGAAGGCCTGGCCGGCCGCACCGCGCACGGCATGTGGAGCGGCGCGCTGGTCTCGACGGTGCTGGGCACGGTCTTCCCCGGCCCGGGCACGCGCTACGTCTCGCAGCGCATGGACTTCCACGGCGCAGCGCGTTCCGGCGACGTGCTCGAGGTGCGGGTGCGCGTCACCGCCAAGGACGCCGCCAACGGCCGCGTGACGCTGGCCTGCAGCGTGCTGCGCCAGGACGGCCACGTGCTGATGGACGGCGAGGCGGTGGTCGAGGCGCCGCGCCACAAGGAACGCGTGCGCAAGGCCACCGGGCTGCGCTGGCACGTCTTCGACGCCGCCGCCGGGGTGCGCAAGCTGATCGCGCAGGCCACGCGCCACCCCGGGCTGCGCTGCGCCGTCGTGCACCCCTGCGACGCCGAGTCGCTGCGCGGCGCGCTCGACGCCGCCCACCACGGCCTGTTCACGCCGGTGCTGGTGGCGCCGCGCGAACGCCTGGCCGCCACCGCCGACGCCGCCGGGCTGGACCTCGCCGGCTTCGAGATCGAGGACGTGCGCCACAGCCACGCCGCCGCCGAACGCGCCGCCGAGATGGCCGCCAGCGGCGACGTGCAGGCGCTGATGAAGGGCAGCCTGCACACCGACGAGGTGATGAAGGCGGTGCTGTCGCGCCCCGAGCTGCGCACCGAACGCCGCATCTCGCACGTCTTCCGCTTCGACGCACCGGCGTATCACAAGCCGCTGCTGGTCACGGACGCGGCGATGAACATCGCGCCGACGCTGCTGGAGAAGGTGCACATCGTGCAGAACGCGATCGACCTGGCACTCGTGCTCGGCATCGAGCTGCCCAAGGTCGCGATCCTGGCCGCGGTCGAGGGCGTGAACCCGAAGATGGCCTGCACGCTGGACGCCGCGTCGATGTGCAAGATGGCCGACCGCGGCCAGATCCGCGGCGGCATCGTCGACGGGCCGCTGGCCTTCGACAACGCGATCTCGGCCGAGGCCGCGCGCACCAAGGGCATCGTCTCGCCCGTGGCCGGCGACCCGGACATCCTGATGGTGCCCGACATCGTCTCCGGCAACATCCTGGCCAAGCAGCTGGAGTACCTGGGCGGGGCGGTCGGCAGCGGCATCGTGCTCGGCGCGCGTGTGCCGATCGCGCTGACCAGCCGCGCCGACGGCGCCACCGCGCGCCTGGCCTCGGCGGCGCTGGCGGTGCTGGTGGCGCAGGCGGGGCGCTGACGGCGCGAGGCGCCGCGGTTACCAACGAGCACGGCCAGCCAACTCCGGTTTCGTCGCGCCCGGGATTGCGCCGCAGGATGCAGCCGGGGCGGGCGGCGCCGCGGCAGGCTGGCGCCGCGTTTGCCCTGGCGAACGGCTGAGCCGTGCCCGCCCGGCCCCCCGCTACCCGGCCGGGTAGCGGCGCACGCGGGCCCAGGGGGAACCGGCACTTGTTCAGGGCAGACATCAACGGGCTCAGAGCCGTCGCGGTCGTCGCGGTCGTGCTCTATCACTTCGGCGTGCCGGGCATAGCCGGCGGTTACGTCGGCGTCGACGTCTTCTTCGCGATCTCCGGCTACCTGATGACGCAGATCGCGGTCACGCGGCTGGAGCGTGGTTCGCCGCTGGTGCTGGCGTTCTACGCCGCCCGCGCGCGGCGCATCGTCCCGGCGCTCTACGTGATGCTGGCCCTGCTGTCGCTGGCCGGCGCGGCGTGGCTGACACCGCTCGAGCTGCGCCAGCTCGGCAAGCAGGCGATCGCCGCCGCCGGCTTCTTCTCGAATCACGTGTACGCCGGCGAAGGCGGCTACTTCGCGCGCGCGGCGCACGAGAAGTGGCTGCTGCACAGCTGGTCGCTGGCGGTCGAATGGCAGTTCTACCTGGTGTTTCCGCTGCTGGCGGCGGCGCTGTGGCGCCTGGGCCGACAGCGTGCGCTGGTCGCGGGCCTGGGCGTGCTGCTGCTGGTGTCGTTCGCCGCCAGCGTGCTCGTGACACGCTCGGCACCGGCCGCGGCGTATTTCCTGCTGCCCTCGCGTGCCTGGGAGATGCTGGCCGGCAGCGTCGCCTGGTTCGTCGCCGCCCGCATCGGTACCCGCGCCGCGCCGCTGCTGCCAGCGCTGGGCCTGGTGCTGATCGCGGCGGCGGCGCTGTCGTACACGCCGCAGACGCCGTTCCCGGGCGTCGCCGCCCTGCTGCCGGTGGCCGGCGCCTGCCTGGTGCTGGTGCGGCCTTCCCCGGCCGGGCTGCTGGCCGCGCCGCCGCTGCAGTGGCTGGGCACGATCTCCTACTCGCTGTACCTGTGGCACTGGCCGGTCGTCGTCGCGGTGCGATACGCCGGGTTGCCGCTGTCGGCGCCGGCGATCGTCGCGATGTGCGTCGTGGCGCTGGCGCTGGCGCAGGCCTCGTACCGCTTCGTCGAGCAGCCGACGCGGCACGCGCTGCAGGACGCGGGCCTGCGGCGTGCGGCCACCGCGCTCGTCGCCGCCGGAGGCCTGACGCTGGCGATGCCGCTGGCCGCCTACGTGACCAACGGCCTGCCGCAGCGGGTGCCCGGGCAGGCGGCCCAGGTTCTGCCGGGCAACGACGGGCTGCACGACAGTCCGTGGAGCTACCCACAAGCCTGCAGCAACTTCCAGCTGCCGCTGGCAGGCGGGCAGGCCCGCAGCTGCCGGCTCGGCGACGGCGATGGCACGCTGGTCTGGGGTGACTCGCACGCCGAGCAGCTGTACCCGCTGCTGGCGAGCTTCAAGGACCGCGGCTTCCGGTTCGCGACCAACGCCGGCTGCGTGCCGGTGCGCCACCTGAACCGCGTCGCGCCCGGCTTCGACTGCGACCTCTACGCCGAGCAGTTCCTGCGCCTGGCGCTGGCGCCCGAGGTGCAACACGTCGTCATCGCCGGCAGCTGGCTGAACGCGCTGCACGGGCCGGAGCTGCAGGCCGGCGGCCCACCCGACGTCTGCCACAAACCCTCGCCGCAGGCGGCGTGCGAGGCCTTCGCCTCACCCGCGGCCGCACTCGCCTTCATGGAGCTGCAGCTGCGCGAGGACCTGCGCACGCTGACGCGCGCCGGCAAACGCGTGACGCTGGTGCTGCCCTTCCCGGTGCACCAGGTCGACGTGCCGCGCTACCTGGCGCGGCGCCAGTTCCACGGGCAGACGCTGGACTACACGCTGAGCAGCGAGGCCTTCGACGCCAGCGCAACCGACGCGCGGCGCATGCTCGAGCGCGCCGCCCACGATGCCGGTGCCCAGACCCTGGACCCGGCCGCGGTGCTGTGCGCGAGCGGCGCCTGCATCTACCAGCACGGCGGCCGCGCGCTCTACCGCGACAGCCACCACCTGGTCGCCGAAGGCGCGCAGCTGCTGCGCCCGAGCTTCGAACGGCTGTTCGCCGAGCCGCCGGCCAGCACCGTCGCGCGGCGCCCCCAGGAAGCAAAAAACCCCAAGTGAATCGATCACTTGGGGTTTTGCGTTTGGCGGAAAGGGAGGGATTCGAACCCTCGTCACGGTATGAACCGTGAACCGGATTTCGAGTCCGGCGCATTCGACCACTCTGCCACCTTTCCTGGTATTCGCGTGGTCTCGCTGTTGTGCAGCGAAGCCGCGCATTCTAGCGCAGGATTTCGGCTCCGCCTAGGTAGGGCTGCAGCGCCGCGGGCACGCGGATCGAGCCGTCGGCCTGCTGGTGGTTCTCCAGCACCGCGACCAGCGTGCGCCCCACCGCCAGGCCCGAGCCGTTCAACGTGTGCACGAACTCGGTCTTTCCTTGGGCGTTGCGGAAGCGCGCCTGCATGCGCCGCGCCTGGAAGGCCTCGCAGTTGCTGCACGAGCTGATCTCGCGGTAGGTCGATTGCGCCGGCAGCCAGACCTCGAGGTCGTAGGTCTTGGCCGAGCCGAAGCCCATGTCGCCGGTGCACAGCGTGATCACGCGGTACGGCAGCTCCAGCTTCTGCAGGATGGCCTCGGCGTGGCCGACCATCTGCTCCAGCGCCGCGTCGCTGTCTTCGGGGCGCACGATCTGCACCATCTCGACCTTGTCGAACTGGTGCTGGCGGATCATGCCGCGCGTGTCGCGGCCGGCGCTGCCGGCTTCCGAACGGAAACACGGGCTGTGCGCGGTCAGCTTGATCGGCAGCTGGGCGGCGTCGAGGATCTGCTCGCGCACCGTGTTCGTCAGCGGGATCTCCGAGGTCGAGATCAGGTACTGCTCGCGCTGCTCCTCGTCGCCGCCACGCAGCACCCAGAACATGTCTTCCTTGAACTTGGGCAGCTGGCCGGTGCCTTCCAGCACCTCGCGGTTGACGATGTAGGGCGTCCAGCACTCGGTGTAGCCGTGCTCCTGGGTCTGCGTGTCCAGCATGAACTGGGCGAGCGCGCGGTGCAGGCGTGCGGCCGGGCCGCGCAGGAAGGTGAAACGTGCGCCGGCGAGCTTGGCGCCGGTGTCGAAGTCCAGCCCCAGCGGCTGACCCAGGTCGACGTGGTCCTTGGGCGTGAACTCGAAGCTGCGCGGCGTGCCCCAGCGCCGCACCTCGACGTTGCCGCTCTCGTCGGCCGCGACCGGCACGCCGTCCTGCGGCAGATTGGGCAGCGACATCAGCATCTGCTGCAGCTCGGCCTGGATCGCCTCCAGGCGCTCGGCGCCGGCCTTCTGCTCGTCGCCGATGCCGCCGACCTCGGCCATCAGCGCCGAGGCGTCCTCGCCGCGGCCCTTGGCCTGGCCGATCTGCTTCGAAAGCTGGTTGCGCCGCGCCTGCAGGTCCTCGGTGCGGGTCTGGATGCGCTTGCGCTCGGCTTCGAGCGCGGTGAAACGTTCGACGTCGAGGAAGGCTTGCGGCGAACGGCGTTTGTCGAGGCGCGCGACGACGGTGGCAAGGTCGCGGCGCAGCAGGTTGATGTCGAGCATGGGGTCCCTCCGGGATGCGGGGATTCTAGAAAGGCAAAACGGCGCCGGGGCGGGCGCCGTCAAGGGCAGGACGGCGGCCGCTCAGTCGGAGTCGGAGGAGGAGGAAGAAGACTCCAGCTCGGCCATGCTGCGGTCGCCCAGGCCGCGCGGCAGCGGGAAGCGCACCGCCTCCTTGACGCCGTCCATGTTGCGCACGGCGACGGCGCCGAGTTCGCGCAGCCGGGCGATGACCTGCTGCACCAGGATGTCCGGCGCCGAGGCGCCGGCGGTCAGGCCGACACGGCGCAGGCCCTCGAACCACTCGGGCTTCAGGTCGTCGGCGCTGTCGACCATGTAGGCCGGCGTGCCCAGGCGCTCGGCGAGTTCGCGCAGGCGGTTGCTGTTGCTGCTGGTCGGGCTGCCGACGACGACGACGGCGTCGACGCCCGGGGCCATCACCTTGACCGCGTCCTGGCGGTTCTGGGTGGCGTAGCAGATGTCCTGCTTCTTGGGCTCGCGCACGTGCGGGAAGCGCTGCTTGACCGCGGCCAGGATCTCGGCCGCGTCGTCGACCGACAGCGTCGTCTGCGTGACGACGGCGAGCTTGTCGCCGCGCGGCTGCACGCGGTGCACGTCCTCGGCGTCCTCGACCAGGTAGATGCCCGAGGACAGCTGGCCCATCGTGCCCTCGACCTCGGGGTGGCCCTTGTGGCCGATCATGATGAACTCGTAGCCCTCGCGCGCCAGCTTGGCCACTTCGACGTGCACCTTGGTCACCAGCGGGCAGGTGGCGTCGAAGACATTGAAGCCGCGGCGCTCGGCCTCCTCGCGCACCGCCTGGCTGACGCCGTGGGCGCTGAAGACCAGCGTGGCGCCGGGCGGCACCTCGGCGAGCTCCTCGATGAAGATCGCGCCCTTGGCGCGCAGGTCGTTGACGACGTAGGTGTTGTGCACGATCTCGTGGCGCACGTAGATCGGCGAGCCGAACTTCGCGAGCGCACGCTCGACGATCTCGATCGCGCGGTCGACGCCGGCGCAGAAACCGCGCGGTTCGGCCAGAACCAGCTCGTCGATCACCGCGCTCATCACAGCACCCCCAGCAGACGGACTTCGAACCGCACCGGCTGGCCGGCCAGCGGGTGGTTGAAGTCGAACAGCAGCGATTCCTCGCCGACCTCACGCACCATGCCGGCGTAGCTGCCCTGGCCGTCGGGCGTCGGGAACTGCACGACGTCGCCGACGGTGTAGACCGTGTCCTCGTCGCCCAGCTCGCGCATCAGCGACAGCTTCACGCGCTGCATCAGCTGCGGGTTGCGCTCGCCGAAGGCGACGCCGGGCGCCAGGTCGAAAGCCGCTTCGCTGCCGTCCTCCAGGCCGATCAGCGCCTGCTCGATGCCCGGGGACAGGTCGCCGGCACCGATGGACAGCGTCGCTGGCGTGCCGCCGAAGGTGTTGACGATGTCACCGCCGTCGGGACCGGCAAGCCGGTAGTGCAGGGTCAGGAAGGAACCGGGCTGGACGGTGGTCACGGGGGGTTGTCGCTGACGATAGACTGGTTGCGGTCGATTGTATGAGCCGTGTCATGCCCCTCCTGAAGGACCTTCCCGTCGACCAGCGCCCGCGCGAGAAGCTGCTCGCCCGCGGGCCGGCGGCGTTGGCCGACCGCGAACTGCTGGCGCTGCTGCTGCGCACCGGCCTGGCCGGCGAAGGCGTGTTCGAGCTCGCGCAGCGGGTGCTGGCAGGCTGCGGCGGCGTCGCCGGGCTGCTGGCGGCCACGCCCGAGACACTCTCCCGCATCAAGGGCCTGGGCCCGGCCAAACGCGCCGAGCTGCTGGCGGTGATGGAGCTGGCGCGGCGCGCGCTCGCCGAGCCGATGCGCAGCGCGCCGGTGTTCGACGCGCCGCAGACCGTCAAGGACTACGTCGCGCTGCAGCTCGGCGGGCGCGAGCACGAGGTCTTCGCGGTGCTGTTCCTGGACAGCCAGCACCGGCTGATCGTGATGGAGGAGCTGTTCCGCGGCAGCCTGTCTCAGACCAGCGTCTACCCGCGCGAGGTCGTGCGCCGGGCGCTGGCGCTCAACGCCGGCACGCTGATCCTGGCGCACAACCACCCTTCGGGCCTGGCCGAACCCTCGCGCGCCGACGAGTTCCTGACGCAGACGCTGCGCCAGGCGCTGCAGCTCGTCGACGTGCGGGTGCTCGACCACCTCGTCGTCGGCCGCGGCTGCGTGGTGTCGATGGCTGAACGCGGGCTGCTGTGAAGATCTCGAGCCTGAAGGAACTGCAGGCGCTGCGCGCCGCGATCGCGCGCCGCGAGCGCGAGGCCGCCGAACGCGCCGAGCGCGAGCGCCGCGAACACGCCGAGGCCGAAGCCCAGCGGCGGGTCTTCGCCCACGCCGTCGGCCCGGTGTACCCGCTGGCGCCGCACGGCCGCGCCCACGTGGCACGCCCGCGCCCGGCGCCGCTGCCGCGCCAGCGCGAAGCCGACGAACGTGCGGCGTTGCGCGCGACGCTGTCAGACGAGGTCGACGTCGAGTCGCTGCTGCTGACCGACGACGGTCTGTCCTTCCGCCGCTTCGGCGTCGGCCCCGATGTCGTCACCAAGCTGCGCCGCGGCCACTGGGCGATCCAGACCGAGATCGACCTGCACGGCCTGCGCCGCGACGAGGCGCGCGACGCGCTCGCCGGTTTCATCCGCGACGCGGCGCGCCGCAGCCAGCGCTGCGTGCGCGTGGTGCACGGCAAGGGCCACGGCTCGCCCGGGCGCCAGCCGGTGCTCAAGGTGAAAGCGCAGCGCTGGCTGGCGCAGTGCGCCGAGGTCATCGCCTTCACGCAGGCGACCGGGCCGCAGGGCGGCGCCGGGGCGCTGATCGTGCTGCTGTCCTAGCCGAGGCCACCCCGGTTGCGCATCCAGTCGGCGGTGCCGAAGAAGGATTCGGCCAGGCGCTCGGCGAGTGCGGCTTCCAGGCCGCAGTCGGCCATCGCCTGGACCATGCAGGCCAGCCACTGGTCGCGTTCGGCGATGCCGATCGCATACGGCAGGTGGCGCGCACGCAGCCGCGGGTGGCCGAAACGCTGCACGTAGTGGTCGGGGCCGCCGAGCCAGCCGCAGAGGAACCAGAACAGCTTGTCGCGCGAGCCGTCCAGGCTCTGCGGGTGCATCGCGCGCAGCGCGGCGAAGCCGGGCTCGAGCTCCATCAGGTCGTAGAAGCGGTCGACCAGCGTGCGCACGCCGGCCTCGCCGCCCAGGCGCTCGAACAGCGCCGCGTCGGCCCCGTCAGAACTCACCGGTGGCCGTCGGCGTAGCCGATCAGACGGGTCGCGACAGCGACCACGGCCACCGATGCCGCGGCACCGGGCATGGTCTCGAGCAGCAGCTGGCGCCGCAGCACGGCCTCGCGCACCGCCGGGTCCACCGGCACTTCGCCCAGCAGTTCCAGCCGCACCGGCGTGCCCAGGCCGGGCACGACGTAGCGGTCGACGACGGCCTGCAACTGCTGGCGCACGACCCGGCCTTCGCCCGGGCGCCGCGCCTGGTTGACCAGCACCTGCATCAGGCGCCGGCCCTGCGTCGTCGCCAGCACCTTGATCGTGGCGTAGGCGTCGGTGAGCGAGGTCGGCTCGGGCGTCGCGACGACGACGACGTCGTCGGCCAGCGAGACCGCGTAGAGCACGACGTCCGAAATGCCGGCGCCGGTGTCGAGGATGACGTGGTCGAAACGCGGCGCGACCTCGGTGATGACACGCAGCAGCTGGTCGCGCACTTCGGGCGTCATGCGCGAGTACTCGACCATGCCCGAGCCGGCGAGCAGCACCGTGAAGCCGCCCGGCGCCGGCAGCAGCGCCTCGTCGAGCGTGCACTTGCCGGTGAAGACGTCGTGCAGCGTCAGCTTGGGGTAGAGGTTGAGCACGACGTCCAGGTTGGCCAGGCCCAGGTCGGCGTCGAGCACGAGCACGCGCCGGCCCTGTCGCGCCAGTGCGGCGGCAAGGTTGGCGGCGATGAAGGTCTTGCCGACCCCGCCCTTGCCGCTGGTGATCGCGCTGATGCGCGCACGCGGCCGCGCGGCGCGGGCGGCGTCGGCAGGAGGGTTGGGCACGGTGGCCGGCGGGGTACCGTCGGTCATAGGAAGTCCTGGAAGCTCGTGGAATCGAACAACAGCCGCTTTTCGTCGTGGCTGACGAAGGAGTCGGCCGTCGGCTCGAGCAGTACGCGGTTGCGGCCGGCGGCCTTGGCGGCGTAGAGCTGCAGATCGGCACGCTCGAGCCACAGCGCCGGCGTCGAACGCACCCACTGCGGGGCAAACGCGCCGCCCATGCTGATCGAGACCGCGAGTGCGCGGCCGTTGCCGATGTCGACCTGCGTTTGCTCGACCTGCTGGCGGATACGCTCGGCGACGGTCTCGCCGAAGCTGTGCGGGCAGTTGGGCAGGATGATCGCGAACTCCTCGCCGCCGACACGGGCGACGAGGTCCATCGGCCGCACGCTGTCGGTCAGCACCGCGGCCACCGCGCGGATGACCTGGTCGCCGGCGGCGTGGCCGAAGCAGTCGTTGACGCGCTTGAAGTGGTCGATGTCGGCGACGAGCATCAGCGCCGGCTCGCCGCTGCGTGCGACGCGGTCGATCTCGCGCTCGAGTGCGAGCTGGAAGGCGCGGCGATTGGCAAGCCCGGTGAGCGCGTCGCGGCTGGACAGGTCGACGAGCGCGTCGATCAGCTGCTGCATCCAGACGGGGCTGCCGGGTTCGCCCCGGGGGTCGGGCACACCGGAGAGCGCCAGCAACTGCAGGGCCTGGTCCAGGCGCAGCGGCTGCGTGTCGGCGGTGGGCGGGTTCTGGTAGGGACGATCCACGGGCGAAGGCTGGAGTGCCGTCGGCGGCGCCGACCCGGCTTCGGGAAACCACCAGTCTAGCCGGGACACCCCCCTTCGCGAACGAGATCTGAGCGGAAAACGCCTCACAACTCGACCCCACGGTGTTCTGCGGGCACGAGACACTGGCGGTCGACGTCAACCTTGTGCATCGCCGTGTCGCCACGGCAAGCCCCCCCCGCCCCATGA
>NZ_NRRU01000130.1 GCF_016583785.1 Rubrivivax gelatinosus | reverse complement strand
TCGGTTACCGCGGGGCGGTCGTCGCCGGTGTCGGCATCAGCGCGCTCGCTTTCCTGCTGACGCCGGCGCTGCCGCTGGCCGCCTGGGCCTTGCCGTCGGCGGCGATCGGCCTGGGGCTGGGCTGGCGCTGGATCGGCAACGAGACCTGGCTCTACCGGCTGGCACCCGGCAGCGCGCGCGGGCGTGTCGTCGGCGTGCACGAGACGCTGATCGGCGTCGCCTCGGTGGCCGGGCCGGCGGCAGTGGCGCTGCTGGGCACGCTGCGCCCCGACGCCTTCCACCTGGGCGCTGCCGCCTGCCTGGCGGCGCTGCTGCCGCTGATGCTGGCGAAGACGCTTGCGGTGCATGCCGAACCCGAAGCCGGCGCCGGCTGGCGCGGCCTGGGCCTGGGCGCCTGGATCGCCGGCCTGGGCGGCTGGATGGAGGGCAGCCTGCTGTCGCAGCTGGGCGTGGCGCTGGCGCCGCAAGGCCTGGACACCGCCGACACCGCGCGGCTGCTCACCGTGCTCGGCATCGGCGGCATGCTCTGCCAGGTGCCGCTGGGCTGGTGCGCCGACCGTCTGGGCGTGCGCCGCAGCGGCTGGATCTGCGCCGGCGCCGCGGCGCTGGCAACCGCCGCCGCGCTGCTGGCGCCGGGTTCGCTGCCGGTGCTGGCGGTGGTGGCTTTCACCGTCGGCGGTGCCGGCGCCGGCCTGTTGACGCTGGGCATGGTGCACGCCGCGCAGGGGCCCGACGCCGGCGAGATCGCGCGCCGCGTGCGCCAGGTGTCGCTGGTCTACACGGGGCTGTCGGCCTGCGGCCCGGCGCTGGCCGGCCTGCTGATCGAAAGCAGCGGCCGCCCGGCCTGGCTGTGGTGGCAGCAGGCGCTGCTGGTGGCCGTGCTGGCGCTGCTGCTGCGCCGCGACGGTGCGCGGCCGGCGCCTTAGCATCGCCGCGATGGACGCGCCCACCCCCGAGCGCCTGCTGGCCTGGCTGCGCCGCGCCAACGAAGTCGCGGCGCGTGCGCTGGCCGAAGGCCGCCACCCCTTCGGCGCGGTGCTGGTCGCGCCCGATGGCGACACCGTGCTGCTGGAGCAGGGCAACGTCAGCGCCGTCGAACACGCCGAGGCGGTGCTGGCACGCGAGGCCGCGCACCGCTGGGACACGTCATACCTGGCCGGCTGCACGCTGGTGACGACGGTCGAGCCCTGCGCGATGTGTGCCGGCACCCAGTACTGGGCCGGCATCGGCCGGCTGGTCTACGGCATGGACGAACGGGCGCTGCTCGCGCTGACCGGCGACCACCCCGAGAACCCGACGCTGGACCTGCCCTGCCGCGAACTCTTCGCACGCGGCCAGCGTGCGATCGAGGTCATCGGCCCGGTGCTGGCTGCCACGCCGGAGATCGCGGCGCTGCACCGGGACTTCTGGCGCCGGGCTTAAGCTCGGCGCCCGGCGGCAGCAGCTCGGCCCGCACCGGCCCGTCCAGCGCTTCGACCACCAGCGCGCCGCGGCTGCCGGCCGGCAGCACGTGCTCGGCGCCGGCGGCCAGCACCTCGTCGTCGGCGCAGCCGCTGGCGGTCAGCCAGATGCGCCCCTGCAGCACACGCAGCCGGCGGCCGGCGGGGCCCGGCGCCAGCGTCAGGGCCTGGCCGGGGGCGAGGAGGAGGGCGGTGGTGTCCATGGCGGCCATCGTCGTGGCGCGGCCGGGCGCCCGCCAGCCACAGCGCCGCGTGGGCTTCACCGGCACAGATGGCCGCCGGTATGCGGCTGTGCTGGCCTGTTCGGGCCGCGGCTGTACCGGTCCACAGCCACGCGGCGCGCCCACAATGAACACATGGACGCCACCGCAGCCGACGCTTCCCGCCCGCTGTACCGCCGCCTCGCCGAGCACCTGGCCGGCGCGATCCGCGGCGGCACCCTGCCGGCCGGGGCGCGGCTGCCGTCGGTGCGCCAGGCGGCGCGCGAGCAGCTGGTGTCGGTGGCCACCGTGCTGCAGGCCTATCGCGCGCTGGAAGACGAACAGCTGGTGCAGGCGCGGCCCAAGTCGGGCTACTTCGTCGCCGCCGCACCGCGCGGCGTGCGCCTGGCCGAACCCGGCACCTCGTCGCCGCCCGAAGCGCCGCTGGCGGTCGACATCGCCTCGCTCTACGAACTGATGATCCAGATGCTGGGCGCGCCCGGCGTGGTGTCGCTGGGCGCCGCCTGCCCGTCGTCGGCGCTGTACCCGGGCGCGCGCATCCGCCGCGCCGTCAGCCAGGCGGCGCTGCGGCACCGCGCGCTGCTGACGCACTACCCCGGCAGCTTCGGCGAAGAGGCGCTGCGCCGCGCGATCGCACGCCGTGCGCTCGGCATGGGGCTGACGCTGGACGCACGCGACATCGTCGCCACCGGCGGCTGCAACGAGGCCATCGCGCTCGGGCTGCGCGCCGTCACCCGGCCCGGCGACACCGTCGCGCTGGAGTCGCCCACCTCCTTCGGCTTCCTGCAGATCCTGGAAGCCCAGGGCCTGCGCGCGCTGGAGATCCCGACGCACCCGCGCCACGGCCTGTCGGTGGACGCGCTGGCGCTGGCGCTGCAGACGCAGCCGGTGCGTGCGCTGCTGGCGGTACCGACGCTGCAGAACCCGCTGGGCGCCTGCATGCCGGTGGGCGAGCGCCGGCGCCTCGCGCAGCTGCTGGCGCGGCACCAGGTGCCGATGATCGAGGACGTGATCTACAACGACCTGGCCGAACGCGACGAACACCGGCGCGCGGTGAAATCCTTCGACACCGAAGGCCTGGTGATGGTCTGCGGCTCCTTCGCCAAGACCGTGGCGCCGGGGTTGCGTGTCGGCTGGATCGAAGCCGGGCGTTACAGCGCCGCCGTGAAGCGGGTGAAGCCGGCTTTCGGCGGCGGCAACACCGGCATCGTCGAGATGGCGATGGCCGAACTGCTGAACCAGCCCGGCTACGAGCCGGGGCTGCGCCGGCTGCGGCGCGCGATCGGCCCGCGCATGGCCGAGGCGCGTGAGCTCGTCGCCGCCCACTTCCCGCGGGGCAGCCGCGTCACCGACCCGGCCGGCGGCATCATGCTGTGGGTCGAGATGCCGACAGCTGTGGACTCGATCGAGCTCTTCCGCCGTGCGCTCGCCGCCGGCATCTGCGTCGCGCCCGGCACGATGTTCAGCGCCAGCGACCGCTACCGCCACTGCCTGCGCCTGAGCCTGGGCGGCGACTGGGACGACAGCCACCGCGGCGCCATCGCACGTGTCGGCGCGCTCGCCTGCACGCTGGCGGCCGAGGCCGCACGCCCGGCCACGCCGCAGGCCGCGAACGACGAACCGCGCGCGGCCTGAGCACCGCGCTCTCCTACACTCGCCCGTCCCCACTTCCTTCCGGGCGCCGCGTGCGTGCCCGCCGTCCATGGGCTGGCACGGCCATCTGCGTATCGACTACCGGCTCGACGGCGAGCGCTGCATCGCGCTCGACCGGCACCACGGCCCGCTGCGCGTGCTGCAGCGCCTGTACCCCGAAGGCCCCGGCATCTGCCACCACGTGCTGGTGCACCCGCCCGGCGGCATCGTCGGCGGCGACGTGCTCGAAGTCGACGCCACGCTGGCCGCCGGCAGCCATGCGCTGCTGACGACACCCGGCGCGACACGTTTCTACCGCAGCGCCGGCGAGCGCGCGCTGCAGCGTGTCGCCTTCGACCTGGCCGCCGGCACGCGGCTGGAATGGCTGCCGATGGAGACCATCGCCCACCGCGGCTGCCTGGCCGACAATCGGCTGCAGCTGCGCCTGGCGCCCGGTGCCGAGGCGATCGGCTGGGACATCCTGGCGCTGGGCCTGCCCGCAGCCGGCGAAGCCTTCGACGCCGGGAACTACGCCCAGCGCGTCGAGCTGGACGGTGTCTGGCTGGACGCCGGCGTCGTCAACGGTGGCGACACCGTGCTGCTGGACGGCCCCTGCGGTTTTGCCGGCCACCGCGTGCTGGCGACGATGTGGTGCGCCGCCGGCGGCGCCGGTTTCGCCGCCGCGCGCCGCACCGCGCTGCTGGAAGCGGCGCGCGAAGTCATCGACGCCGATGCGCTGGCGGCAACGGCCGGCGTCACCTCGCCGCACGCGCCGGTGGTGGTGGCGCGGGTGCTCGCCGACCGCGTGGAGCCGGCGATGGCGCTGGCCGTCAAGCTGCGCGCCGCCTGGCGGCGTGTGCTCTGGGGCCTGGAGCCGAACCCGCCGCGCATCTGGCGCACCTGAGCCCTCAGGACTTGTCCGGGGCTCCTTCCCGCCCGGCGGGACCGGCCGACAGGCCGAAGGGTGCCCCAGGTGAGCCGGCTCAGGTCAGCGCGGGCACGCCGTCCTCGGTCTCGCCGACCGCGGCCTCGCGCGTGCGGGTCGCGCGGCGCTTGAGCCACAGGTACAGGCCGCTGCCCAGCACGACGATGGTCGCGACGTCGAGCAGCGCCCAGAGGATCTTCATCGGCATGCCGGCGTAGTCGCCGAAGTGCAGCGGCTTGGACACCAGCAGCGCCGTCAGGTACCAGGGCAGGGCGGGCGCGGCGGTGACGCTGGCGCTGCGCGCGTCGACCAGCACCGGCTTGAGCAGCTTGGACGTCAGCGGCGTGTCGCCCTGAAGGAAGACGGTGACGTGGTGCGGGCTGGAGTAGGCCGTGCCCGGGAAGGCGAGGAAGGACACCTTCTGGCCCGGCGTGTGCGCCAGCGCCGCGCCGAGCGCCTGCTGCACCGGCGCACGTTCGGCCTCGGGCACCAGCGGCTGGCCGGCGTAGGGCGCCAGCAGTGCGCTCAGCTGCGAGTACTGCCAGTACTTCACCAGCGGGTCGGCCCAGGTGTTGATGACGCCGGTGAAGCCGACGACGGTGGCCCAGACCAGCGTCACGATGCCCAGCAGGTTGTGCAGGTCCAGCCACTTGAGCCGCGGCGAGCGGTCGCGGCGCACGCTGCCGAAGTCCAGCCGGCGCATGAAGGGCGCGTACAGCACCACGCCCGAGACGATGGCCACCACCATCAGCAGGCCCATGAAACCCAGGAACAGCATGCCCGGCAGGCCTGCGAACAGGTCGATGTGCAGGCGCTGCATCCAGTACATGAAGCCTTCGCCGGTCTTGGCGTCGCGCAGCACCTGCGCCGTGCGCAGGTCGACGGCGACCGACTTGTAGTCGTCGGTGGGCGCCGGCGTCGGCGTCAGCGTGAAGTGCCAGATCGACGGCTCTTCCTCGTCGGGTGCGGCGTATTGCACGATGCGCTGCGGGTACAGCGCACGCGCCGCGGCCATCGCCTCGTCCAGCGGCCGGGCGGCCTGCGGCGCGGCCAGCACCGGCAGTTCCACCTCGTCGCCCGCCAGGTGCTCGATCTCGTGGTGGAAGATCAGCGGCAGCCCGGTCAGGCACAGCAGCAGCATGAAGACGGTGCAGACCAGGCTGCTCCAGGTGTGCAGCCAGCTCCAGGCGCGCAGCGAACGCGCGCTGATCATGCGCGCCGCCCCGCGACGGCGTACCAGCCGCCCACCAGCACCGGCAGCCCCAGCGCGAACCAGGACCAGACGTCGCCCCAGTGGTCGGAGACCAGCGCGCTCAGCAGGCCCGAGGCCGTGAGCAGGCCCAGGCCCAGCGGCCAGGCCCAGACGCGGCGGAATTCAGCAGACATCGACTCTCCGTGCGGCCGGGCAACAACAGGGCCGGCTTGTGGCTGGCGATGTTAACGAGAACCGTTATCATTCGCGAGCCCATCGTGCATATCCCCCCGAATGATGACGCTGCGCCGCCACATGAGGGGGATTGCGTGCTGCGGCCCGCGCCCGCGGTCATCGGATCGCGCAGCTGCCGTCGACTCCTTCCCTCCAAGCCCATGACCCAGAAACTGATGTTGAGCGCCTGCGCGATCGCGGTGTGCACCCTGGCCGGCCAGGTCCACGCCCAGGCCCAGGCACAAGCGCAGAACGAGACCCAGGCGCAGGCCACGACGGCCGACGGCGGCGCCGAGAAGATCGTCGTCACCGCCAAGCGTGCGCAGCGCGTCTCCAAGGGCGCGACCGGGCTGCCGATGGAGATCAAGGACACGCCGCAGTCGATCAGCACGATCGACAAGCAGGACATCGTCGACTTCGGCGCCACCGGCAGCAACGAGGCGCTGCGCCTGGGCACCGGCATCAACATCGAGCAGTACGAGACCAACCGGGCGGGCTTCAACTCGCGCGGCTTCGACATCCAGCTGACGCAGGTCGACGGCGTCGGCATGAGCAACGACTGGGGCGTGGTCGTCGGCCAGCAGGACAGCTACCTGTTCGAGCGCATCGAGCTGATCCGGGGTGCCAACGGCCTGCTGACCGGCGTCGGCAACGCCTCGGGCACGATCAACTACGTGCGCAAGCGCCCCAAGAACGAGGACGGCGGCGAGGCCAACGTCACCTGGGGCCCCTACGGCAGCAACCGCCTGGCGCTGGACTACAACAAGGTGCTGACCGAAGACGGCTCCTGGGCCGGCCGGCTGGTCGTCGCGCGTGAGGACAAGGACTCCTATCTGCGCGGGCTGCAGGACCTGCGCAGCACCGTCTACGGCGTCATCGACGGCCAGATCGGCGAGCACGGCATGCTGACCTTCGGCTTCAGCCACCAGCGCGCCAACCAGGACTCGCCGATGTGGGGCTCGCTGACGCTGAACTACGCCAGCGGCGGCCAGGCCGAGTTCGACCGCTCGTCGTCGACCTCGCAGGACTGGACCTACTGGAACACGCGCAGCAACAACGCCTTCGTCGAGTACCGCCACGAGCTGGCGCCCGACTGGGAGCTCAAGGCCACCGTCAACCACCGCGAGACGACCGAGGACACCAAGCTCTTCTACGCCTACCTGCCGACGGGGGTTGCCGGGCTGAACGACAACGACACCGGCCTCATCGGCTGGCCGTACAAGAGCCACGGCACGACGAAGAACAACCTGGTCGACCTGAACCTCAGCGGCGAGTTCGAGGCCTTCGGCCGCCGCCACAGCCTGATCGCCGGGCTGAGCCGCTCGCGCCAGCAGAGCGACACCGCGACCCAGGGCTACGACACCGCCACGTACGGCGACCAGCCGCTGCCCGCCTTCCCGTACCGCGGCGACGTCTACCCCGAGCCCGAATGGACCGGCGTCGCGTCGACGACCGACGGCGAGCAGACGCTGACCCGGCTGTACGCCGCGTCGCGTCTGGCGCTGACCGAGCGGCTGAAGGCCATCGTCGGCGTCAACGCCATCAAGCTGCAGCGCGAAGGCGCCAGCCGCTACGGCAACGCCGGCACCAACGGCGTCAGCTACCCCGACACCAAGGAGACCAGCCCCTACGTCGGCCTGACCTACGACATCACGCCGGCGGTGCTGGGCTACGTCTCGTACTCGACCATCTTCCAGAACCAGGACCAGACCGACTACGACAATGTCTACCTGGACCCGATGAAGGGCGTGAACACCGAGGCCGGCGTCAAGGCCGAGTGGCTGGACCGCAAGCTGCTGACCACCTTCGCCGTCTTCACCGCCGAGCAGAAGGGCCTGGCGACCTACGCGGGCATCAGGACCGACACCAACGCCAGTTGGTACAAGCCTGAAGACGTGAAGTCGCGCGGCTTCGAGGCCGAAGCCACCGGCCGCATCGGTGCCGACTCGCGCATCACGCTGGGCTTCACGCGCCTGAAGCTCACCGGCCCGGACGGCAACGACACCAGCCTGTGGGTGCCGCGCACCACGCTCAACTTCCGCTTCGACACGCGCGTCGCGCAACTGCCCCAGCTGCGCCTGGGCGTGGGCGGGCGCTGGCAGTCCGACGTCAGCAATTCCGCCGAGACCGTGCGCCAGGGCTCGTACCTGCTGGCCAACGCCTTCGCTGCCTACGAGCTGAACGAACGCACCACGCTGCGGCTGAACGTCGACAACCTGACCGACAAGAAGTACATCGGCGGGCTGTCCGGCGGCGGGATCTACGGTGCGCCGCGGCAGGTGTCGATGTCGGTGAACTACAAGCTGTAAGGCGGCGGAGCCCGGTCGCCGCCCGCGACGCGGGACGGCCGCAACCGTCGTTTAGTGCAAACGTACTTGCACTATCTGCTGCAGCCAAGGAAGTTGTGGCTGAAATGGGGTGCTGGACGAGCGCCCGTCAACGCCCCGGGTGCGCCCCGGGGCGTTGGCTTTTGTGGGCGCAAGACGGCGGGGCGACAGCAGTTTGGGGCTCCAGTCTTCTTCGCGTCGGGTTGAAGACCGCGTGCAAGGTGCCGCGCGTGGCTTGCGCGGCCACCGCCACGCTGCTGCCCGCCGCCTTAGTGTCCCGCGGGGCGCCAGACGCAAGCTGACGCCCGTAGCGGATTAGATCTGGCGCAAGCCGCGCCGAAACAGCCCCGCATTCGCCCGCCCCGTGTGCCGCAGTTCGCGCGCATCGGGCGGGCGAAGCTTTGTGTGCGGGCGTAACGCGGTGGCATGATCCCAGGCAAAAGTGACCAGGGAGGTCATCGCGTGCTGATCAAGTCCGCCGACGACAAGTCGAAGCGGCTCGCGCTGCTCGAGGATTTGCAGAAGTCCCCGCTGCTGGACCGCCGCCAACGTGATTGGCTGCGCGACGAGCAGTTCCGCCTGAAACGCGGCATCGCCGGCGAGCGCGATGCGGCGCACTTCCTCGACAACTACCTGCGGGACGACCCCGACCGGATGCTGCTGCACGACCTGCGTTTCCAGGTCGACGGCGAGGTGGTGCAGATCGACCACCTGGTGCTGACGCGCGGGATGTATGTGTACCTGTTGGAGACGAAGAACTTCAACGGCAGCCTGCGCATCAACGAACACGGCGAGTTCTCGGTCGAGTATTCCGGCGAACGTGTGTTCGGCATCCCGTCGCCGCTGGAGCAGAGCCGTCGCCACGAAGGCCCGCTGCGCAAGCTGTTCGAGCGCCTGGAGATCTGCGGCCGCAACGGCGGCGCGCCGCATATCGAACACTGCGTGCTGGTCAGCCCCTCGTCGCTGATCCACCGGCCGCCGGCCAAGGCCTTCGACACGACGAACGTCATCAAGGCGGACGGGTTTCGGGCGTGGCACGAGAAGTTCCAGCAGAACACGAGCTTCACGCCCGGCCGCTTCGTCGGCGCGCTGATGAACATCCGCGGTGCCGACACGATCGAGGAGTTCGCGCGCAAGCTGGTGCGGCAGCACAGGCCGAGCGATCTGCTGGCTTTGCCGGAGTTCATGAAGCCGAGGGTGGAGGTGGTGGCTGCTGTGCCGCCTGCTGTCGCTCCACGGCGGGAGCCTGTAGCGCCAGCGCGGGCGCCGGAACCTTCAACGGCGGAGGCGGTTACGCCTCAGGACGCAGCGCCGGAGCGCCGCAAACTCATTTGCGCGACCTGCGGCGCCAGGATCTCGTTCGCTGAAGGCAAGTTCTGCTGGAACAACGAGAAGCGGTTTGGGGGGCGCAGTACTGCAGAGAGCATCAGACGGCATCTCTATAGCGAATTTTTCGTGCGTTTCTTTTTAAATATAAGGGGGTCCTGTGAAGATATGCTCTGTTCGCATCAAGAACTTCCGTGCTCTCAAGGATGTTGTTATTCCCTTTGACTCCGTCACAACATTCATTGGTCCGAATGGGGTTGGTAAGTCTACCGTGCTTCGCGCCCTTGACTGGTTCTTCAATGGCAAGCCTGGGCTAATTGCGGAGGGTGATTGCTCATTTGGGGTGGTTTCCGAGCCTATCGAAGTTCAGGTTACATTCCGTGATCTTACAGGCAAGGATCGCGATGCTCTTGGTAAGTATGCGTCGCGAGAAACTGATGCCTTTACAGCGTGGAAGATTCGATCGCCAAGTGGGGCGGAGGTGCTATCGGCAAACGCAAAGGGATTCCCGGAGTTCAATGAAATAAAGGCTGCTACTAATGCGGGTGCAAAAAAGGAGCTCTACGCTACGCTTCGTAGTAGTCAACCTGACTTGGGGTTGCCGTCAGCTAGTACCGGGACCGCGGTTGAACAGGCAGTGATTGCTTGGGAGTCCTCGCATACCGATCAACTTGTCGATGTGCCTGAAGCACTTCAGACCAATTTTTTTGGTTTTAATAGTGGCGGCAAGATGAGTGGTTTGTTTGACTTTGTCTTGGTCACTGCGGACCTTCGCGCAAGTGAGGAGTCGATCGACGGGAAATCGAGCATCATCGGCAGAATACTTGAGCGATCCGTGGATCGAAGTGCCGCTGATGCAGAGATTGCAAAAATCGTTGAAGAGTCACGCGTAAAGCAACAACAGGTCTATGACGAGAAATTCAAGTCGCAGCTCGATGTGATGGCTGCGCACTTAAACGACATAGTTCGATCCTATTCTCCTGGGCGTGAGATTTCGGTATCGCCTGCCCCTGTTGAACTCAAGGCCCCTCGCACGACATTTGATGTCAGCGTGCTGGATGGTGCTGCAACAACCGCAGTGGATCGGCAGGGTCATGGTTTCCAGCGCACCATTTTAATCTCGGCGCTGCAGCTCTTGGCGCAATCGGCTTCGGCGTCCACGGAGGGTGTGATTTGTCTGGCAATTGAAGAGCCAGAATTGTTCCAGCATCCTATTCAGGCACAGGCTTTCGCAAAGGTTCTTAGGTCTCTGGCAGAGGATACGGACAAAAGAATCCAAGTGGCATATGCGACTCATAGCCCCTACTTTGTTGAGGCTCGCAACTTCAATCAAATTCGGCGTCTAACTAGATCCACCGACGGAAGTCCGGCGATCAAGGTCCACTATGCGACGCTCGCTGATGTGAAGTCCAAACTGAATGGCATTATCGATGGAGACCAAGTTGCTCGACAACTAGATGGAGTGGTGACAGGTCGTCTCTCTATCGCGCTGTTTGCATCTCGCGCGCTCCTGGTGGAAGGAGACACAGAGGTCGCAGTTCTGTATGGAATTGGCGATCGGGGTGCGGTGGGGTGCCTTGAGTCGCAAGGGATTTCGATAGTCTCGGTTGGCGGTAAAGGTGGGATCCCGCTTGCGCATGCGATTCTTACGGCTCTTGGTATTCCAACTTATGCTGTATTTGACGGGGACGGCGGTTTTGAGGCCCGGGCGAAGGCTGTCGGTAAGAGTAAGGAAAAAATTGAAGGCGAGCGGTCAAAATTTGTGACGGAGAATCGGCGTCTTCTGAAGTATTTTGGTGAGATGGAGGTTGATTTTCCTCCTGATATGGTAGGTGAGCGGCTGGCGACTATGAGTGACCACCTCGAGAGTTGTCTCGCTGCCAGTTGGCCAGAGTGGGTGGCATCTTGTGAAGAAATCGAGTTGGCTGCGGGAATACAGCTTGCTAAGAATCAATATGCGTATCGGGCTGCGACGCTAGAGGCGAAAGGGGCTGTTCCGGAGGTGCTTAAGCGGATTCTGCAAGAATCGGGGGCGTCTATCTGATTGTGAAGATGGTTGTCTGTCAGGAGGTATAATCGAGTCGGCTCAGATCTTATTGTTTTGGGTTGGTGTCTATTTCGACGCGGGTTATTCTGGGTGCGATTCTAGTTAGAGATTCCGGAGTATTCAAAGGTTTCTTTGATATTTAATCAAAAGGGAGGATTTTATGGCTAGGAAGTTCATTGACTTGCTGGACAGCAACGGAACGGCAGTTCTTGTAAATACGTCACTGATTACGCGGATATCGCCCACACATGGGACGAATATCGACGATGGTGTCGATGTCATTTTCATTACATTCGGAGAGCCGTCTCTGGCGATGATCTCAGTGCCAGCAAGCAAGATGACGCCGATTCTTCATGCGGTAGCAGAGAGTGGCAGCAAGTTCATCGACGTACGAGCTGTTGGTGGCGCTCGTGTATTTCTCAACGCTGAGTACATCAGCCATGTCACCCCGACGCACGGTCGCGATTTCAGCGACGGCGCTGATCTCACGGTATTCGGCGCGCAGTTCCAAGTGCCCGCAAGCGCGGTTCCAGCCGTTCTCAAAGGCTTGGAGCAAGTCGGCTAGTAAGCCGTCGGCGAGTCCGTCTTACGTCGGCCGCTTGGTATGAGAACCGCGGCGGCCTCGCAGCGCCCCGCCCCCCACCCGCCGGCTGCGACTTTTCGGCGGCGAGCAGCGCAGGGTTCGCGGTCGGCGCGCGTCAGCGCGCATCGTGATCTGACTCGCGGCCGACTGTTTGAGCGGAGCTCACGCCAGTGAGCGCAGCGAGTTGGGCCGCGCGACCGCGAAACCGAGCAGCGCAGCGCAGTCGGCCCGCAGGGCCGACCGCCGAAGCCGGAGCTGCCGGTGGGTGGGGGGCGGGGCGCTACGCGCCGATGCCGGCGCACCACCCCCACAGCATCTGATCGAGCAACCGCCTCATCCCCGCCTCGTCGCCAGATAAACCCCTGCCGCTGACA
>NZ_NRRU01000129.1 GCF_016583785.1 Rubrivivax gelatinosus | reverse complement strand
CCACGGCGGCGAGATCTGGGCCGACGCCGCTGCCGGGGAACTCGCTGGCGCTGTGCAGGCGCTGGAACAGCCCGAACAGGCGGTCGGCCTGGCTTCGGTGCGGCGCATCGTGCGCCGCCACGGCGGCGAGATCTGGGCCGACGCCGAACCCGGCCGCGGCGCCACCTTCTCGTTCACGCTGCGCGAATAGCGCCGCGCGGCGCTCAGGACGAGCGCGCCAGTTCCTCGACCGCCGCCAGCAGGCGTTCGGCCTGCACCGCCTCGGCAATGCCCTGCTCGGCGGCCATGCGCTGCAGGCGCTGGAACAGCCCGAACAGGCGGTCGGCCGAGCGCATGTCGAAGCCGGCGCCGTTGTCGCGCACGTAGAACGCGCGCCGGCCCTCGTGCGGCTGGCAGCCGAAGACGACGCGCGCCTTGGGGTTGCGGCCGCTGTACTTCCAGGCGTTGCCGAGCAGGTTCTCGAGCACCTGGCGCAGCAGCGTCGGGTCGCCGCGGGTCACCAGGCCGGGCTCGATCTCGACGTCGACGCGGCGCTCGGGCGGCGACGAGCGCCGCAGGTCGTCGACGACCCAGGTGGCCAGCTGCGACAGGTTGACCGGCTGGCGCGCCAGCGGCTGCTGCGACAGCTTGGCCAGCGCCAGCATCGAGTCGATCATGTGGTTCATGCGCGCGGCGGCGCCGAGCACGCGGTCCAGGTGCTCGTTGCCCAGGCGGTCGAGCTGGCGCCCGTAATCCTCCTTCAGGATGCGCGTGAAACCTTCGACGACGCGGATCGGCGCGCGCAGGTCGTGCGAGACGGTGAAGCTGAACGAAGCGCCGTCGCTGCCGTCGCCGCCTTCGGCGCGCGCCGCCTGCATCACCAGCAGGCCGGCACCGGCCGTGGTCTCGAAGCGGCGCAGCACCCAGCCGTCGACCTCGGTCGCACTGTCCGGCGCGGCGCCGGCCAGGGCCTCGCGCACGGCCCCGGGCAGGCGCGCCAGCACCTCGCCCCAGGCTGGGGCGTCGTTCTCGAACCAGCGCCGCGCCGCCGGATTGAAGCTGCGCAGCGTCCAGGACTGGCCGTCGCCGGCGGCCAGCAGCGCCGGCGTGTCCAGGCCGAGCAGCATCGCCTGCAGCGCGCCGTGGTCGGCGGCGAGCGCATCGAGCGCGCCCACCGGCTCGGCGGTGCCGGTGAAGCCGGCGAAGCGCCCCAGGTCGTCGAAACGCGGCGCGCCTCGCAGGCACCAGGCGCTGGCGTCGGCGCGCAGCGTCACGCGCAGCGCCCGGAATGCACGTTCGCTTTCGAGCCGCCGGCGCAGCTCGCCGGCGTCGGGCGAGAGCGGCGCCTCGAACTGCTCCCACAGCGGCACGCCGGCCACCGGGCCGGCGCCGCCGGCGCCGCCTTCGGGCGGCTGCACGGCGACCAGCCGGTGCGCGGCGTCGCTCTGCCAGACCCAGCCGTCGAGCAGCGAGGCCGCGTCGCGGCTGCCGGCGCGTGCCGCACGCAGTGCCGCTTCGTTGGCCTGGCGTTCGCGCAGGCTGCCGACGAAATAGCCCGCGGCGCCGACCGCGAGCAGCGCGACGCTCGTGAAGACGCCGCCGCCGCCGGCGCCGGTTTCGGCGCACCCGGCCAGGCTTGCCAGCCCGGCCAGGACAACGCAGCGTGACGGCACGACGCCACCACCGACGGGTTGGCTGGGGCGGGATGCAGACATGCAAACGATTGTACGGACCGGTGTGTCAGCCGCCGCCGCCGTGGCGCGCTGATACAGGAGGGCGCCGCAAAACGGTTAAGGTTCCGTCCTCGAACGTTTTTTGCCGGCCGGCGTGCCGGCCTGGATCCCGTGACTGCTCCGGCAAGATTGCGCACAGCCTCGTTTCGCATGCGGCCCGAATCGGTTTCCCCGCTTGACCGCCGCCGCATCGGGTCGCATCCTCGCCGCTTGCACGACGGCACGGAGCTTGCCTCGAGCGCGACCCTATGACCGGCCCGACCCTTACGCACGAAGAAGACGTCCCCATGCTCGACGAGACCGCGCTGGCCCGGCTGCGTGAACTCGATCCCGACGGCAGCCTCGGTGTGCTCGGCCGCGTGCTCGAGACCTTCCGCCAGGCCCTCGGCCGCGACCTGGAGCGCATGGCGACGGCACGCGACGGCGGCGACCTGAAGACCGTCGGCGAGGTGGCGCACAAGGTCAAGTCCTCGTCGGCCAGCGTCGGCGCGCTCGGCCTGTCGGCCCTGTGCGCCGAAGTCGAACGGCGCGTGCGCGCCGGCGACACCGCTGACATCGCACCGCGCGTGCAGGCGCTGCTCGCCGAAGGGCAGCGTGCCTTGCGCGCGGTCGCGTCCGCGCTGGGCACGTGACGGCACCGATCCCGTCCGCAGCGCCGCGACCGGGCGACGCGGTGCCGCAGCCTCGGCCCGAGGTCCTGCTGGTCGACGACGACGAGGTCGGTCTGCTGACGACCGCGATCGCGCTGCGCGAGCGCGGCTTCGCCATCACCGAGGCCACCCGCGGCGAGCAGGCGCTGGAGATCCTGCGTGAGCACAAGCCCGACCTCGTCGTGCTCGACGCCCAGATGCCGGGGCTGGACGGCTTCGAGACCTGCGAGCGCATCCGCGCGATGCCCGGTTTCGAGCGCCTGCCCATCGTCATGCTCACCGGGCTGGACGACGAGGCCTCGATCAAGCACGCCTTCGACGTGCACGCGACCGACTTCTACACCAAGGACAAGGACCGGGCGCTGAACTGGAGCCTGCTCGCGCGCCGGCTCGAATACGTGCTGCGCGCCGCGCGCACCACCGTCGAGCTCGGCCGCAGCCGCGAGAAGCTGGCGCGTGCGCAGCAGCTCGCGCGCATGGGCAGCTTCGAGTGGCGCCAGGGTGTCGGGCTGACGCTGTCGCGCGAAGCCTTCGAGGTGCTGCGCTTCGACGGCCCGATGCCGACGCTGCGCCACCTGCTGCACCGCATCCCCAAGGCCCAGCGCCTGGCCTCGATCCGGCTGCTGCGCGACCGCGTTGCCCAGCGCCGCGCGCTCGACCTGGACCTGACGCTGGACGGCGGCAACCTCGTCGTGCACGTCGCCGGCAAGGTCGGGGAGGACGAACACAAGCGCTTCGTCGGCTACGACGGCTTTCTGCAGGACATCACCGACCGCCACCGCGCGCAGAGCCAGTCGCGCTACCACGCCGCCTTCGACATGCTCACCGAGCTGCCGAACCGGCGCGAGTTCATCCGCCGCGCCAACCTCGCGCTCGACGCCAGCCGGCGCCACGATCTGCGGCACAAGGTCGCGCTGCTGCAGATCGACCTCGACCGCTTCAAGCAGATCAACGACACGCTGGGCCACCAGATCGGCGACGACGTGCTGCGCGAGGTCGCGACCCGGCTGCGCGGCTGCATCCGCTACCACGCCGACATCGACGACAGCGCGCTCGAGGCCGCCGGCCCGCGTGCGCACCGCGACCTGGAGACTGTCGGCCGCGTCGGCGGCGACGAGTTCGTCGTCCTGCTGCCCGAGGTCACCGACCCGGCCGACGCCGAACGTGTCGCGCAGCGCATCGTCGTCGCGCTGCGCGAGCCGATGCGGCTGGCCGGCGGCCACGAGCGTGCCGTCACCGGCAGCGTCGGCGTCGCCATCTTCCCCGACGACGGCGAGACCGTGCAGGAGTTGCACCGCAACGCCGACCTCGCGATGTACGAGGCGAAGAAGGAACGCGACTCGAGCATGGTCTACGGCCCCGGGCTGCTCAAGCGCCCGATGCTCGAGGCCGCGCTGCCCGGCGCCGCCGACCGCGGCGAGCTCGAACTGCACTACCAGCCGCAGGTCGACGTCGCCAGCGGGCGCCTGGTCGGCGTCGAGGCGCTGATGCGCTGGCGCTTCGACGGCCGTCTCGTGATGCCGGGCGACTTCATCCCGCTGGCCGAGGAATCGGGCGACATCTACGAGATGTCCCGCTGGGCGCTGCGCGAGGCCGCGGCCCAGGCGCTCCAGTGGCAGAACGAGTTCGGCTTCGACGGCACGATCGCCGTCAACCTGCCGCCCAAGCTGTTCCTGCGCAGCGAGCTGATCGACCTGATCGACCAGCTCACCACCGAGGCCGGCCACCGCCGGCTGCTGTCGCTGGAGATCACCGAGACCAGCCTGATGCGCGACGTCGTCGGCGTTGGCCCGGCGCTGCGCCGGCTGCACCAGCTCGGCGTCGACGTCTCGATCGACGACTTCGGCACCGGCTACTCCAGCCTGTCGCACCTGTCGGGGCTGCACTGCGCCGAGCTGAAGATCGACCGCAGCTTCGTCGCCAAGCTCGGCATCGAGCCGACCGCGGTGCACATCGTGCGCACGATCATCGCGCTGGCGCGCCACCTGTCGCTGCGTGTCATCGCCGAAGGCGTCGAGACCGAGCGCCAGGTCGAGCTGCTGCACGGGCTGGAATGCACGCGCATGCAGGGTTACCACATCGGCCGCCCGGTGCCGGCGGCGCAATTCGAGCACTGGTTCGCGACGATGCGGCTGCCGGGCCTGCCGCCCGGCACCGGTGACCTGGCCCCCCGCGCCCCGGCTGCCGGCGGACACTGATGAATACTTTGACACCGGCGCAGGTCGCCAAAGGCGCACTGCGGCGCCTGGCCACGGCCAAGCTCGAACCGACGCCCGAGAACTACGCCCGCGCCTATGCCGAGGAATCGGGCCAGCCGCTGCCGCCGGCAGTGGATGCCAGGTCGCAGGGGCCGGCCTGGGCCAGCCTGATCGAGAAGCTGGTCAAGGGCATCGAGCGCGGCAGCAAGCAGTGGACGCCGGCGCGCAAGAAGGAGAGCCTGCAGCGTGTGCTCGACGGCAGCCGCGGCGACCTGCAGCGCCTGCAGCAGCGGCTGCAGGCGCTGGTGGGCTCCTGGGACGGCGAGCGCCAGCCCGACGATCCCGACGCCCCGGCCGACGCCGGCCTGACGGCCCCGGCGCCGCTGGACGAAGCGCCGGCCGCCACCGCCCCGGTGCCCGCCGACGAGGCCGCAACCGACTGGCTGCCGGTCGTCGCCAGCCTCGAAGGCACGGTGCGCGCCGGGCTGCCGGCCGAGGAGCCGCGTGCCGTCGAACTCGCCGACCATCTGGCCCAGCTCGCCGACGCCATCGCCGCCGAGGGCCTGTCGCCGCAGCGTGTGGCCGAGGTCGACGAACTCTGCCAGCGTGCGCGCCGGCTGTTCTCGCACCGCCACCACCTGATCGAGCAGCTGGGCTCGCTGTGCCGCGAACTGAGCCGCGGGCTGGTCGAGGTCGCCGAGGACGACAGCTGGGCGCGCGGCCAGTGCGAGAGCCTGGAGCAGCGCCTGGCCGACGGTGTCACCGCCCGCAGCGTGCGCGCCGCCAGCGAGCTGCTGGCCGAGACGCGCAGCCGCCAGCAGCGGGTGCGCGACGAACGCAACGCCGCGCGCGACGCGCTCAAGTCGCTGATCCACCGCATGCTGGCCGAGGTCGGTGAACTGGGCGAGCACACCGGGCGCTTCCACGAGAGCGTCGGCCGCCATGCCGAGGCGGTGGCGAGCGCCGAGTCGCTCGAGAGCCTGGCCGGCGTCGTGCGCGAGATCGTCGACGAGAGCCGCGCGGTGCAGGAACTGGTCGGCGCGGCGCAGCGCCGCATGCAGGACGAACACGCCAAGGCGAGCGAACTCGAGACCCGGGTGCGTGAACTCGAGACCGAACTGCGCCGCCTGTCCGAGGAAGTCTCGACCGACGCGCTGACCCAGGTCGCCAACCGCCGCGGCCTGGCCCAGGCCTTCGAGGCCGAGCGCGCGCGTGTCGACCGTGCCGGCCCCGAGGCGCCGCCGCTGGCGATCGCGCTGATCGACATCGACAACTTCAAGAAGCTCAACGACACGCTGGGCCACGCCGCCGGCGACCTGGCGCTGAAGTCGCTGGCCGCCGCGGTGCGCGAGCGCCTGCGGCCGGTCGACCACCTGGCGCGTTTCGGCGGCGAGGAGTTCGTCGTGCTGCTGCCGGCCACGCCGCTGGCCGAGGCGCAGCAGGCGCTGACGCGGCTGCAGCGCGGCCTGACCGAGGCGCTGTTCCTGCACGAGCAGCGCGAGGTCTTCGTCACCTTCTCCGCCGGCGTCACCGCCTGGCGCACCGGCGAGGCGCTGGAGACCGCGCTGGAGCGCGCCGACGAGGCGCTGTACGAGGCCAAGCGCAGCGGCAAGAACCGCACCTGTATCGCCTGAGGGCGCGCGTTTACAAGCTGTTGCCGTGCGCCGCTCAAGCGCCGGCCCGCGCGTGCCGACTCATCGAAGACGATGAGTTCCGCACGATCTCCCTTCGGTGCGCTGAAGAAGGCCTTCGACGCCGTCTTCCGCCACGACCTCGGGCTGCAGCGCCAGGCTGGCGGCGTGCGCCTGGTGCTGCGCGGGCGCGACGCGGCGCCGGCCGACGCGCCGAGCACGCCCGCCGATCTCGAACGCCAACGCCGCGAGCAGGAACTGCTGCAGGCGCGCGAGGACCTGACCCGCCTGCTCGACGAGGACCACACCAGCCGGGCCGCGCTGCGCCACCTGGCGGTGCTCGAACACGCGCTCGGGCGCATCGGCTGGCAGGCGCTGGAGCGGCTGCCGCTGGACGTGCTGCAGCGTGCCCACGGCCAGCTCGAGGACCAGGTGACGAACTGGTCGGCGCGCGGCCTGGCCGGCCTGCGTTCGCGGCTGGCGGTGACGGTGGCCGAAAGGTCGCTGCTCGAACCGCTGCCCACCGGCAGCGGTGCCACCGAGCTCGAGCCGGCGCCGGCACTCGCGGCGCGCGCGATCGGCAAGGCGCGCGGCAGCTCCGCGCCGCCCGTGCAGGACGAGGCCGACCGCGCGCTGCTGGCGGCTTACGGTTCGCTGCTGGGCGGCAAGACGCCCGAGAGCTGAACGCACCGGCCGCGGCCGGCGCGGCCCGGGCTCAGAAGGTGATGACCTTGTCGGCCCACAGCGTCCACTGCGCCAGTTCGGGCAGCGTGCCGATGCGTGTGCCTTCGATCAGCGGCAGCTCGGCCAGACCGCGTGCCAGCGCGCACGTGCGGCACAGCGCGATCGGCACCTCGCGTGCGACGAGTTCCTGCACCAGCCCCTGCAGCCCGTTGCCGGCACCGTCGACCTGGTTCGGCAGGCCCAGCACGGTGGCGTCGGACATCAGGAACAGGCGCAACTCGGGTGCCGGCTCGTCGGCGCCGGCCAGCGCGTTGGCCAGGCGCAGCGCCGACAGGCAGCGTTCGCTGCCGTAGGGCGGTGCGTGCACGATGATCAGGATCTTCTGCATGGCCGGCTCTCCCGTTCGCGGCGCGTGGCGCGCCGGACCGCGGCCATCATAGGCGCGCGTTCAGGCCGCGCGCTTGAACACCGACAGCAGCGCGCCGGCAGCGATGAACAGCGAGCCGAAGACGCGGTTGAGCACGCGCACATGCGCCGCCGAATGCAGCGAGCCGAGCACGCGTGCCGCCAGCGCCGTGTAGCCGGCCATCACCACCAGGTCGGTGAAGCCCAGCGTCAGGCCGATGACCAGGTACTGCGGCGCCATCGGCTCCGACAGGTGCAGGAACTGCGGCACCACGGCCAGCAGGAACACCGTGCCCTTGGGGTTCACGGCGTTGACCATCCAGCCGCGCAGCACCATCTGGCGCCGCGGCATCGCCGCCGCGGCCTCGCGCGCGGCCGCCAGCGGCAGCGCCGGTGCGCGCCACTGCTGCAGCCCCAGCCACACCAGATAGGCCACGCCGCCCCATTTGACGACCATGAAGGCGGTGGCCGAGGCCGCGATCAGCGCGCCCAGGCCGACGCCGACGACCAGCAGCTGCGACCAGATGCCGGCAACCAGGCCCACCGTCGTCCAGTAGCCGCGCCGAAAGCCGTGCTGCAGCCCCGAGTTCATCGCCGCCAGCGCACCGGCACCGGGCGACAGGCTGATGGCCCAGGAAGCGGCGAAGAAGGCGAGCCAGGTCGTGAGGTCCATGGAGCGGGTGGCGGGGCAGGGAGGGCCGAGTCTAGAGCAGCAGCAGTGCCGCGGCGGCCACCGCGGTCGGGCCGAGCGCACCCAGCAGCAGCGCGCCGGCGCCGATGCTCTCGTCGGCGAAGCCGCGCCGCAGCAGCGCGACGCCGGCCGGATTCGGCGCGTTCGCGATCACCGTCAGCCCGCCGCCGGCCACCGCGCCGGCCACCAGCAGGTACTTGGCTTGCTCGGAGATGCCCGGGATCAGCGAGCCGAGGTAGGTGAGGGCGGCGTTGTCGGTCACCGCCGTCAGCGCGAGCGCGCCGAAGAACAGCGCCGTCGGCGCCAGCGACTCGACGATGGGCTGCAGCCACCAGCCTTGCAGCCCGCCCAGCACCACCAGGCCGGCGAGGAAGAACGCGACCAGCAGCGCCTCGCGGATCAGCAGCGGGCTCTGGTGGCGCTCGTAGGCCTGGGTGAAGCCGAGGAAGAGCAGGAACAGCGCGAGGAAGGCCACCGGGTGGTGCGCCAGCAGCACGATCGCCGCCAGCAGCGCCAGGTGCACGCCGACCACCAGCGGCGGCGTCGCCGGCGGCGGCGGCGTGCTGCCGGCGGCGCGCAGCGAGTCGCGCAGCATCCAGGTCGCGACGCTGGCATTGACCAGCACCGCCAGCGCCGCCTTCCAGCCGAAGGTGCGCAGCATGAAGGCGCTGTCCCAGTCCCAGACCGAGGCGACCATCAGCACCGGCGGCGCGGCGTAGGAGCTGAGCGTGCCGCCGATCGAGACGTTGACGAAGAGCGCGCCGAGCGCGAAGTACTTGGCGCGCTCGGGCACCTCGGGACGGAAGACCAGCGGCGCCAGCGTCAGCGCCGCGATCGTCATCGCCGCCGGCTCCGTGATCAGCGAGCCCAGCAGCGGCACCGCGCCCAGGCCCAGCCAGGCGATCGCGACCGCACGCGGCAGCGGCAGCCGCGCGGCGAGCGCGTCGACGACGCGCCGCACCGTCGCCAGCACCGGGCCCGAGCCGGCGACGACCATGACGACGAAGACGAACAGCGGCTCGGTGTAGTTGCGCGACTCGGCATAGGCGATGGCCTGCGCCGGCCCGGCGACGAAGGCCAGCAGCAGCACCAGCACGATGGCCCAGAAGCCGAACACGACCTCGACCTCGCCCAGCAGGTGCAGCAGCCCGGCATGGCGCGGGACGCGGTGGGCCAGGCGTTCGATGCGGCTGGCGGCGAAGGTGTGCAGCAGTGCGACCGCGAACAGGGCGGCAGCGATGGTGTCGACGGCGGAGTGGTTCATCGAAGGACGTGGCAGCAGCGGCGCGCTGGCGGCCCGACCAGCGCAAATACCTGCTGCGCCCCCTTGGTGGACGCCGCACCCGGGCGCGACTCTAACGTGTGCCGGTGCCGCGCCGCGTGCAGGCCTCGCATGGCCCCGGGCGGCCGGGGCCGGCGCCAGCGCCTGCGGTGCTCAGCCGGGCGTCGTTTCCAGGTGCTGGAGCAGGACGGTCTCGAAGTCCGCCGCGGCCACCGGGCGGCCGAAGAGCCAGCCCTGGGCCGAGTCGCAGCCGGTGCGTGCGAGCGCGGCGCGCTGGCCCGGCGTCTCGACACCCTCGGCCACCGTGTGCATGCCCAGCGTGCGCGCCAGGTTGACGATCGCGGTGACGACGCTGCAGTCGCCTTCGCTGTTCTCGATCACCGAGACCAGCGAGCGGTCGATCTTCAGCGTGCCGGCGCGGAACAGGCTCAGGTGCGAGAACGAGGTATAGCCGGCGCCGAAGTCGTCGATGGCGATGCGCAGGCCCATCGCGTTCAGGCGCGCGACGGTGCGTGCCGACTCCAGCGGGTCGTCCCAGGCGACGGTTTCGGTGAGCTCGAGTTCGAGCCAGGCCGGCTCGATGCGGTGGCGCTGCAGCAGCTCGGCCACCTGCTCGGGCAGGTCGGGCTGGCGCAGCTGCACCGCCGACAGGTTGACGGACATGCGCAGCGGCGGCAGGCCGGCGTCGATCCAGCGGCGCAGCTGGCCGAGCGCGGTGTCCAGCACCCAGCGGCCGATGCCGGCGATCTGGCCGCTGGTCTCGGCCATCGGCACGAACTCGGACGGCGGGATCCAGCCCAGCTCCGGATGGCGCCAGCGCAGCAGCGCCTCGGCGCCGACGATGCGGCCGTCGGCCAGCGCGCACTGCGGCTGGTAGTGCAGCAGCATCTCGTCGCGCTCCAGCGCCCGGCGCAGGCCGTTCTCGACGTGCAGCGCGCGCGCCATCTGCGCCTGCAGCTGCGCGGTGTAGAAGCAGAAGGTCGCGCGTCCGGACATCTTGGCGCGGTACATCGCGGCGTCGGCCGACGCGAACAGCGTGTCGTAGTCCTCGGCGTCGGCCGGGTACAGCGCGATGCCGATCGACGGCGTCACCGCCAGTTCGTGGCCTTCCAGCTGCACCGGCTGCTGGACGATCTGCAGCAGCTTCTGCGCGACGTGCGACGCGCCGGCGGCGTCGGTGCGGGGCAGCACGAGCACGAACTCGTCGCCGCCGACCCGCGCCAGCGTGTCCTGGTCGCGCAGCAACGGGAGCATGCGCTGCGCCAGTATCGTCAGCAGCCGGTCGCCGACCGGGTGGCCCAGCGTGTCGTTGACGTTCTTGAAGTGGTCCAGGTCCAGGAACATCAGCGCCAGCGTCTCGCCGCCGCGGGCCGCGATCTGCAGCGCCTGCTGGGCGCGGTCGTGCAGCAGGATGCGGTTGGGCAGGCCGGTGAGCGCGTCGTAATAGGCCAGCCGGCGCACGTTTTCCTCGGCGTGCTTGCGCTCGGTGATGTCGCTGAACGAGGCGATGTAGTTCAGCGTGCGGCCGTCTTCGTCGAGCACGCGGCCGACCGACAGCCACTCGGGGTAGACGGCGCCGTCCTTGCGCCGGTTCCAGATTTCGCCTTCCCAGTGGCCGTGCGAGCGCAACTCGTGCCAGAAGCGGCGGTAGAAGTTCTCGTCGTGCACGCCCGACTTCAGCAGCCGCGGGTTCTGGCCGACGACCTCGGCCTCGCTGTAGCCGGTGATCTGCGTGAACGCGCGGTTGACGGCGACGAAGCGGCCGTCGACGTCGGCCACCGCCAGCGCCTCGTTGCTGTGTTCGAAGACCCGCGCCGCCAGCGAGAGCTTGGACATCGCGTCGCGGCGGGCGGTGACGTCGCGCTGCACACCGACGAACTGCGTCAGCACGCCGCGTTCGTCGTGCACCGGCACGATCTTCAGCTCGTTCCAGAACGGCGTGCCGTCCTTGCGGTAGTTCAGCAGCTCGCCGTGGAAGGGCTCGCCGCGGTCGAGCGCTGCGCGCATCTCGAGCACCGTCTCCGGCGAGGTGCCGGGCCCTTGCAGCAACGAGCAGTTGTTGCCGATGATCTCGTCGGCCGAGTAACCCGTCAGCGCGGCGAAGGCGGCATTGACGTAGGTCGCGCGCCGGTTCGCGTCGCTGATCAGTACGCCTTGCGAGATCGCATCGAGCGCGCTCTGGTGCAGGTGCAGCAGGCGCAGCACGGCGTCGTGCACGGCCTGCATGTCGGCATCGCTGCCCAAGCCGGCTGTGCGCTGCTCCGGGGCGGGCTCGCTCGGGCGCTGGAGACGGGTGGTGGTGGGCACCGAATCGATCTGTGAAAGGCGTGGGGCCGTCCGGCGCCTGATGGCGTCCTCTGGCGTACCGGCGATTTTCGCCCGCGCGCGGGCCGCGTCGCGCGGCAATTCGCTGAAATGGTGCGTTGCTGCCGGGATCCAGCGTTTTGCCGGAAGCCGCTGCCCGCCGCGTGGCGCGGCGGCCGGCGCTTCAGTTCCGGCGGCCACTGCCGATGAGCCGACATGGCCTCGATCGCAGTCTCCTCCTCCGTCGTCCAGGCTCAGGCCTCGGCGTCCTCGTCCAGCAGCAGCAGCAGCGGGGGCAGCGAACTGCAGCGCCTGCAGCGCCAGCTCGCCGAGCTCTATCAGCAGCTGCGCCAGGTCCCCGAGACCGAGAAGGACCCGGAGAAGGCACGCGTGCGTACCCAGCTGCTGCAGGCGCAGATCCAGCTCGTGCAGGCCCAGATCCAGGAGCTGCAGCGCAAGAAGACCGAGTCGGCCGAGGCCGCGGGTGCGAGCACCGGCTCGGCTGCCGACGCCGACGCGGCGGCGAAGAAGAACGGCAGCCAGCGCCTGCTCGACACCTACGCCTGAGCGCCGTCCGGCGCATTCACTTCAGGTTTCGGCGAGCGGGCTTGCACCGCTGCGCTCGCATGCCAGCGGGCCGCCGGCTCAGCCGACGGCCCGCCCGTGCACGTTCGGGCTCAGAAGCTCGTCCAGTCGTCGGTGCCCGCGGGGGCGGCCACGCGGGTCGCCGGTGCGGGTGCGGACGACGCGGTTGCGGCCGCCTGCGCCTTGCGCCGCGCGGCCGGCGTCGGTGCGGGCAGCGGGCGCACGGTGGCGGGGGCCGCAC
>NZ_NRRU01000128.1 GCF_016583785.1 Rubrivivax gelatinosus | reverse complement strand
CGCGAGAACACCCCGATCACCCCGCCCAGGGCGTCGAACACCGGCGACCCGCTGCTGCCCATCGAGCCGTCGAGGTCGCTGACGAAGCTGTCGTCGTCGCCCACCGCGGTGACCTGTCCGTGCGAGATGCGCAGCGAACCGTCGGCGTCGTCGTAGCCCAGCGCGGCGCGTGTGGCGGCCGGGCGGGCGCTGCGCAAGGGGAAGCCTGCCATCCAGACCGACTCGCCGACGACGGGCGAGCGGGGCGCCAGCGTCAGCGCGGCCGGCGGCGGTGGCTCCACGCGCAGCAGCGCCCAGTCTTCGCGCAGCTCGCCGCGGCCCTTGCCCAGGTCGTGGACCGCGCGCGAGGCCGGCGGGTTGGAGACCAGCCATACACGGTCGGCCGGGGCCCGCGCCCAGCGGCCGTCGGCGCCCAGGCGGGTGACTTCGGCGCGCACGCCCAGGCAGGGCTGCTCGACGCCGAGCACGCCGCCCTGGCGCCCCAGGCGCTCGATCTCGCCGGCGACGAGGTGGTAGTTGGTCAGCACGTGGCCGGCCGCGTCGATGCAGAAACCGCCGCCGCCGCCGATGAGCGGCAGCTCGACCGGGAAACGCGCCCCGGCGCGCACGGCCTGCGCGAACTCGTGCTGGACCATCGCCATTGCGACAGCGCTGGAAGGCCAGCAGGTCGAGAAAGACGCCGACATCGTGTCGCCGCGCGAACTGCCCGCGGCGGACCGCTCCGTTGCAGCTCAGGCGGCCTTTCGCGCCATGGCCACGCGGTTTTTCAGGCCCCGGGCGGACTCGCCGGACAAGGCCGCGCTCAGGTGCTCGAAGCCTCCGCCTGCCACCAGTCGGCGAAAGCCGTACCGGCCGTAGAACGGCGCATTCCAAGGCAGGTGGCTGAAGGTGGTGAGCGTGATGACCTCGATGGCGTCGGCGCCTTCGGCGTGAGCGATCGCCTGCTGCAGCAGCCTCAAGCCGATGCCTTTTCTGGCGGCGCTGGGCACGACGTCCATCTCGAGCACGTGCAGCGCGCTGGCGACCGTCTCGCAAGCCACGAAGCCGAGGGCAGCGCCGCGCTCGTCTTGTGCAACCCAGACCAGGCCACCGTCGATGACCCGCGCCAGTTCCGCGGCAGCCATGGGTTGTGCGAGGGCGGGCGGAAGATCGCTCGGCGCAAAGATCGTGGCGGCGTCGGCTTCGATCCGCCGCAGCGCCGGGATGTCTTCGTGCCGGGCCGCGCGCACGGTGACCACGAGCCCTGCCGCTGGAACTTCCGCGTCAAACGGTTTTGCTGTCATGCCGTGTCTCGCCTGGCGCTACCGCCGGTCGTCGCGCCGCGCCACCACCTCCCACAAGGCCTTCTGGCGCACGTACTTGCGCGTCGTCTGGTGTTCCATCGACAAGACCTGCCAGCCGCTGGCGAACAGGTCGGCGGTGCAACGCTCGTCGAAGAAGCGCTTGGGCTGGCCGTCGACGAGGTAGTAGTTGGGCTCGATCGCGGGGTGGCCCGTGGCACCGAAGTGCTTGTCTTCGACGGAGTTCAGCCGGCAGAGGAAGAGCCCGCCGGGCTGCAGCGTTTCGCGAATGCGTCGCACGAGATCCAGCGTCTCGGCCCAGGGGAAGTAGTGCAGCGAGAGACTTGCGATCACCGCGCCGGCTTCGCCCGTGCCAAGCGGGAAGGGCGCGCGGACGTCCTGGTGATGGACCTCGGCGCCCGGAACCCGCAGCCGGGTAGCCGCGGCGGAGGCTGCCGAAAGATCGAACGCGACGACCGCCAAACCCGCCTCGGCCAGGGTGGCGGTGTCGGCGCCGGTGCCGCAGCCGATCTCCAGCACCGGCCGGTTGCCGGCAGAGTCTTTCAGCTGGGGCAGCCATGGGGCTAGCCAGGGGTCGTGGAGCATGTGTTGGGCGCCCGAGGGGCGATCGAGCCCCCCTGCCGTCCGGTTCATGCCGAAGGGGGTGTCCCGGCAGCGGGCCACAGACTAACAAAGTCGAAGCGCCTCGCCCCCGTCACGCCGCGGTATAGGCCGTCTTCACCGTCGTATAGAACTCGGCCGCATACCGGCCTTGTTCGCGCGGCCCGTAGCTGCTGCCCTTGCGGCCGCCGAAGGGCACGTGGTAGTCCACGCCCGCGGTCGGCAGGTTGACCATCACCATGCCGGCCTCGGCTTCCTGCTTGAAGCGCGTGGCCTGCTTCAGCGAAGTGGTGCAGATGCCGGCGGCCAGGCCGAACTCGGTGTCGTTGGCCACCGCCAGCGCCTCGTCGGCGTCCTGCACCCGGATCACGCTGGCTACCGGGCCAAAGACCTCCTCGCGGTTGATCGTCATCGCCGGCGTCGTGCCGGTGATCAGCGCCGGCAGCTGGTAGAAGCCGGGCGTGCGCCGCTCCACAGCCTCGCCGCCGAACACCACGCCGCCTTCGCGGCGTGCGATGTCGACGTAGCGCAGGTTCTGCGCCAGCTGCTGCGCGTCGACCACCGGGCCGATGTCGGTACCGGCGTCGAGCGCGTGGCCGACGTTCAGCTTCCTCAGCCGGTCGATGCAGGCGTCGACGAAACGTTCGTGAATGCCGGCGGTGACGATGATCCGGCTCGACGCCGTGCAGCGCTGCCCGGTGCTGAAGAAGCCGCTCTGCACCGCGGCGTTGACGGCGACGTCCAGGTCGGCGTCGTCCAGCACGACGAGCGGGTTCTTGCCGCCCATCTCGGCCTGCACCTTGCCGCCACGCGCGGCGACGTCGGCGACGATGCGCCGCCCGGTGGCCACCGAGCCGGTGAAGCTCAGCGCGTCGACCTCGCGCGACTGCACCAGCGCGTGGCCGACCTGCGAGCCCGCGCCCATCACGAGGTTGAAGACGCCGGCCGGCAGGCCGCTGCGCGACAGGATCTCGGCCAGCGTCCAGGCCGACGCCGGCACCAGCTCGGCCGGCTTGAAGACGACGCAGTTGCCGAAGGCCAGCGCCGGCGCGATCTTCCAGGCCGGGATCGCGATGGGGAAGTTCCACGGCGCGATCAGCCCGACCACGCCCAGCGGCTGGCGGAAGACCTCGACGCCGACGCCCGGCCGCACCGAGGGCACGAGCTCGCCGCCGACGCGCAGCGCCTCGCCGGCGAAGAACTTGAAGATCATCGCCGCGCGCACCGTCTCGCCTATGCCTTCGGGCAGCGTCTTGCCTTCTTCGCGCGCGAGTTGCCGGCCGATCTCGTCCTTGCGCGCCAGGATCTCGTTGCCGACCGCGTCGAGCACGTCGAAACGCTGCTGCGGCGTGCTGCGGCGCCAGGTCTTGAACGCGGCGCGCGCCGCGGCGATGGCCTGCTCGGCCTGCCCGGCGTCGGCCTGGGCGTAGTGGCCGAGGATGTCGGTGGTGTCCGACGGGTTGACGTTGGGCCGGGTGGCGACACCCTCGACCCATTCGCCGGCGATGAAGTTGCGGTACTGGTCCATCTCGATGTCCTTCAGCGGCCCCAGCGCAGCACCAGCGGGTCGAGCCGGCGTGCGGTGGCGATCAGCCCGGCGCGCACCGCGGGGTGCATGGCCGGGAACGGGTGGCGCGGCGCCTCGCATTCGATGACGCCGCCTTCCTTCATCAGCGCCTTGGCCGACAGGATTCCGCCCTGGCGGTTCTCGCAGTTGATCAGCGGCAGCCAGCGTGCGTAGGCCTGGAAGGCCTCGTCGTGCCGGCCGGCGGTCCAGGCGTCGAGGATGCTGCGGATGCCGTCGGGATAGGCGCCGCCGGTCATCGCGCCGGTGGCGCCGGCCTCCAGGTCGGGCCACAGCGTGATCGCCTCCTCGCCGTCCCAGGGGCCTTCGATGGCGTCGCCGCCCAGCGCGATCAGCTCGCGCAGCTTGCTCGCGGCCCCGGGCGTCTCGATCTTGAAGTAGCGCACCCGGGCCGTCTCGCGCGCCAGCCGGGCGAGGAAGGCGGCGCTCATCGGCGTGCCGGCCACCGGCGCGTCCTGGACCATGATCGGGATGTCCAGCGCGTCCGACAGGCGCGAATAGAACTCGTGCACCTGCGTCTCCGAGACGCGGATCGTCGCGCCGTGATAGGGCGGCATCACCATCACCATCGCCGCGCCCATGTCCTGCGCACGCCGGCTGCGCTCGGCGCAGACGCGGGTGCCGAAGTGCGTGGTCGTGACGATCACCGGCACACGGCCGGCGACGTGTTCGAGGATCGAGCGCGTCAGCAACTCGCGGTCATCGTCCGAGAGCACGAACTGCTCGGAGAAGTTGGCCAGGATGCACAGGCCGTCGGAGCCGGCGTCGATCATGAAGTCGACGCAGCGCTTCTGGCTGGCGAGGTCGAGCTCGCCGGTTTCGGTGAAGGTGGTGGGCACCACCGGGAACACGCCCTTGTAGCGTCGATTCAACTCGTTGTCTCCATGTCGGGGGTGGCCGCGGCGCGGCCGGTGGGGGCGGGCGCTGCCAGGCCCTCATTCGAGGATGTCGAACTGGTCCAGGTACTCGGTCTTCAGCGTCAGGCCCAGGCCGGGCTTGTCGTCGTCGAGCTGCACGAAGCCGTTCTCGGCCACCGGCTCGCCGTCGAAGATGTAGTAGAAGAGTTCGTTGCCGACCTCGACGTCGAACATCGGGAAGTACTCGCTCATCGGCGAGGCCAGCGTGCTCATCGTCAGGTGGTAGTTGTGCATCTGCCCGGCGTGCGGCACCACCGGCACGCTGTAGGCCTCGCACAGCGCGTTGATCTTGTGCGCCATCGTGATGCCGCCGACGCGGTTGGTGTCGTACTGCACCACGCTCACCGCCTTGCGCTCGAGCAGCTGCTTGAAGCCGTAGAGGCTGAACTCGTGCTCGCCGCCGCTGATCGGGATGATGTTCATCGCGTTCAGCTCGGCGTAGCCGTCGATGTCGTCGGCGATCACCGGCTCCTCCAGCCAGCGCGGCTGGTACTTCGCCAGCTTGGGCAGGATGCGTTTGGTGTACTCGAGGTTCCAGCCCATGTAGCACTCGAGCATCAGGTCGGTGTCGTAGCCGATGACCTCGCGCACCGCCTCCACGGCCTTCAGGTTCTCGACCACGCCTTGCTGCAGGTGCGCCGGGCCGTGGCCGAAACGCATCTTGAAGGCGCTGAAACCCTGCTTCAGATAGGTCTCGGCCTCGCGCTGCATCTCGTCGAGGTCGGTGCGGTAGAGCTTGCTGTAGTAGCAGGGGATCTTTTCCTTCGTGCGCCCGCCCAGCAGCTTGAAGACCGGCTTGCCTGTGCTCTTGCCCAGCAGGTCCCAGAGCGCGATGTCCACCGCCGAGATCGCCGCCATGCCCACGCCCTTGCGGCCCCAGGCGTGGGTCGCGCGGTACATGCGCTGGTTCAGGTACTCGTAGTCCCAGGGGTCCTGGCCCAGCACCAGCGGCGCCAGGTACTGGTCGACGATCTGCTTGGCGATGCGCGGCGCCAGCGCCACGTTGCCGTAGCCGACGAGGCCGGTGTCGGTCTCGACCTCGACCACGGTCCAGCCGTGGAAGCGGAAGGTCTGCATCGTCTCGACCGGCGAATACAGCAGGTCCATCGCGTTCGAGCAGAAGTTGCCCTGCGGCGGCACGGTCTTGCCCTTCCATTCGAAGACGCGGGCGCGGACGTTGGTGATCTTCATCGTGGGTTCCCTCTCTTTGTTGTCTGCGAAGTCAGTTCAGGCGGGCGCGCCCCATGCGCGCCGCGATGGCGAAGGCGTTGGCGGTGGCATCGACGTTGGCGCGGCCCAGGCCGGCGATGTCGTAGGCGGTGCCGTGTGCCGGCGTGGTGATCGGGATCGGCAGGCCGCCCTGGACCGTGACGCCCTGGCTGAAGCCCAGCAGCTTCAGCGCGATCTGCCCCTGGTCGTGGTACATCGTGACGATGGCGTCGAGTTCGCCGTCGCGGGCGCGCAGGAAGATCGTGTCGGCCGGGAAGGGCCCGACGACCGGCAGCCCGCGGGCGTTGAGCGTGGCCACCGCCGGCGCGATGACCTCGATCTCCTCGCGCCCGCAGGTGCCGCCGTCGCCGTTGTGCGGGTTGATGCCGGCCACCGCCACACGCGGCGCGGCGACGCCGTTGGCCTGCAGCGAGCGGTAGATCAGCGTTGCGGCGTCGACGATGCGCTGGTGCTCGATGTACTTCGGCACGTCCTTCAGCGGCACGTGCGAGGAGATGCGCGAAGTCCACAGCCCGCGCAGCGTGTTGAACTCGCAGAAGTAGCCGCTGACGCCCAGGTACTCGGCGAAGTGGTGCAGCTCGTCCTCGTGTTTCAGGCCGCCGAGCTTCATCGCCTGCTTGTTCAGCGGCGCGAAGGTGATGGCGTCGACATGGCCGGCCTGCACCGCGTCCATGCAGCGGTCCAGCACCGCCAGCACCGAGGCGCCGCCGGGGGCCGCGGCCACACCGCGCTGCACCTGCGACGGCAGCACCGTGTCGACGGCCAGGAAGGCGGGGCGCGAGCGGTCGGCGCGGCCACGCACCTCGGCGAACGAGGCCACCGGCGCCAGCTCGACGGCGCTGCCGGCGATGCGCTGGCCTTCGTCCCACAGCCAGCGGTCGCCGACGAGCACGACGTTGGCGGTGGCGCCGGTCTCGGGGCGCGCCAGCAGGCGCGCGATCAGCTCGGCGCCGATGCCGGCGGGGTCGCCCAGCGTGAGGGCGACGACGGGGAGTTCACTTGGGTTCAACACGGTTCTCCAAGGTGCCGATGGGCACCGGTGAGGTCAGCGGCAGGCGCATCCAGCGGACGCCGCGGACGGGCGCTGCCCGGCCGCTGGGGTCGCACCCTCGAGGGGGCGCGGCGAAGCCGCTTCGGGGGTGGGCCATCAATCCAGCTTGATGCTGCGGCGCTTCACCAGGTCGGCGTAGCGCCGGTTCTCGGCGGCGTGGAAGGCGGCGAACTCGGCCTGGCTCAGCGGCGTCGCCTCGCTGCCGATCGCGGCCAGGCGTGCCTTGGTGTCGGGCAGCGCGAGCACGCGGTTCACCTCGTCGTGCACACGCTGCTGCACCGCCTTGGGTGTCGCCGCGGGCATGTACACGCCGTACCAGGCGCTCATCTCCACGCCTTTGACACCGGCCTCGGCCAGCGTCGGCACCTCGGGCAGCGCGGGGTTGCGCCGCGCCGAGGCCACCGCCAGCGCGCGCACCTTGCCGCTGCGGATGTGGCCCGACACCGAGGCCAGCGTGTCGAAGCTCATCTGCACCTGGCCGGCGATCAGGTCGACCAGCGCCGGGCCGCTGCCGCGATAGGGAATGTGGGTGATGAAGGTGCCGGTGGCTTCCTTGAACAGCTCGGCGGCGATGTGCTGCGTGCTGCCGCTGCCGCTGGAGGCGAAGTTCAGCTGGCCGGGCTTGTCGCGGGCCAGCTTCACCAGGTCGGCGACGGTCTTGACGGGCAGGTCCTTGCTGACGACCAGCACGTTGGGCACCGCGCCGACGAAAGCCACCGGCGCCAGGTCACGCTCGTTGTCGTAGGCCAGCTTCATCAGGTGCGGCACGATGGCCTGCGCCGTCGACACGCCCATCAGCAGCGTGTGGCCGTCGCTGGACTTGGCGGTGGTGTCGGCGGCCAGCGTGTTCGACGCGCCGCGGCGGTTCTCGACCACGACGCTGGTCTTCAGCGCCGGGCCGAGCTTGTCGGCGACGGCACGCGCCATCGCGTCGGTGCCGCCGCCGGCGGAGGAGCCGACCATCAGGCGCAGCGGGCGGCTGGGCCAGTCCTGGGCGGCGGCGGGCAGCGCCGCGGCCAGGGCCGACAGCAGCAGCAGGCGACGGGGAATCTTCATCGCGTTGTCTCCGTTCCAACGTGGGGTCAGTAGAACCAGCGCGCCGGCACCATCACCAGCGCGGGGAAGAGCACGAAGAGGAGCAGCAGCAGCGTCTGCGCCGTCAGGAAGGGCAGCACGCCGCGCGTGACGCGGCCCAGGTCTTCGCGGCCGACGCCGGCGACGACGTTGAGCACCGTGCCCACCGGCGGCGTCAGCAGGCCGATGGCGTTGTTCATGATGAACAGCACGCCGAAGTACACGGGGTCGATGCCGGCCAGCTTGACCATCGGCATCAGCACCGGCGTGAGGATCAGCACCGTCGGCATGAAGTCCAGCGCGGTGCCGACGACGACCACCAGCGCCATCATCGCCATCATCAGCAGGATCTTGTGTTCGAGCAGCGGGCGCAGCAGCTCGCTGACTTCCTGCGGTATCTGCGCCACCGTGATCACCCAGGCCGAGACCAGCGCGCAGGCGACGAGGAACATCACGACGCTGCTGGTCTTGGCTGCGGCCAGCATCAGCCGCGGCAGTTCGCGCCAGCGCAGCTCGTGGTAGACGAGGCCGCCGACCAGCAGCGAATACACCGCCGCCACCACCGCGGCCTCGGTCGGCGTGAACACGCCGAGCTTCATGCCGCCGATGATCACCACCGGCAGCACCAGCGCCCAGACGCCGTCGCGCAGCGCACGCAGCGCGACGCCGGCGTCGAACCGCGCCTCGGCGACCGGCGGCGCGTCGCGCCGGGCGCAGAACCACCAGGTGGCCCACAGCACCACGCCCATCAGCACGCCGGGCACGATGCCGGCGAGGAAGAGCTTGGTCACCGACACGCCGCCGGCGACGCCGAAGACGACGAAGCCGATCGACGGCGGGATCACCGGCGCGATGATGCCGCCCGAGGCGATCAGGCCGCAGGAGCGCGGCACGTCGTAGCCGGCGCGGCGCATCATCGGCACCAGGATCGCCGCCAGCGCCGCGGTGTCGGCCACCGCCGAGCCCGAGATGCTGGCCATCACCAGCGCCGCGATGATGGCGACGTAGCCCAGCCCCCCGCGCACGTGGCCGACCAGCGACTGCGCCAGCGCGATGATGCGGCGCGACAGGCCGCCGGCGTTCATCAGCTCGCCGGCCAGCATGAAGAAGGGCACCGCCATCAGCGGGTAGCTGTTGGCGCCCTCCAGCAGGTTCTGGGCAAGGATCTGGGTGTCGAAGTTGTCCAGGTGGACCATCAGCGCCACGCCGCAGCTCAGCAGCGCGAACGCGATGGGCATGCCCAGCGCCATCGCGCCGAGCAGCGAGCCGATGAAGACGAGCACGGTCATCGCGGGGCTCCCGTCACTCGGTGCTGGCGCCGGGGCCGGGCACCAGTTCTTCGGCCGGGAAGCGGCCGGTGGCCTGCCGCCACAGGTCGGTGGCGGCGAGCGCACCCATGCCGACGGCCACCAGGACCAGCGGGCCCACCATCCAGGCCATCGACAGCCCGGTGACCGGGGCGTGGTCGTCGAAGGCGATCACCGCCTGCTTCCACGCCCCGTGCGCCAGCAGCGCGCAGCAGCCGAGGATGAGCGCGTCGGAGGCGAAACGCGCGATGCGGCGGCCGGCCGGCGGCAAGGCGGCGATGACGCTGGTCATGCCCAGGTGGGCGCGTTCGCGCATCGCCAGCAGCGCGCCGAACATCGTCAGCCAGACAAAGACGAAACGCGACATCTCCTCGGAGAACACGATGCCGGAGTTGAAGCCGTAGCGCAGCACGACGTTGCCGAACACGAGCACGACCATCGTGCCCAGCAGCAGCACGAGCAGCACCTCGACGGCACGGGAAAGCGGGGCGGTGATCACGGTGTCTCCTTGTCTTCTTGGATGTCAGCGGCGGGGCAGGCGATACAGCGCCACCGCGTTGTCGTGCCAGATCGCACGACGCTCGGAATCGGGCAGGTGGGCCAGCGCCTGGCTCGTCGCGGCGACCAGCTCGCCGTAGCCGATGCGCAGGCCGGCCACCGGGAAGTTGCTGCCGAACAGGCAGCGTGCGGCGCCGAACGTCGCCACCGCGTCGGCCAGCAGCGGCGCGTTCTCGGCCAGGCGCCAGGGCCGGTCGCGCAGGCCCAGCTCCGAGAGCTTCAGGTGCACGCCGGGCAGGGCGGCCAGCGCCTGCAGCCCGCGCCGCCAGACGGCGAGGCCGGCGTCGTCGCGGTCCCAGGGCAGGCCCAGGTGCTGCACGACGACCTGCAGGCCGGGCACGGCGGCGACCAGCGTCGCGGCTTCGGCCAGGTGCCAGTACGGGACACGCAGCTCCCACAGCAGGCCGCGTTCGGCCAGCGCGCGCAGGCCGCGCTGCCAGCGCGGGTCCTGCAGCGAGCCTGGCCGGCCCTGCACGCTGGCACGCGCGTCGGCGGCCGCCACCGGCTTGAAGCGCACGCCGCGCACGCGGCGCCAGCGCAGCTGCTCGTCCAGGCGCTGCTCGACGTCGTCGGCCAGCAGGTCGACCCAGCAGACGATGGCCGTGGGCAGGCCGTGCGCGTCGGCCACGGCGTCCAGCCAGGCGGTCTCGGCCAGCGCCTCGGTGCGCTCGCGCTCGGCCTCGACGTGCACGCTGGCCACCACCGGCAGCGCGCCGATGTCGCGGCGCAGCTCGGCCGGGCCGTAGTCGCGGCACAGCGCGCGGTACTCGCCGAGGATGAATCGCTCGGCGTCGTAGCCGTGCTGCAGCCACGGGTAGCAGCCGGCCGACAGCGACCACAGGTGGTGGTGCGTGTCGACGATCGCCTGGGGCAGGGGGCTCACGGTGCCGGGCCCGGGTTCAGCGCTGGGCGTCGATGGCCTTGAGCAGCTCGTCGCCGTTCTTCTCGGCGAACTGCTTGCGCGTCTCGCGGCGCACCAGGTCGCGCACGCTGCTCATGTCGGGGTTGTCGACGATCTGCATGCCGCCGGCCTTCAGCTGCACCAGCGCGCTGGCCTCGCCCTTGGTGTTGAGCTCGCGCTGCAGCTTCGCGGCCGCGGCGGCTTCCTGCAGCAGCACCTGCTGGTACTCGGGCTTGAGGGCGTCGAACTTGGCCTTGTTCATCACCACGATCAGCGCGGTGTAGGCGTGCCGCGTCAGCGACAGGTAGTTCTGCACCTCGTTCATCTTCGACGACAGCATCAGCGTCGGCGGGTTCTCGTGGCCGTCGATCGCCTTGGACTCCAGCGCCGCGTAGACCTCGCCGAAGGGCATGGGCTGCGGGCTGGCGCCCATCAGCTGGAAGGCCTTGATGTGCGCCGGGTTGGGCGTCGTGCGCAGCTTCAGGCCCTTGATGTCCTCGGCCCTGAGCACCGGCCGGCGGCTGTTGGCCAGGCTGCGAAAACCCACCTCCCAGAACGCCAGGCCCTTCAGGCCGTGCGTCTCCAGCTCGCCCAGCAGGCCGCGGCCGATGGGGCCGTCCAGCACCTTGTAGGCCTGTTCGGCGTTGTCGAACTGGTAGGGCAGGTCGAGCACGTTCAGCTTCGGCGCCATGCCGGTGAAGAACGGGTTGCCCGAGGTCTCCATGTCGATGGTGCCGCCGCGAACGCCGGCGATCATCGTGTTGTCGTTGCCGAGCTGGTTGTTGGCGAAGACCTGGATCTCGATGGCGCCCTGGGTGCGCGCCTTGACCTTCTTCGCGAACTCAAGCGCCGCCAGGTGCTGCGAGTCGGTCTCCGAGTGCGCATGGCCGAAACGCAGGCGCTGCTGCGCGGCGGCGGGCAGCGACAGGCCGGCGAGCGCGGCCAGCAGCAGGGCGCCCATGGCGCGGCGGGTGATGTTCATCGTGTCTCCTTGTCGTTGTGGTGGGGTGGCGTCAGCGCGCCGCGTTCGCGATGGCGTCGAAGAAGGCCTTGGCGGTGTCCTCGCCGACGGCGGCCTGGTACTTGGCGATCACAGGCGCGAGCCGCTCGCGCATGCGGGCGCGTTCGGCCTCGGGCACCTCGTTGATCTGCATGCCCTGCTTCACCAGTTCGGCGCGCAGCGAGGTGTTGAGCGCGCGGCTGGTCTGGCGCTGGTAGACGGTGGCCTCGGCGGCGGCCTGCTGCAGCAGCGCCCGGTCGGCCGGTGCCAGCCGGTCCCAGAACTTCTTCGACACGACCAGCACCAGCGCGTCGTAGGCGTGGCCGGTGGTCGACAGGTACTTCTGCACGTCGTAGAACTTCTGCGTGTAGACCACCGTGTACGGGTTCTCCTGGCCGTCGACGGCGCGGGTCTCCAGCGCGGTGAAGAGTTCGTTCACTGCCATCGGCACGGCGTTGGCGCCCAGGCCGTTGAAGAGGTCGATGTAGAGGCTTTTCTGCATCGTGCGCAGCTTCAGCCCGACCACGTCCTCGGCGCGCGCGATCGGGCGCCGGCTGTTGGTGATGTTGCGAAAGCCGTTCTCCCAGAACGCCAGGCCGACCAGATCCTTCTCGGGCAGGCGCGCCAGCAGCGACTGGCCGAACGGGCCGTCGAGCACGGCGTCGGCCTGCTGCTCGCTGGCGAACGAGAACGGCAGGCCGATGACGCCGAACTCCTTCACCAGGTTGGCCAGCGTCGCCGTGCTGGGCACCGTGAACTCCTGCGTGCCGCCGCGCAGCGCCGCCTGCATCTGCTGGTCGCTGCCGAGCTGGGCGTTGGAGAAGACCGCGATGCGGATGCGGCCCTTGCTCTTCTTGTCGGCGAGTTCGGCGAACTTGCGTGCGCCCAGGGTCTGCGGGTGGCTGTCGGGCAGGCTGGTGCCTATGCGCGCCTTGATGTCCTGGGCGCCGGCCGCGGTGGCGACGGCCAGCGCGAGCGCCGCGAGCGTGGTCTTGATCATGCGAGGGCCTCCTGGGGCGGGGAGCAGGGCGGGAACAGGCGGTAC
>NZ_NRRU01000127.1 GCF_016583785.1 Rubrivivax gelatinosus | reverse complement strand
GCGCGGGCGCTGCAGCGCCAGTGCGCCGCGGCACTGGCCGAGGTCGACACCCTGGCCACCCTGGGCAGCGGCGCGGGATGGGACCTGGCGGCGATGGCCTTGCGCCGCACCGCCGCACAGCAGCTGGCGCGACGCGCCGAGTCGATGGCGGCGATGGACTTCCGCTTTCTCTACGACGAGGAGCGCGATCTGCTGACGATCGGCTTCAACGTCGACGACCGGCGGCGCGACGTCGGCCACTACGACCTGCTGGCGTCGGAGGCGCGCCTGGGCACCTTCGTCGCGATCGCCGCCGGCGAGCTGCCGCAGCGCGCCTGGTTTGCGCTCGGGCGCCAGGTCTCGACGCTGGGCGGGCGCAGCGTGCTGCTGTCGTGGAGCGGCTCGATGTTCGAGTACCTGATGCCGATGCTCGTGATGCCGAACTACGACGAGACGCTGCTCGGCCAGACGATGCGGGGTGCGGTCGAGCGCCAGATCCGCCACGGCCGCCTGCGCGGCGTGCCCTGGGGCATCTCCGAGTCGGGCTACAACACCACCGACGCGCAGCTGAACTACCAGTACCGCGCGTTCGGCGTCCCCGGGCTCGGGCTGCGTCGCGGGCTGGATGCCGACCTCGTCGTCGCGCCGTACGCGAGCGTGATGGCGGTGATGGTCGAGCCGCGTGCGGCGCTGCAGAACATCCGCCGGCTGGCCGCCGAGGGGCTGGCCGGCGCCTTCGGGCTGCACGAGGCGGTCGACTACACGCCGTCGCGGCTGCCGCCGGGCGAGCGCCGTGCGATCGTTCGCTCGTACATGGCGCACCACCAGGGGATGTCGCTGCTGGCGCTGGCGTACGTGCTGCTGGACCAGCCGATGCAGCGGCGCTTCGAATCCGACCCGTCGCTGCAGGCGACGCTGCTGCTGCTGCAGGAACGCGTGCCGCGCACCGGGCCGACGGTGCCGCCGGTGGCCGAGCCACCGCAGGCGCGCGCCGGCGAGCCCGAGGGGCAGCTGCCGGCACGCGTCTTCACGACGGTGCAGACGCCGCACCCCGAGGTGCAGCTGCTGTCCAACGGCCGCTACCACGTGATGCTGACCCACGCCGGCAGCGGCTACAGCCGCTGGAACGGCACCGCGCTGACGCGCTGGCGCGAGGACGGCACGGCCGACGCCTGGGGCAGCTTCTGCTACCTGCGCGACACCGAGACCGGCATCGTCTGGTCGGCGACGCCGCAGCCGACACGCTGGACCCCTGAGCGCTTTGAGGCCGTCTTCACCGAGGGCCGCGCCGAGTTCCGGCGCCGCGACCAGGGCATAGACGTCTATACCGAGGTCGTCGTCTCGCCGGAGGACGACTTCGAGCTGCGCCGGATGCGCCTGACCAACCGCAGCCGCAGCCGTCGCTCGATCGAGCTGACGACCTACAGCGAGGTCGTGCTGGCGCCGCCTGCGGCCGATGCCGCGCACCCGGCCTTCGGCAAGCTCTTCGTGCAGACCGAGTTGCTCGAGCACCCGCCGGCGATCGTCTGCACGCGTCGGCCGCGCTCGGCCGAGGAACGGCCGCCGTCGATGTTCCACCTCGTGACGGTGCACGGCACCCAGGCCGGCGAGGTGTCGCACGAAACCGACCGCGCGCGTTTCATCGGCCGCGGCCGCAGCTTGCAGGCGCCGGCTGCGCTGCAGGCGAGCGGGCCGCTGTCGGGCACTGCCGGTGCGGTGCTCGACCCGGTCGTCGCGACGCGCCGCGTCGTCACGCTGGAGCCGGGCCAGACCGTGGTCGTCGACATCGTCTACGGCGCCGCAGACAGCCGCGAGGCCTGCGTCGCACTGGCACTGAAGGCGGCGGACCGGCGGCTGGCCGACCGCGCCTTCGAGCTGGCCTGGACCCACAGCCAGGTGCTGCTGCGCCAGATCAACACCAGCGAGGCCTCGGCGCAGACCTATGCCCGGCTGGCCAACGCGGTGGTGTTCTCGCAGCCGACCTGGCGGCCCGGGGGCGCCACGCTGCTGCAGAACCGGCGCGGCCAGGCGGGGCTCTGGGGCTACGCGATCTCCGGCGACCTGCCGATCGTGCTGCTGCAGATCGGCGACGCGGCGAACCTGGACCTGGTGCGCCGCCTCATCCAGGCGCACGCCTGGTGGCGGCTGAAGGGGCTGGCGGTCGACCTCGTCGTCTGGAACGAGGAGCGCGACGTCTACCGCCAGCAGCTGCACGATCAGATCGTCAGCCTGATCGCCAGCAGCATCGAGTCGCACATCGTCGAGCGCCCGGGCGGCATCTTCGTGCGCCATGCCGAGCAGATCGCCGTCGAGGACCGCGTGCTGCTGCAGGCGGTCGCACGCGCGGTGATCAGCGACCGCCGCGGCTCGCTCGAGCAGCAGCTGGTGGCGCCGCGCACCCGCGCGCACTTCCCGCCGCCGCTGGCGGCGACGCGGCCGGTCGACCGGCCGTCGGCGGCGACGGTGGCGGCCGAACTGGTCGAGGCCTGTGCCGGGCTCGTGCAGTTCAACGGCAGCGGCGGTTTTTCGCCCGACGGCCGCGAGTACGTCGTCGTCACCTGCGGCCAGCGCCGGCCACCGGCGCCGTGGGTCAACGTCATCGCCAACCCGCGCTTCGGCACCGTCGTCTCGGAGGCCGGCGGCGCCTACACCTGGTGCGAGAACGCCCATGAGCTGCGGCTGACGCCGTGGCACAACGACCCGGTCACGGACCCGTCGGGCGAGGCGTTCTACCTGCGCGACGAGGAGAGCGGGCAGGTCTGGTCGCCGCTGTCCGAGCCGGCGCCGGCCATCGGCGGTGAGGCCCCCGACGCGCCGCCGTACCGCGCGCGCCACGGCTTCGGCTACAGCGCGTTCGAGCACCGGCGGGCCGGTGTGCACAGCACGCTGACGGTCTTCGTCGCGCCGGACGACGCGCTCAAGTTCTCGCGCATCGTGCTGCGCAACGAGGGCAACCGCACGCGCCGGCTGTCGGTCACCGGCTACGTCGAATGGGTGCTGGGCGACCAGCGCGAGAAGACCGCGCCGCACGTCGCGACCGAGGTCTCGGCCGAACACGGCGCGCTGTACGCACGCAACCGCTACGGCAACGACTTCGGCGACTGGGTCGGTTTTCTCGACGTCGACCCGGCCGAGCGTGTCGGCGGCTCGGTCACCGGCGACCGGGCCGAGTTCATCGGCCGCAACCATTCGCTGCGGCGCCCGGCGGCCCTGCGCCGGACGACGCTGTCGGGCCGCAGCGGCGCGGGTCTCGATCCCTGCGGCGCGATCCAGGTCATCGTGGAGCTGGCGCCGGGGCAGGTGCGGGAGGTCGTGTTCCGGCTCGGCATGGGCCGCAGCACCGACGAGGCCGACCGGCTGGTGCTGGCCAACCGCGGCAATGCCCGCGCTGCCGCGGTGTTCGACGCGGTGCGTGCGCACTGGAACGAGCTGCTCGGCGCGGTGCAGTTGCACACGCCGTCACCGACGCTGGACCTGCTGGCCAACGGCTGGCTGATGTACCAGACGGTCGCGTGCCGGCTGTGGGCGCGCAGCGGCTACTACCAGTCCGGCGGCGCCTTCGGCTTCCGCGACCAGCTGCAGGACGCGATGGCGACGGTGCACGCGCGGCCTGAACTGCTGCGCGAGCAGCTGCTGCGCTGCGCCGGCCGCCAGTTCGCCGAGGGCGACGTTCAGCACTGGTGGCACCCGCCAGCCGGCCGCGGCGTGCGCACGCGGATCTCGGACGACTACCTCTGGCTGCCGCTGGCGCTGGCCCGCTACGTCGGCGCGACGCACGACAGCGGCGTGCTGGAAGAGGAGGTCGGTTTCCTCGACGCGCCGCCGGTGCTGCCGCCGGACGAATCGCGTTACGACCTCCCGGGGCGTGCGGCGGGCACCGCCAGCGTCTACGAGCACGCGCGCCGCGCCGTCGAACACGGGCTGTCGTTCGGGGAGCACGGGCTGCCGCTGATGGGTGCCGGCGACTGGAACGACGGCATGAACCGCGTCGGCGAACACGGCCGGGGCGAGAGCGTCTGGCTCGGCTTCTTCCTCTGCGAGGTGCTGCGCGCCTTCGCCCCGCTGGCGCGGCGCTGCGGCGACACCGCCTTCGCCGCGCGCTGCGAGGCCGAACGCGACGCGCTCGCGGTGCGGCTGGAGGACGCCGGCTGGGACGGCGGCTGGTACCGGCGCGCCTATTTCGACGACGGCACGCCGCTCGGGACGCACGACGCCGTCGAGTGCCGGATCGACTCGATCTCGCAGAGCTGGGCAGTGCTGTCGGGCGTCGCCACGCCGGCGCGTGCACGCCAGGCGATGGACGCCGTGCAGACGCACCTGGTGCACGCCGACACCGGCATCGTGCAGCTGCTGGAGCCGCCCTTCGACCGGCGCGGGCCCAACCCGGGCTACATCGCCGGCTACCTGCCGGGCGTGCGCGAGAACGGTGGCCAGTACACGCACGGCGCGATCTGGGTCGCGATGGCCTGGGCCGCACTCGGCGAGGCCGAGCGTGCCTGGGCGATCGTCGAGCTCATCAACCCGCTGCACCACGGCGGCGACGCCGAGCAGGTCGGCGTCTACAAGGTCGAGCCCTATGTCATGGCCGCCGACGTCTACAGCATCGCGCCGCACGGCGGCCGTGGCGGGTGGACCTGGTACACCGGGTCGGCCGGCTGGATGTACCGGCTCATCGTCGAGTCGATTCTCGGGCTGACGCTGCAGGTGGACGAGCGCGGCGCGCATCTGGACCTGCGCCCGTGCATCCCGGCGTCCTGGCCCGGCTTCACGCTCGACTACCGGCGCCACGAGACGCGCTACCGGATCGCCGTGACGCGCGGCAGCCAGCAGGGCCTGGCGCTCGACGGGCAGCCCCTGCCGGGCATCTCGCTGCCCTTGGTCGACGATGGCCAGTTGCACGAGGCGGTGCTGACGCTCGGACCGTGAGCCGCGTGCTTCGGACGCTCCGACTTCGTGCTGCAGCACGAGCTGCACAGCGGGCGCTGCGGCGCCGCCTTCATGCGCGACGCAACCCTTAGGCGCGACCACGAGCGCCAGCTCGCCGCGGCCGCCTCGACCGACGCGCTCACGGGTCTGTACACCCGCCGGGCCTTCGAGGACCAGGCCACGCAGGCACTGACCCGCGCTCGCCGTTCGGGACACGGCTTGGGGCTGCTGTTCCTCGACCGGCATCGCAAGCGCACCGGATGCTCCTTGCAAAGCCAGGGCCTCTCGCACGACCACGAGTTCACATGAGGTCGCGGTCTTGCTGCTCGAGCAACTCCCTGACCATGCGCTCCAGTCGTTGCGCCTGTTCCTCGACGATGCGCTGGACGCGCGGCAGCAGTGCCGCCTCGGCGCCAGCAATGCCCAGCGACGACGCTGCCAGGCGAATCGGCGCAAACGGGTCGCTCAGTTCGTTCGCGACCATGACCAGAAGCTCCGACTGCCTGCGCCGGGCTTCCCGCGCTGCCGCCAGCAGTTCCTGAGCGCCCAGCGCAGCCAGAATCAGGTTTTCGTTGGCATCGCGAAGTTCCTGGTGGCGCGCCTCCTGCTCGACCAGGGTCGTGTGCCGGGCGCCGGGGTGCTGGCGCGACGGGGAACGGTCGACGGTCTGCGCCCTAAGCTCCCCTGATGCGTCGCGAGGAAGTGCCGCTTCTTCCCTGCAGTTCCGCTTTTCTGCGTACATGGCCGCGTCGGCGAACGCGAGCAATGCCCTGGCGTCCTCGCCGTTTTCCGGATAGACGCTGATGCCGATGCTCACCTTGAGCGGCAACTGCCGGTTTTCCAACCGGCTGCAGCGAGCCAAGGCAGCGTTCACCTTCGCCGCGACGGCTTGGGCATCTCCGGCATTCTTGACTTCCGCCAGCAGCACCACGAACTCGTCACCACCCTGTCGGCTGACGGTATCGTTCTCGCGTACCACCGAGGACAAGCAGTTGGCGACCAACTTCAGCGCCTCGTCTCCCGCCGCATGGCCCAGGGTGTCGTTGATCTGCTTGAATGAGTCCACGTCCAGGAACAGGACGGCGACACGTCTGGCATGGCGTTTTGCCATGGAGACGGCCAGTTCCAGATGGTCGAGCAGGACGGCCCGATTGGGCAATCCGGTGAGTGCATCCAGCCCGGCCGCTCGAGCCGCCTCGTCGAGCGCCCCGTGGGCCGATTCCGCCTCCAGCTGCGCATCCAATGCGCTGACGATCAGCTGCTCGTTGGCTTCCTGCAGAAGGTTCGCCTGAGCACGATCCAGTCGTGCCTCGGTCACGACCACTTCCTGGAGCAGTCCCACCAGCACCGCACGCATCGCAGCCACTTGCCGATTCAGCTTCGAGAGGCGGGCGTCTCCCTCGGATGCCGTACTGGCCGGCCGGTCCGATGCATCGCTCATGCCGAGGTCGCGCGCTGGCGGAGATCAACCATCGGGCTTCACCGGACCCGTCACGGGCGCCTGTTCAGCGGGTTTGCGTGTGGGCCGGCCGCCGAGCAGGCCTTCCTGGTCGATGATCGTGCGGCCGATCTGGATGCCGTCGGAGTCGATGCTGAACTCGCGCAACTGATCGGAATGTGCACTGGCTCGAACCTTGACGACCGCCATCACGCGCCGCAGGCGACTGTCGACCTCGATGTACCGCTGAACGATGATCGCGTCGGTCATGAATGCGGTGCCGTAGGGGCTGAAACGAAGGTCGGTGTAGCGATCCTCGAGTTCCGATGTCATCAGCACGGTCACGCCGACCCCGGCGAGCGACGTGACGAGGTTCGAAAGGGATTCTCGGAAGTCCTCGCGGAAGGTCGGCGCCAGAGCGAGTTCGAAACCCGATAGCGAATCGATGACGACTCGCGTCGCACCCAGCCGGCGAATTTCGCGCATCAACAGGTAGACGACCTCGTCGATCGACAGATCGGCGACGCGGCTCTCGACCAGGCCCACCTTTCCGCTCGCGATGAGTTCGGCGACGATGCGGCTGCGCGAGCGATTCGGATGCTGCTCGAAGGCTGCGATGACACTGGTCTCGCCGCCTCTTGCGCCCTCGGCGAGGAAGGCCGCGGCCAATATGCTCTTGCCCGATCCCGACGGGCCGGCGACGAGCAACGAATAGCCCCTCGGCAGTCCGCCGCCAAGCATGTCATCGAGCCCGGCAACACCCATCAGCGCGCGGGAGTCCGATAGGGCTGCCCGTTCGCTGGTGCTGCTCAGATGCGCCACGCTGGGCGGCGGGAAGACCTCGATGCCGGAGCCGCCGATGCGAAATGTGTGCAGGCCGGGCCGCGTCGGCTGGCCCCGGCACTTCAGAATCTCCAGCTTCCGGACCATCGAGTTGCGCTGCACGCTCTGCTGCAGCGAGATCAAGCCGTCGCAAACGGTGAAGACCGGATTGGCATCGGCCTGGGTGAAGCACTCGCCGACCAGGAATGTGGTGGCTTCCCAACTCGTCATCAACATGCCCAGTTGCTGGACGAACTGCTGCAGGCTGTTGCTCGGCTTGCCGTCGCCTTCGCTGGCGAGCGCGACGGAGCGGAACGAGTCGACGACGACGATCGCCGGGCCATGCGCTGTCACTTCGTCGACGATACGTTTGAGCACCCGGTCCAGGTCACCGGACATGGCGTCATCGGACAGGTTGACGAAACGAACCGAGCGACCGAGAGCATCGGAGTTGAAGAAATCGAACTGCTGCTGGTAGCGCAACATCTTCAGCGGCGGCTCGCCCAGGACCGTGAAATAGATGGCTGGCCGCTCAGGTGTCGCCAATGAAAACATGATCTGATGGGCCAGCGTCGTCTTGCCACACCCGGGCGGCCCCGCGATCAGGTTGAACGAAAACTCCGGCAACCCACCGCCCAGAATCTCGTCCAGGCCCGGCACCCCGGTGCTTAGGCGCTTGATGACTACTTTGGTCTTCATGGCTTGGTGTCCCCGACGGACCGACCGCTGATAGGAGTTGGCCAGACGGGGAGAAGCAGTCGCTCGGTGAGCGATTCGCCGATCAGGGTGGCCAGCAGATGCCGCAAGCGAGTCAACAACTGGGCCCCGGCGGCGGCGACTTCCGCGGGAGTTCGGTTCTCCAGAGAACCAGTCAGCGCAGCAAAATCGACTGCGAACCCGGAAGCGTCAGCCGATTGCGGCAGCCACGGGTACAGCGCTCTGGACAGATGCAAGCTGCGCTTGTAAAGCGCCACCATTCCCCGTTGGCCGATGATCGGAACCAGTGCCCGTTCGACATCCTGCAGGGTCGTCACGACCCGCGTCGCGATCTCTTCGGAAGACGCGCCGGTCGACACGCCGCCATCCAGAAAGCTCGCAATGCTGTCGCGTTCTTGACTGTGCATCGATGCGCTCCGATAGCAGGGCAGTCGTTCGACTCATCTACGCGTCGCGCAAGCGAGCCGCGCCGAGGGTTTCGCGTGTGCGTGACGGCGGGTGTCTTTGAAGGCCCTTCGTCAACGCCTCTGAGATTGAACTTACGCGACGGGTGCCGTCGGGTCCGTGCGGCAACGAACACACGGCGAGCCGCACCCGGGCTGACGCCGCACCGCAGCGCCGACGCGCGGCCCACTGCTTTTGCGCCATGCAGCCACGGATCAGCAGCCGCGCAGCTGATGCGGCCCCTCTCGGGGCCTTCTGCTTGTTTGTGGCGCCGATTCCGGCGCCAGGCCCGCCGGGGTGCCTCAGAACGCGAAGTTCGCGCCAAAGGTCGTCTGGCCGACGTAGGGCTTGGCATCGAACGCGTTCGTGAAGCGGTAGCGCTCGTAGCCGACACGCAGCGCGGTCGTCTTGTTCAGGTCGTACTGCAGGCCGGCGCCGACCTTCAGCGCCGAGCTGTCGTCGCTGCCGTCGGAGGTCTTCAGGTGCGCCTGGGCGACGCCCAGGCTGCCCAGCACCGACCACTTCGGCGCGAACTCGTAGCTGGCGACGCCGTCCAGGAAGATGCCCTGCGCCTTGGCGGTGCCGCCGGTGCCGTCGGCGTGCGAACGGCCGAGGTTGAAGTAGCCGCTCTCGAGCGCGAGGTTGGGCGACAGCTTGTAGCCGCCGTAGAGCTTCAGGCCGGGGCCGGAACCGCCGTCGCCGCCGCCGAAGCCGTTGATCTGGCTGCTGTAGTTCGGCGCGCTCAGGGCGCCGCCGACGTACAGGCCTTCGGCGTTCGCGGCACCGGCGATGCCCGCGAGCAGGCTCAGGGCGACGAGGGGCTTGGCGAAACGAGTGGACATGGTGGATACCTTCTTCGGTTACCCGCACCGGAAATCGATGCGTTGACCACACTGTGCGAGCCGGCCCGCACCCGGCGATTGCGGCCCGCGGCGCCCGCGTTACGGCTGTAGCCCGGGCTGCAACCCGGCTGTGTTCAGCCGCGCAGCGCGCGTGCCACCGCCTGCGCCAGCTCGTCGCGCGTCAGCGGCTTGGCCAGCGTCACGCTGATGCCGGCCCGCGCCGCCCGCTGCTCGAACTGCGGGCCGCCCCAGCCGCTGACCAGCACCACCGGCAGCTCCGGCCGGATCGTGTGCACGGCCTCGGCCAGCGCGGTGCCGCTCAGCCCGGGCATGACCTCGTCGGTCAGCAGCAGCGCGAAGCGTTCGGGTTCGGCCTGGAAGCGGCGCAGCGCCTCGGCGCTGGAGTCGACGCCGAAGGGCTCGTAACCCAGCCCCGCCAGCAGTTCCGTGGCCAGCTCGACGAGCGCCGGCTCGTCGTCGACGACGAGCAGCGCCTCGCCGTCGCCCAGCGGCACCACGCCCGCGTGGGCGCCGGCCGGGTCTTCGGCCACGGCCTCGTCGGACCAGGGCAGGTAGAGCTCGAAGCGTGTGCCTTCGCCGCAGCGCGTTTGCAGGTCGATCGCACCGCCCAGGTCGACGACGACACCGTGCACCACCGCCAGCCCGAGGCCGGTGCCGCGGTGCGTGCCGCCGGTCGCGTCGGCGCTGCGGGTGGTGAAGAAGGGCTCGAACAGGTGCGGCAGCACCTGCTCGGCGATGCCGGTGCCCTGGTCCTGGACGACCAGGCAGGCGTAGGCGCCGGGCGCGAGCCGGCCTTCGAACAACTGGCGCTCGTGCGCGAGTTCGACCCGGCTCAGCTCGACGCTCAGCGTGCCGCCCTGCGGCATCGCCTGCAGGCCGTTGGTGCAAAGGTTCATCACCGCCTCGAAGACCGCGGTGGCGTCGCCGCGCACCACCGCGTCGGGGGCTTGCAGCCGGCTCGCCAGCGTCGTGCCGGCCGGCAGCGACGAGGCCAGCAGCTTCAGCACCTCGTCGACCAGCGGCTGCAGCCGCAGCGGCTGGTGGGCACGCGGCGCGCCGCGGCTGAAGGCCAGGATGCGCTCGACCAGCGCCTTGCCGCGCTGCCCCGCCAGCAGCACCTGGTCGAGCTGACACTGCGCCGCCGAGCCCGGCGCCGCGCCGTCGCGGGCCAGTTCGCCGTAGCCGATCACCGCGGCCAGGATGTTGTTGAAGTCGTGCGCCACGCCGCCGGCGAGTGCGCCCAGCGCTTCCATGCGGCGCGCGCGCCCCAGCTGCTCCTCCAGCCGCTGGCGCTCCTCGCGCGCACGCAGTTCCTCGCTGACGTCGGTCGCCGTGCCGCTCAGCATCGGGCCGTCGGGGCCGGTCGTCGACAGCCCGCGCGTGCGCACGTGGCGCCAGCCGCCGTCCGGGGTCCGGACACGAAAGACGCGGTCGAACGGGCCTGAAAGCCCCTGCACGTGGTCCAGGAAGGCGCTGCGCAGCGGTTCGATGTCGTCGGGATGCAGCAGCGCCGTCGCGCCCGTTTCGTCGCCGATCTCGGCGTCGCGCGCCAGGCCCAGCAGCTCCTTCATGCGCGGCGACAGATAAGCCTGGCCGGTCGCCGGGTTCCACTCCCAGGCGCCTTCCTGCGCCGCCTGGAAGGCGCGCAGCATGCGCGCCTGCCCGGCCGCCAGCGCGGCTTCCGAGGCGATGCGCCGCGCCTGCTCGCGCGCGTTGCGCAGCCCCATCAGCAGCGTCACCAGCAGCGCCGAGCCGGCAAAGCCGCCCACCAGCCAGGCCTGGCGAGTCCACGGTGCGAGCGCCGCAGCGCGGTTGCGCGACACCACCAGCAGCAGCGGCGCACGCGCCAGTGCCCGTGCCGACACCAGCCGCACTTCGCCGCCGGGCAGGCGGACCTCGCGTGCCTGGCCACGCTGCGGGTCGTTCCACAGGCCGTGCGCGGCGTCGTCCTGCGCCCAGGCCCGGGTGTTGTCGCCCGGGCCGTCGGCGACCAGCCCGAGGTCGCGCCGGTAGATCGCCATGCGCGTGTCGGCCGACGGCGACAGCGTCGTGAAGGCGCGGTCCAGGAAGTCGGGGTCGGCTTCGAGCATCACCACGCCGCGGAACCGGCCGTCGGCGTCGCGCCAGTCCATCGCGACGCTGACGGCGGCCGGGTCCTCGGCGCGCGCGACGTAGGGCAGGCTCAGGTGCAGCGCGCCGGGTGTGCCGTCGCGCGCGGCGACGAAGAAGTCGCGTCCGGCGAGCGGCGCGCGCGCCCCGTGGGTGCCGCGCGACGAGGCGACCGGCCGGCCGTCGGCGTCGGCGACGCCGAGCGCGAGGAACTGCGGCAGCCCGGCGATGTGCGCGCGCAGCAGCGCGTCGGCGCCAGGCGCGCCGGGCTGCAGCAGGCCGCGCGCGAGTTCGTCGCGTGTCGTGCCCAGTGCCGCGGCGGCGGCTTCCAGCGTGGCGTCGGCCTGGGCCGCCATCGCGCCGGCGAGCGCGCCGATGTCGCGCTGCTCGGCTTCGAGCACCTGCCGGCGCGTCGACCAGAGCTGGCCGACGACCGCCAGCACCACCACCAGCTCGATCGCCAGCAGCAGGCGCACCGAGCGGCTGCGCGCCAGCGCGCCCCAGGCGCCGGCCAGCCCCGGCGAGCCCGCGGGCGGAGGCGCTACAGTGGCAGCCGGTTGTTGCACCACGCAAGTCTGTCATGCCTGTCGACGTTCCCGGTTCGCCGCTGCCCCTGCCGCATGTGCTGGCCGTCGACGACGACCCCGCCATCCGCGAGCTGCTGCAGGAGTACCTGGGCGCCAACGAGCTGCGCGTGACCGCGGTCGAGAGCGGCGCGCGGATGATGGCGGTCTTCGACAGCCAGGCGATCGACCTGGTCGTGCTCGACCTGCGCCTGCCCGGCGAGGACGGCATGCAGCTGGTGCGCCGCCTGCGCGAGCGCGCCGCCGTGCCCATCGTGCTGCTGACCGGCAAGGCCGAGGAGGCCGATCGCGTGATGGGGCTGGAGCTGGGCGCCGACGACTACGTCACCAAGCCCTTCAGCCCGCGCGAACTGCTGGCGCGCATCCGCGCCCAGCTGCGCCGCAGTGCGCTGGCGGCGCAGGCTGCGGCCGAGGCGCCGGCGCGCGAGGAGCGGCGCCGCGCCTTCCGCTTCGCCGGCTGGGAGCTGAACCTGCGCACGCGCCGGCTGCTGGCGCCCGACGGCACGCAGACCGAACTCAGCAACCACGAGTTCAACCTGCTGGTCGCGTTCTGCGGCGCGCCGCAGCGGGTGCTGAGCCGCGACCAGCTGCTCGGCCTGTCGCGCCTGAACGGCGCCGAGGTCTACGACCGCACGGTCGACGTGCAGGTGCTGCGCCTGCGCCGCAAGCTCGAGGCCGACCCCTTCCACCCGGCGCTGATCGTCACCGAGCGTGGCGCCGGCTACCGCTTCGACACGCCCGTCGAGACCCTGGTCTGACATCAGTCCGGCGCCGGCGGCTGGCGCCACAGCCGCATCAGCAGCCAGGCGAAGAGGCCGCCCGATCCCACCGCCAGCAGCAGGTCCAGCAGCACCCCGTCGTCGGCGCCGGACTGATGTCAGACCAGGGTCTCGACGGGCGTGTCGAAGCGGTAGCCGGCGCCACGCTCGGTGACGATCAGCGCCGGGTGGAAG